>JAKAMG010000036.1:0-13559 GCA_021812985.1 Bacteroidota bacterium
TCGAGCTGACGTTGATCATCTGAGTGTTCGAAACAACCGGATGGCCGCTTCCGAATACGCCGAACGCGGAGCTCGCAGACTGCTCGATTACAGAGGAATCCATGACCATGGCAGCATTGAAGTCTCGGACGATGCCATATTGATTGTTGTAAATATTGCCGCCTCCGTATCTCAGGATGCAGTGCCTCATCGCGTTCAGGCTGTCTAGACTTGATGCGACAAAGTCGACCGTCGACCAGTTCCCTTTGCCTGGCGCGCTTGTATTACCGTCGTTATTGGTGTCGCCACCATAAGAATCGTCTGCTATTGAAGTGAACACGATGGGCTGCGTCGCCGTGCCGTCTGCGACGATCGCGCCCTTCACCTGGATGCCGGCATAGTAGTTCGAGAGTTTTATTACGACTCCAGGCTGGATCGTGAAGACCGCGCTCGGTCCGACGGTGAGATTGTCAATGATATAGGCGATGTTGTTAATCCCTGCGACATTTCGCTCGGCGAGGCTCGCATTGGAGGAGAGCGTCCCTTCGAGTATTCTGATTCCCTTGCTCCCGTTGGCCGCAAACGTGATGTTTGTAAATGTGGGATTCGAAAGAAGCGACATGGCAATCGGATCGAGCCTGCAGTTTTGCAGGACCACATTACTTATCTTCGGCGACGAGCTGTTCTCGCATCGTACGCCGAAATTATACGAATCGGAGATAGTGGAGTTGGAAAGCTTGCTGCTGGCGTCGGTGTAGGTGACGCCACCCCAGCTTCCATTTCCGCCAAACTTGATCAGACAGCTGTCAAGAACGGAGAACGAATCGTCGCTGGCGGATTGAAATCTGATCGTGCTCCAGTCTCCTCTCGAGGGCGTTGAACCCGCACCATCGCCGTTCGTGTCGCCCGGATTGCCGTAGTTGTCGTCTTTGAGAGACGTAAACACAACGTTGCCGCCGGCAACGCTTCCTTTCGCCTTGAAGCCGCCGTTGACGTAGATGCCCGGACCATTCGACTTGACGACGACTCCAGGATCGACCGTGACGTTAGTTCCCGTATTGATCGTAAGATCGCCGAGCAACACGTAAGTAATGTTATTGTACCCGGCGATTGTCCTTTGCATGACCTCGCCGTTAGCCGCGACATACTCGCCGAGAAGACCCACCGCTACCCATGCGGTATTGAGAAACCGTATGCCCGAGAAAGTCGGATTCGCGGAGACCGACATCGCGATCGGAGTATACTGAGTATTGAAGAGCGTGTCGTTGACTACTTTTGGATTTGACGAAAGTGCCGCATAAATGGAATAA
Organism: Bacteroidota bacterium; assembly: GCA_021812985.1. Lineage (GTDB taxonomy): Bacteria > Bacteroidota > Ignavibacteria > Kryptoniales > JAKASW01 > JAKASW01. Next base: position 1,290 of record JAKAMG010000036.1, read on the forward strand.
ACCGCACTGCCAATGTTGCAGTTGGAAATTGTCGGGCTCGAATTAAACATGGACACTTCGCCGGAATAGTAAGCCGTTCCATTGAAGTAATGGGCGTAAGGGAGGCTACCAAACGTGATGCGGCAATAGTTCAGCACGGAAGATGTATCGCTTCCCGGTTCAAAGACGATGCCGCCCCAGTCGCCGACATTTGGGACCGACGCGGTGCCGTCCCGGTTAGTGTCATGAGGATTACCGAAATTATCATCTTTGGCAGACGTGAAGACAATCACGCTGTCAGCAGTTCCGTTGGCTACGAGCTTCCCCTGCACCGTGATCACCTGATAGTTGCTGAAGCCCTTAATGACAATTCCCTTGTCGATTGTCAGCGTCTTGCCGACTGGTATAGTAATTTGGTCGAGAAGCAGATAAGTGACGTTCGGGATGCTCGTAACTGACCTGATTGGAAGCTCGGAGTTCGCAGGGAGAGTACCGCCAAGGAGGCCGATCGCATCATATGTATTGTCCGAAAAAGAGAATGAATTGTTGCTGAAAACCGGATTTGCAGCGAAGGACATCGCGATGGGGACAAGCTGGCTTGAGCCTATGGTGTTGTTCGTGAATTTTGGATTCGATACGCCCTGCATCATGGCACCGTAGTAGTTCTTGATCATGTTGCAGCTGTCGATCGTGGGGCTGGCGTTGTTCATCGATATTCCGCCGATGCTGCCGGCTCCGGCAAAGTACACGTAGCACCTCCTCATCACCGAGACGGAGTCGAGAACGGAGCCGTTGAAATACACTCCCCCCCAGTTGGCCGTGGCTGGCGCGGTCGCAGTACCATCCCCGTTGGTATCTCCTCCGAGATTATCGTCAAGGTAAGATGTGAAATAAATTGCCTGTCCCGGTCCGGCCACCGCCACTAATGCTCCGCTCACGTACAAACGTCCGGAGCCAAATTTCAGAATGTCGGTGCTGGCAATCTGGAGCGTGGCTCCCGAATTGACGGTGAAATCGCCGGCGAAATAATATGGTACACTCACAGTATCGAGTACCATACTGCCGGTCGAACCGAAGGCCATGTTGATGCCGTTGTGCGCATTTCCGCTCAGACTGTTCGTGCCGTTGAAGACAAGTGAGGCAGTCCCGTTGTACTGAATTGGCCATTGGCACGAAGATATTCCGGATGAACCGAAAGTAACGCTTGTCCCCCCGGCGAAGACGAGACCGACGGTTGCCGCATTGGAGACCGTAGAGTTATTCAGAGTGAGGCTCCCTGCGCCCACATAGACGCCGTAAGTGCTAGAGGCGGAGATGGAGGACCCCTCAACGTCGGTGTTGCCACTATACGCGTAGAGCGCAGCAGTGCCGTTCGAGCCGCCAAACTTGATTTGGCAAGTGTCGAAAACGGCGTTGGAACCGCTTGGATAGCCGATCCTGATTCCCGCCCAATCTCCCTTCTGCGGTGCGCCTCCAGTTGTATCCTTACTCGAGGTGAAAGTGGTCCACCTCGCCTGGAGGTTTCCGTTCACATACAATCCCGTTCCCGCCTGGAATCTAATCACGACTCCGGAATCGACGGTAAGTGTATAAGGTGAATTGACCGTCAGATTCCCGGTCACGATATAGGGATTGCCCGACAAAGTAAGTGTGGAATCGTTTATAATCGTCCCCGACAGATTCGTCTGGGAATACGCTATTCCTCCCAAGAGGAAGAGTATGAACGCGGTAACGCTCCAACGGCGCATACGATGCTCCTTTCCTGCGATTTATTAAGCCGCCTGAAACTTTGAAGGGAACACGAGGACAGGACTTGCAGATTTGTTCGCGCTCAACGCCTGGATCCCTCCGTAAATGTATTTCTTAAATACCCTAGCCCGCCCCCGAAGGAAACACGATGCGATTCAATCCAGATGGCGGGAAAGGCTTCTCCTGACTCCAACGCTACGGCAAGCTACGAAAAGTTGTACGAGCAATGTGGTGACGAAAAACACATTTGCCGAATCAGGCTTCGTCAATGACTTCGTTAGTTTAAGTCGTTTGAAGATTTGACATGAAGAGGACCAGATGCAACTGTTCGAATGTACAGTTTTCTTCGGGACTCTTTGATTCATCGCATCCCTTCGATTCACTGTCATTAGACAGTGCACGTCCCGAAAATCAGAGAACTGCGGAACAAGGCAACGAATGGTTGTACCGGGCGGATGGCAGCTGATACCAGGTTAAGCCTCAAACGTTACCGGCTGACCGACGGAACGAAAACTTGCGAGACAAGTTTTCAGGTGGCGACATTTGAATCTAATACGCGCTCACTTCTTGCTCTCCATTTTCATCTGGAAGTCATCGCTTTGACAGAATACCGAGCCTGGTGGGTCAGTCGACTTTATGGCCGACTCCTTCCATCGACTAGAAGGACTGAATCGGGAGTGGCCTAATGAAGAATATTACAACAATGCGGACGCGTATCCGAACAAACGATGCGGTCGTCTTACCACTGAAACTCGGTCTTGGCTCCAACGGAGCCGAGTCTGATCTCGTCGAGGACCTCCAGCGAAGCCCCCCTCCCCACCGACTGAATGGACTCGGAGACATTCTTGAGGACCGAGATTCCTTCATCGCCGAGCCTGGCCAACGCGCAAGCGGCGTCATATCGCACTTTGAGATCTGCGTCCTGCAGGAGATGCGATATTGGTTTAATAGCTTCCGTCTCACCAAGCTGGCCGAGAAAAAGCGCGGCCTTGGATCGCACCTCAGGGAAAACAGAGTCTAGTTTCTGAATTGCCAATGGAATCGCTCTCGGGTCTTCAATGAGCGACAAAGCCTGGAGTGCGCAGGCAGCCCCTCTTGGATCTTCAGAGGCCGCCAACCCAATTAACGTTGGCACCGCGGCAACGGATTTCGACAACCCCAGCATTATGGTTGCGAATTTGCGAAAGTCAGACTTGTCACTGCTCAGAAGGGAGCGTATTACCATCGCGGAGCTTTCGTCATGCGGATCGAGTATTCGCTCCAAAGTCATAGCCGTCCAAAGTGTTATTTCCGGCAGCAGGTCCAGCATGATCGGAAGGATTTCAGGTCCGCCGATCTCGAGCCCCGCTTCAAGGGCCTTGATCCTCACTGACTCATCTTTATCTGATACCATCGGCAATATAAGATCAAGCGCGTTCTCGACTTTCATGATCGAAAGCTCCGACAGAGCCTCCGCCCTTATCCACCAGCGGTAATTCTTCAGGTCCCTGGCTGTCAGTGCAGCGCAGCCGATCGTCGAATACAATACCCGGGCCCTGTCCAGCTCCTCCCCGGAGATCTCCTTGACAAATCGGAGGAGGACATCCTTCGCGACGCGCTTTCTCCGCCTCATGTTTATGAAGCCGCCATGCGTTATAATCTTCCTCAACCGCTTTCGCACCGCGATCGAGCTCAAGTCCACATCACTGAGCACTACTCTGTAAAATTCATTCGAGTAAGAAATTTGGAGGCGCGATTCATACTCCGAGATCAGCCACCGAATCACCTTCCTAGCGAGGATAAAAGCGGACAACAAGATGACAACAAGAACGAGCACAGCTATGGAGAGAGATACGATGAAGAACGCCATTATACCTCCTTGGCCTTCACTGAATTTCTGCCAGCTCTCGCCGCAACCGAAGCCAGGTTATCCAACATGATCAGAAAGGCTGGCGCGAATTTCGGACCTGTCAACGCGATGGCTCCACTTTTTGGCGCGACAATAGGCCGGTCTCTGGAAATCGTGCGAATCTTTCTTTCATACATTCATTGGATTTAATAAGAAAAGTGGCACGAAGCAAAGCGAGCCACGAGTCTGACAAACGACACTGTCCGTCGGGCACACATCTCATCCTCCCCTCAAGACTCCCTAAGAGTAAAGTGCCACACTCCCTCTGACCCAAAATCCGTTGCGATGCCTGGCCAGGCATAACATAGATAATAGGCCGGTTATCCGAAGCAACCGGCCGCCGATCGAACAGATGGAGTGTCGCTTGCCTGGATCGCTGGTAATAGGATCTCCACGGAAATCATCGCAGGCACAAAAGAAAATCGGGCTTATTCCTTGGGAAGAGAGATCTTGAATGGCACTTTCAGATTATCCCACCAGAGGTAGGCTGTCGCCGATGTCCCCGCGAGATCATCAAAACCATACATCAACCACTCCATATGCGGAGCTTCGACCGGAGTCACGGTTATCCGGAGGGCATCCTCAGCCTCATTGTAGGAAAAGCTTCCCCATGCCGAGCTGTTCTTACTGAATATAATGATCCAGTCCTTTTCCGAAGGGATCATGAAAAGGCCGTACTTGCCAGCAGATAATCTATGCCCCTCGACGAGGACATCCTTTGAGAATTCAATGGTCGTATTTTCGTTTGCGCCAGCCCGCCACGGGAAAGGCTTCCCTTTCGACTCCGCGTTTCCAGGAGCCATACCATAGGGCACGAGTCCACCCCATATCTTTCTCCCTTTTACTCCGGGCCTGCTGTAGACAATAGTAATATCTGTGTTCACCCCAAGCCTCTGCATGACACTGGCCTTCAGGCTCAGGCGCACCTTGCTTTCCTGGGCGGAAGAAGGCGAAGGCACGATGAGCGGAAGTGACAAGATTAGAAAAGCGCTGATTTGAGCAAAGTGTTTCATGGTTCCCTCCTTTTTTAGAATCTAATCCATTCCACTAATAATATTCAGCTTAACTATCAACCTCGCTGGCAACATTCGCGTATGCATTTTGTAAAGCGAGTTGAGAAGACCCATTGCTTACCGGGATCCTGGATTGCTCCTGCGCGTTCCGTACCTTGGCATAAACTTAAGCCCCCAAATCTAAACGGCTCGTTCGGAACAGAGGAGGACTCTTTTTTGCCAGCGACATCACGGAACGGGTCAGTGAACACGATCCTTCGATGGGTCCCTTCCCAAAAGAGTCGAATTCTTACTGGCCATTGAGTCTGCCTTGCGCTCCTCCCTGGTTTCAAACCAGGCAAGCGCTACTATCCCAAAGGAAGTCGGAAAGAGAATGTAACCTAGCAAATCCATCGCACGAAGGAACACATAGTCAACCCTTAAGCCGAGAAAGAGAAGCCCAGTCTCGACAATGAAATAGCCAAAGTGAAGAAGGAATATCAGGACGGCCCATTTCGTATCGGCACGAAGGATTGCCAAGAAGATGAACGGCACAAAAAGGTATTCGCCGAATGCCATAAAATATCTATAGTATCCCGAATGGCTTGTGCCTTCGCCTACGGCTATCTCAAATCCACCGGTAGAACTGTCGGATATTTCCATTGCTGTCTTGTGGGCCACAGCTGCTATCGCTTCAGGGTATATGAATCGGCGGATGATGACTCCGCGAATCGGGCGTATTGCAAGGATGTACAATCCTCCCAGTACTGCCGCAAGAATAATTAGCTTAGCCCAGCGCACCGGAAGGATTCGCGGTTTCTTCTGATCGTCCTCTTCCACTCCCCCAGTTGACCCAGAAGACGCACAACGCCAGGACAAGTCCGTCAAACAGGATCTCGGTTAGAAAGAGATGCAAGAAGTTGAACCCGCTCGGCCAGTAGAGCTGTCCAAGCGTGAGGACACAGATTCGCATTATGTTTCCAGTTGCGATGAGGACAGATCCCGAGAGAACCATTAACAGTCTCCTCATCATATCGCCGGGATAGGCCACAAGGAAAGAAATGAAAAGGCCGATTGCCGTGAGGCCGTCGCAGCCGCTTGTTACTTCGATTCCGGAAAGATTATGCATCCAGATGACGTTCGACCTTGTGAAGACCGTGTACCCAAGTGTAGTTAGCAGCCGGCCACTCGCGAGAACCAGGCTATCCTCCGCCCACGAGTCAAGCCAACCGGCTGGACTGAGAGTCATGTTGTACAGTATGTACCATAGGACGTAAACACATAGCGCCTTCAAGATAAACTTGAAAGCAGGGTTATGCTTAATCGAAATCTTTAGTTCGCTCACTGCGGATTTTCTTTGAAATCGCTTGCAGACCGCGTGGGAGTCTCTTAATTGCCGTCCGACATGTTCCGTTTTTTCTTCAGAGCATACACGCCATAAGCGGTCCCGGCAATGGCCAAGAACGGCAGCCCTTCCGTGAGCGGGACTTTGGATGGCGAAGGACACCCTCCGTTATGATCGGACGATCCATCATGATTTGAGCCCCCTCCCTGATCAGGTTGCCGACCGTTGTGGTCGGACTCTCCACCATCATGATTATCCTGCCCGCCTTTGTGATCATATTGCCAACCGTGTGAATCCGGTTTCGAACCATCGTCCGTTCCGGCGAATGCAAATGTTGTCGAAGCCGCAAGAATCAAAACCAACATAACCCCTGTCCGTACCATATGTGTCCTCATTTATCTCCTTCATCTTCGTTGGTTCACTATCTTAGGCCGTCAAAGCCGCGTTGAAAAATCAGGCGGAGCCGCAATCCCCCCGCCCAAGCCGCTACTACGCGAACCGATTTACCGGCAGTCCGTCCCTCTGACGTTCCATAATCATCGCAATCCGGAGGTTCCAGCTTATGCGACGCATTGCATCAACATGGCACAGCCTCATGAAGTTCCACGAGACAGCGGTGATAAGCACTCCCGGGGCGATCGCGAAATCGAGTTTTCAGCTGACGCGGCGGGCCTTTGGGTGACGAAGTCTCTTGTCGCTCAAGCGCTCTTATTTTCCCCTCGTTTTCCTGTCAGAGGACTCTTAAATCCGGAGTAGGTTTACTATTGGTCCGACTTCTTCTTTCCGGTTGGCCTCGACGTCTCGAATTGCCCCGACTTCCCCGGTAAAACGATCGACAGCAAAACCGATGCAGCAAGCACCGCCACTACAACACCGAGCGCATACTGTACAGGAATATGTATGAAAGGTGATGTGAGCATCTTCACCCCGACAAACACGAGCACCACTGCAAGTCCGTAACTCAGATACTCAAATCTGTTCATGACGCCTGAGATAGCAAAGAAGAGAGCACGGAGTCCGAGAATCGCGAATACGTTGGACGTATACACGATGAAGGGATCTGTCGAAATCGCGAGAACGGCAGGTATGGAATCGAGAGCAAAGATCAGATCGGTCGTTTCTATCGTGATCAGGACGATGAAGAGAGGCGTAGCAAGCAGTCTTCCCCCTTCCCTGACAAAGTAGCCCTCCACGGAATAATTCTTCGACAGCGGCACCACCTTTCTGACGAAATGAATTATCGGGTTCTTATCGGGGTTCATCTCCTTTTCGCTCTTTAATGCCATTCTAGTCCCGATAAATATGAGGAAACCGCCGAAGACATATACGATCCAGCTGAATTTCGTGATAAGCGCAACGCCTGCCAGAATGAATGCGGCGCGCATCAGCAACGCTCCAACAATGCCCCAGAAGAGCACGTTGTGCTGGTATTTGTCTTCGATGCGAAAGTATGAGAAGACCTGAAGGAAGACGAACAGATTGTCGACACTTAGCGATTTTTCAATCAGGTAGCCAGTTAGAAATTCCAGCGCCTTCTGCTCGCCGCGCCACAGTAAACCCCCAAGTTGAAGAGGAGTGCAAGGCCGACCCAAACCAACGTCCATGCTATCGACTCTTTGATTGTGATTCGATGCGATTTCCTGTTAAATATCTTCAGGTTAACCAGCAGCATGGCTACCACGAACAGGTTGAACCCAATTCACATGACGGCCTGACTTATCAGCCTTTCTCCTTATAGGAATCGAGATAATCATCGAATGCCGCGGGATCACCCATGGGCTCGATGTGTATGAACACATCGGTCTCGGGAAAGACTCTAGAGATTTCCGATTCTATAAGCTTTGTCAGTTCGTGTCCCTTCGAAATCTGCCATTCGCCCGGCATGACAAGGTGGAGCGACACAAATCGCTTGCTGGCCGCCTTCCTCGTGTAAAGCGAATGATAGACCACCCCATAGCGCTTGTGACTATCGAGGATCTTTCTCAGCAAATCAATCTCATCCGCGGGAAGAGCTTCATCCATAAGACCGGAGACTGAACGTCTGATCAATCCTATTCCCGTGAATATTATATTTACAGCCACAAAGATCGCGATTATCGGATCGAGTATGATCCAACCCGTCAGGTTGACCACTAATAGTCCGGCCAGAACGCCGCCTGTAGTCCAGACGTCCGTCAGAAGGTGTCTGGCGTCGGCTTCGAGCGTAATCGAGTTGTAACGTTTGCCGGCCTTCATAAGGATCATGGCTGTGAACAGGTTGATTACGGAAGCTGCAACGGAAATGAGGAGCCCGGTTCCCAGGTCGTGAGGTGGGTGTGGATTGATAAGCCTCTCGATTGATGTCACGCAGATGGCCACAGCCGCGAGAAAGATCAGCGTACCCTCAATAATGCTTGAGAAATATTCAGCCTTGTTGTGACCGAATGGATGTCCCCTGTCAGGCGGTCGGAGCGCAATTGTCAACAGCGCAAACGCACTGACACCGGCGGCGAGGTTTATGAACGATTCGATTGCATCCGACAGGAGCCCGACGGATGCCGTCACAAAATAAGCTCCGCCTTTCAGCAGTATTGTCGCTATTGAGGCAACAATCGAAATCCACAGATATTTTGCGTGAGACTTTTCACCTACAGGCATTGCGTCTCCGGTGTCTACTGACCAACGAATTCAGAGGTGGATCAAATAGCGGAGGTGTCTTTTTTTTAAGTACACCTCAAACGGCTCCCAACGACAATGATCCTTTTGGCAAACCAGTTCAGTACTTGTGCTCTACTGTGGAGCCAAACAGATAATCGCCCTGACAAAGGAATATATCTTCCTGTGCGAGACTTAGTCAACATTAAAACGCCGATTAGGTGAATACCGCCTATGGGGTCTAGGATTGAAAAGGTGGGACTTGAAATGAGTCCAAAATCAGATAGGATAGCGATTCTGCGTTAGACTCCAAAGCTTCACCGATTGGGTTGTGAATTGCATCTCGACGACTTCAACCCATCGTAACCTATGAAGCGATTTCGCGTGTGCGTGATACAAACCACATTTAGTCCTAACGGTGCCGCTAATCTGTAACGATAGTCCAGAAGGGTCTCAACTGATGTCGACTCCTGCACCTTCAGGAAAGTATCTTCGCTTAAATCGTAGCGCGACGTTCACGAGGCTGATCAGCACCGGCACTTCAACAAGCGGACCGATGACAGACGCGAACGCCTCGCCTGAATTTATTCCGAAGACCGCAATGGCGACTGCGATTGCGAGCTCGAAGTTGTTGCTCGCGGCCGTAAATGAAAGTGTCGTCGTCTTGCCGTAGTCCGCACCGATCCTCTTCCCCATCCAGAACGAGACGAAGAACATTATCACAAAATAGAGACTTAACGGGATCGCAATCCTCACCACGTCAAGAGGAATTTGAAGGATGAGCTTACCCTTCAGGGAGAACATGACAAATATGGTAAACAGCAAGGCGACCGGAGTAATTGGGCTTATCCTGGGAACAAAGTGGCTCCCGTACCACTCCTTGCCCTTCCGTCTTATCAACAGAAACCTCGTCGCTATTCCGGCTATGAAAGGTACTCCAAGGTAGAAGAACACGCTCTCCGCAATCTGGCCGACGGTGATAGCGACGTTAAATGAGCTTAATCCGAGCCAGTGCGGCAGTATAGTTATGAACACATACGCGTATAAAGAATAGAAGAGGACCTGGAAGACGGAATTGATTGCCACGAGGCCAGCAGCATATTCAGTGTTCCCTTGTGCAAGTTCGTTCCACACTATTACCATCGCAATACACCTGGCCAGCCCTATGAGAATCAGGCCTGCCATGTATGACGGATAATTATGAAGGAACACGACGGCCAGGAGGAACATCGTCACTGGCCCGACAATCCAGTTTTGTATGAGGGACAGAGACAGAATCTTTCCGTTGCGGAATACCTTTCCAAGTTCCTCATAATTAACTTTCGCGAGAGGCGGATACATCATGAGTATAAGCCCGATCGCAATGAAAATGTTTGTGGTTCCGCTGCTCATCGAATCCCAGAAAGCAGCGAGGCGGGGAAAGATGGAACCGGCAGCGACCCCGACAAACATGGTTGAGAAAATCCAGAGTGTCAGGTATCTATCGAAAAACGATAATCTCTTAGATAGTGTCGCCATCCTTAGCCTTCTCTTTCATAATCTCGTTAAGATAGAACGCGTAGAAGTCCTTTTTTATATTGTCCCGGACCGTGCGGAAGACCGAGATCATTTTGTCTTCCGACCCGAGGACTTCTGCGGGGTCCTCAAATCCCATGTGGAGTCGGTGGTCGACCTTCCCGGTAAAGAACGGACAAGTTTCCTTAGCATTGTCGCAGACAGTAATGACAAAATCAAAAGACTGGGAGAGGAACTGCTGGACGCTCTTTGTCTTGCTGGAAGTAATATCTATGCCGGCTTCTTTCATCACCTGGACCGCTTTGGGATGGACCTTGCTGGCTGGGGCAGTGCCAGCTGAGTGGACTTCTATCGTAGGATCGAAGGATTTCAGGAATGCTTCCGCCATCTGGGACCTGCACGAATTACCTGTGCAAAGGACGAGTATTCTCGTCGCGGCCTTATCATGCATCACACATCGACCCCTTTCTTGCGCATAAGCTTGAGCAGTTCCTTTTCAGGAACGAAGCCGACGACGCATTTATCCTTCTCCCGCAGTTTGAGCCTCTTTTCAAGCGCAATGACGTCCAGATCGAAAGGTTCTCCCGCGCAATACTCCATCACGAACTTGAAAAGCGCAACGTTCGCCCTCTCTGCCAAATTGGGATGATAGTATCCCCACGTTCCGTTCCTGTCGACTTCAACGAGCCCGGCCCGGCGAAGCATGACGAGGCATTTCGAAACCTGGTATTGCGGGAGCTTGAGCGCGTCCACAATCTCGCAGACGCAGAGGGACTTCCTCGATGCGGCAATCAGATGAACAACTCGGAGTCTAGTCTGGTCACCAAGGGTCTTCAATATGTCAGCTTTTGAGTTCACGCCTATGCTTATATGCTCATATTTGCATATAAGCTAAATGAAGAGCCGGGAATTGTCAAGTTACCAGGGGGTAGGCGTATCATACCTCGGTTGGTGAAAACGATGGAAGTTGCCGTAATAATTAGAGACGTCGTGGTTATCGGGAGCACAAACCGGATAATGTCGCGATCTTTGGGAAAAGAAGAGCGAAGAAGGCGCATGATGAAGTGCTCGAAGTAATGTCTCAGACGGATTTATCTATCGCCCGGCGTAAATCATTGGCTTCTCAAAAGGCATAACCGAGTGAAGCTCCCGCAAATGGCACAAGTTGCCGACCCGCGAGAAACGGGGTGAAGTCCAACCTGAACAATACTCCCCCTTCTTCTGGCTCAAATCTGTAACCGATAGTAGCCGTGCCGAGGATGGCCCTCCCCTCCCCCAATCCAAACGCCTTCAGATATGACGGAACTATGCCGATACCGATTTCGAGCTTATCCGCATTGCGACCATACAGGTAGCTCAATGAGATCGGAAACCCTATGAATGAGTCACTTTCTCTGCTTCTGAAAAATCCAAAGGGACGAATTGACCAGGAGGAATAGCCAGCCCTCAGGACGAAATTGATAGTCACGCGATACTCGAAATTAATCGAGTATAAAATGCCTGGTCCACCAATCTCAACATAAACGACGGCCGAACTCATCGCGTTCGGGCCTTCTCGGGCAGTGCAAGGAGTTGCCGTTATCAAGATCGCAGCCGCGCCTGCAACTAATAACATATACTTTGATTGAGCCTGTAATGTCATGGATTCATCCCGTTGCTTCCGTAATTACGGCCATTCATACACAAATCATGGAGAATGCCCGTGCCCCGGTTTCGTCGAACATTACTTCACACGAATGAGAATGTCAAATCCGCCGACCCTGCCTGGCTCCTTTTAGTCCTCCCACGGTGAATGAGTGAGAGCGCTCCTCGGGCAGGACTCGAACCTGCAACCCATCGGTTAATCCGTCCATATCGTGCATGGACGGACTCTGCCAATTGAGCTGACGGACAGTCAGTCGGAAGCACTTGATGTCTTTCGTCTCACTGAGTCCTGCACAACAAAAAACCCGCCAGTGGCGGGCGCGCTCCTCGGGCAGGACTCGAACCTGCAACCCATCGGTTAATCCGTCCATATCGTGCATGGACGGACTCTGCCAATTGAGCTGACGGACAGTCAGTCGGAAGCACTTGATGTCTTTCGTCTCACTGAGTCCTGCACAACAAAAAACCCGCCAGTGGCGGGCGCGCTCCTCGGGCAGGACTCGAACCTGCAACCCATCGGTTAA
>JAKAMG010000036.1:13569-29500 GCA_021812985.1 Bacteroidota bacterium
TGAGCTGACGGACAGTCAGTCGGAAGCACTTGATGTCTTTCGTCTCACTGAGTCCTGCACAACAAAAAACCCGCCAGTGGCGGGCGCGCTCCTCGGGCAGGACTCGAACCTGCAACCCATCGGTTAACAGCCGATTGCTCTGCCAATTGAGCTACCGAGGAATGTTACTTGACTTGTGCGTACAATATATCCGCCAACGCTCAAAAAAACAACGGAAATTTTGACTGCGGCGGTGCTTCCCCCCTAAAAAATCGTGTACACGATCCCGAGCTGCAAACCTTCCTTCATTTGCGTTGCAAGCGACTGATCCTTCTGGTAAACCAGCTGGTAATTGAAGTTCACGTTTATGAAAGAGTTCACCTTCGCTGCAACAACGTTGTCCCACCTCACATCCCAAACTGTCAGGTTCTCAAACCTCGTGAACAACCTTAGTCCCGTCGTCAGAAGGACGTTGTCGGCAATCTGGAGTTTTGCCTGACTGACCGATTCAAGACCTGTTTCGAACTTGAACGCCTCCACCTTGTTCGGCGTGCTGGGGTTGTCAGTGTACTGGCGGTATTTGTTAGCGAAGACTTCCTGCGTTGCCAATCCGAGACGGGTCGAGAAAAACTGAAGCTTCGTGTAGCTGAACCCGAGACTTTGAGTCACGTAACCGGGGTCGAAGAAATCCGCGATGAGCACCGGCTTCCCGGTTGAATAGCTGTACCCCCTCGTTACCGTCGAAATCACGGCATTGCTGAAGAAAGGGTCGGTGGCCCATCCGAAATTATACGACAGGACGTTTTCCAGAAAGAGCTCGTTGTCGTTCGTTATATATCCCTGCCCGCCAAGCTTTGTCCTGCCGTATGCAACCCTTCCGTGATTGCGCAACGTCCAGTGGTCGGTCTTGTAATCCATGCCCACGTTCGCCGTCGCTGTCCAGGTCAGCGCGTTGGAACCGCCCTGAGTCCAGTTGTCGAAAGCGATCTGGCTTATGTTGACGCCAGTGACCATGGTGGGGATCCACACGTTATTCGTGTCCTTCTTGATGGACGCAGTCTTCTGCAGCTCTGCTGGGTGATCCACCTTAGCAGTGTCTCCGATGGAGGTTGCGGGACTCATTTGAGGAGTCATTCCGTATGTAGAGACCGTGAGGAGCGTGATTGCGAGAATTGTTTTTATCATGTAAGGTTCACCTGTGGTGTTGTATCTCTGTAGTAGTTTTGTGGTTGAGAAAAAAGGTTGAGAGACGCGCGAGGAGATGCGCCAGACTAGATTCTAAGGAACCCGAAGAGGAGGAAAATGTGGCCGGCGAGGAAGCTCAGACCGCCGAAAGGCGTGATGATTCCAAGCGAATCCACGCCAGTCAACGCGAGGGCGTACAAGCTGAATGAGAAAAGGACTATTCCAATCACATAGAAAACTCCGGCATAATAAAAATACTTCTCCCTCCCGGCGTAGGAGGCCACTACGAGAAGTGCGAGCGAGTGATACATCTGGTATCGGACACCAGTCTCAAAAGCGTCCAGCATCTGGGAAGAGACCCGTCCCTTGAGGAAATGGGCTGCGAAGGCGCCGAACGCGACGCCAAAGAAGAGCCCCGCCGCGCCAGCAGCGCCGAAGTATTTCTGCCAGACCGAAGTGGAACTCATTTCTGTGCGGTTTCCAGCTGGGCCCCGCGCTCGGCAAGCCTGAGTTGCTCCACGAGTTCATCCAATCGCCCATCTAGAACACCCTGAAGATCATATATCGTGAAGTTGATTCTGTGATCCGTGACTCTGTTCTGGGGGAAATTATAAGTCCTGATCTTATCGCTCCTGTCGCCGCTGCGAACCATCGTCTTCCTCTTTGCGGCGATCTCGGAGTCTCTCTCCTGAACCTTGGCGTCATACAGCCTGGCACGGAGTATCTTCATCGCCTTCTGCTTATTCTTGAACTGGCTCCGCTCGTCCTGGCACTGTACCACTATCCCGGTGGGGAGATGAGTTATTCTTATGGCGGTCTCGACTTTGTTGACGTTCTGCCCGCCGTGTCCTCCCGCGCGGTAGACGTCTATCCTCAGGTCGTCGGGGTTCACGTCCACCTCTACATCCTCGACCTCAGGGAGCACCACAACGCTCGCCGCCGAAGTGTGAATTCGCCCGCTAGCCTCGGTCGCCGGTACGCGCTGCACCCTGTGGACTCCGCTTTCATATTTCAGATCACTGTAAACATCCCTGCCACTTATGCCGAGGACGATTTCCTTGAAACCGCCTATCCCGGTCTCATTGTAGTCCATCATCTCGACATTCCAGCCGCGGTTGTCAGCGTATCTCGTGTACATCCGGTAAAGGTCGGCGGCAAAAAGGGCCGCCTCTTCCCCGCCGGTTCCCGAGCGGATTTCCAGAATCACATCCTTGCTGTCGGCGGGATCCCGAGGAATTAGGAGACTCTTCAGGTTCTCCTCCTGCTGGGCGAACTTCACTTCAAGGTCCGAGGCTTCCTGCTTCGCAAGCTGGCGCATGTCCGCCTCGTCAGCCGCGTCCGCAAGCTCTCTTGTTTCCGCAAGATTCTTACCGGTTGCGAGCCATTCCGCAAACGCCCTGACCACGGGAGTTAGTTCGCTATGCTCCTTGCTCAGTTCCCTGTACTTCTCCTGATTGGAAATAACGTCCGGATCGGAGAGGAGACTGGTCAACTCATCGTATCTGGATTTTATCTTCTCAAGCTTTTCCCGCATGCTTTGCTCTTTTGATTATCGAACGGACCTGGTGTATGAAATAGATCGAAATTATCAGGCTGATGGCGGACCAGATAATGGAAGCAGACGTAATGACAATTCCGTATGATGGTAGCGTCACCACGGCCGCCGACTCGAACGCGACGCCGAATATAACCCACAGAGAACCGATGATAAGGTACATCGCCATCATCATCATGATACTGCTCGTGATCAGCGTCTTCGCCGGATGAAAGTGCATTCAAACCTCTTCACATTACGGGGCCGCCCTCTTCGAACCGCCTTGTTTACCTTCTAAAGATATCGAAATTGGGGGTAAATGGAAAGCGCCTACACGTCGTTCGCGTCTTGAACTTGCGGCACGCCGGGGTTAACTTTTCACGAGAATTATGGGCAGGAAATTGGTCCAGGGGCACTTGTCCGAAACGCGGATCGACATATGCGCGTCAGAGTTCCCGAGGACCTCACGAAAGGAATCACATGAATAACCTGAAGAACATAGATATACGATTAATAAAGAAGTATGACAGGCCCGGTCCGAGGTACACGAGCTATCCGCCGGCCCCCGCCTTCAATTCGGCCTTCACCGCGGAAGATTTTCTCCAATCGCTCAAAGACAACAACGTCCCCGGCCAAGCCGCCGAGATGTCGCTCTATTTCCACATTCCCTTCTGCGACACGCTCTGCTACTTCTGCGGCTGCAACATGCTTATCACGCACAGCCGTGAAAGGATAGCCGAATATCTGGTATATCTTAAGAGAGAGATGGAACTTTCATCTCCGTATTTCAACAGGAACCGCATGATCGGGCAATTACACTGGGGAGGTGGGACTCCATCATATCTGACGCCGGAAGAAATCTCAATGCTGGCGAGCTCGATCAAGGAGCATTTCACTTTTTCTCCAGAGGTGGAGGCCGGTGTTGAGATCGATCCACGCGGTCTAACCTTCGCGCACATGCAGGCATTCCGCGAATCAGGATTCAACAGGCTCAGCATGGGCGTCCAGGACTTCGAGCCGAAGGTCCAGGAAGCAGTAAACAGGGTGCAGCCAGAGGAGATAACGCGTGACGCGGTGGAATGGAGCCGCAAGCTTGGCTTCAAGAGCATCAATCTCGACATGATCTACGGGCTTCCCTACCAGACTCTTGAGTCTTTCGAGAAGAGCCTGCGTAAGATAATCGACATATCTCCCGAAAGAATCGCCGTCTTCAACTTCGCCCACGTGCCCTGGCTCAAGTCTCACCAGAAATTAATCGACAAGAACACTCTTCCGCCTCCGGAGATGAAGCTCGAAATTCTGAAGATGACGATCGAACTCCTGACCTCCTCGGGCTATGTTTACATCGGGATGGACCATTTCGCGAAGCCTGACGATGAGCTTGCAATATCACAGCGAGAGAAGACGCTTTATAGGAATTTCCAGGGATACTCGACCCACTCGGGCGCCGACCTCTACGCTTTCGGTAATTCGGCCATCAGCCAGTTTAACCATGTATACGCTCAGAACTACAAGTCTCTCAAAGATTACTACAAAGCTGTCGACGAGGGACGTTTCCCCACGGTGCTCGGCTACAGGATGACACAGGACGATATCATAAGACAGCACGTAATAATGAGACTTATGTGCGACATGGAGCTCGACAAGCGGGAGGTCGAAAAGAAGTTCGAGTTGGATTTCGACAAGTACTTTGCCGACGCCTTTCCAAAGCTCGAAGAATTTGTCCATGACGACCTTCTGGATTTAACCGAGGACAAGATTGTGGTGAAGAACACCGGGATGCTCGTCATCAGGAACATCGCGATGGCCTTCGACGCCTACCTTGAAAAAATGATCCGGGAAAAGCCGATCTTCTCAAGGACGGTTTAGAGTTCTTCTCCAGGCCATGGCTGAAAGAGAAGGGACCTCTGAAGACGGGTTATATGCCTCCCAAGAATGAAGCGATTGCTCCCGCTATGGTGCTCGAGATTCTCTCCTTTACAGGAGCTCGCGCGGTCATGGCAGAGAGCGACGGGCGGATCACCGGCATGACGCCGGCATTCGCGGAGACGCTGGGAGACCATAGCTCGCATTCGAATCTCAGTGACGTCTTCGACGATCTCCCGTTGCCGCTGCCTGCATCCCACGGCGACTTCCGCTGCGTGCTGAAAAATTCGGGGAGGGAAATAACCGGCATGACCGTCCCTACCGGATCAGGAACCGGAGCAGCTGTCTTGGTTATCGGGCAGGCTACTGAGACCGCCCCTCTTTACGAACAGGTTCAGACCGTCAACGCGAGCAACGATCTCGTCTTCCAGTTCAATTCCTCCCGAGAGGTTTACTATGTAAGCGACAACGTCGAACGGATCACGGGATTCGCCGCCGACGAATTCATTTCGGGGAGGCTCCACCCACTTGACCTCGTATATCCTGAAGACAGACCTTCGCTCGAGCGTGACTTCAGGGACATTTTCACGACTCACAGGAGCATCGAAAACTCCGAGCACCGCATAATCAGGAAGAACGGTGACGTAGCCTACCTTCTTAAATCGTGGTATCCTCTTTTCGACTCAGACGGGAAGTTCACGGGAATAATCGGCCTGAACAAAGATATAACAAAGGAGAAGCTCCTCCGGGAAAGGCTGGAGCTCTTCAGAAGCGCTTTTGAGCACTCCACCGACGCGATAGTAATAACAGGAACTGACGGAAAGATAATCGATGTCAATGACGCCTTCACACGGATATACGGGTACACACGGGATGAAGCAGTCGGAAATACCACATCGATCGTAAAGTCAAAACATTCCACGCCTGATTTCTACTATCAGATGTGGTCTTCGCTGGATAAGGAAGACAGGTGGGGAGGAGAGATATTAAACCGTCGCAAGGACGGTGTGGAGATACCCGTTTGGCTCAGCATCACTCCGATCTACATGGACAACAAGAAGATCGGATACATGGGAATTGAGTCGGACATAAGCGAGCGGAAAAATCTAGAGCAGCAGATAATTCAAACGGAGAAGCTCGCGACAATAGGACAGCTCGCGGCGGGCATAGCGCACGAGATTGGCACGCCACTGAATATCATTTCAGGAAACGCCGAGTTCGTCCTCCTTGATTTGAAGGAATCGGATCCCGGATACAGTGAGCTTGAGACCATCCTCGCGCAAACGAAGCGCATATCGACTCTCATGCGTCAGCTCCTCGACCTCGCTCGTCCGAAGGTCCTCTCCCTCCAGCCAACTGACGTCAATGGCGTGCTGGCCGACGTCATCAATTTCATCAGGATACAGTTCAACAAGGGAAACATCTCAATCCGTACCGACTTCGAGGACGGCATAGCAAAAGTCTACGGAGATCCTGCCCTTCTCTACCAGGTCTTTCTCAATATCGTCGTTAATTCCTATCAGGCGATGGAAAAGGGAGGAAGCCTGAATGTCCAGACCTCAACCGAAACGACAGAAGAATCGAGGAAGCACATAGTGATCAGGATCGAGGATACCGGCGAAGGGATACATCCGGACAACCTCGCGAGGATATTCACGCCGTTCTTCACGACGAAAGCGCCGGGCAAGGGTACCGGTCTCGGGCTAGCAGTCACAAAGAGAATTGTCCAGGAACACAACGGGACTATAGACATCGCGAGCAACCTGGGTAATGGTACAACTGTCACGATACGTTTTAATGCATTCGAGCAGGCAAAAAGATGAACTGGAATGGTGTGTTCTCTCCTTTGAGACCCTTATCATTAACAGTTTGTATTTGATTCCCCCTGCCGATAAATTTCTAAACACATGAAGGTTGAAAATCCGATTGAGAGCACACTCAAGGACGCTGAAGTATTTCTCAGACAGCAGGCGGAGCTGTACGGAGACGAGCTGTACCTGCCTAAAGTTTTCGAGAGCGCGACACGTGGCGAGGCCACTTCGAGCGCCGTACCATCTTCCTCAGTTGAAACGGATAACAAGCCCGCCGATCAGGGGGACAGTTTGAGATCAAAAACAAAGCCAATAAAAGTCTCCGAGGAAGAAAATCTTTTCGACGGAACGGACACGAAAGCGGAGTGGAAGATTGATCCATCGTGGCAGAAGAGCGATTCGCTCGAGACATTGAACTCAGGGATTTCCGGTTGCATGAGATGTCCGCTCGGTGGGACGAGGAAGAATTTCGTATTTGGCGTGGGGAATCCGAACGCCAAGCTCGTTTTAATCGGAGAGGCGCCGGGCGCCGACGAAGACGAGCAGGGAGAACCCTTTGTGGGGAGGGCCGGCCAGCTCCTAAACAAAATTTTGGCTGCGGTTCAACTGAAGCGTGAAGACGTCTATATTTGCAATATTCTCAAGTGCAGACCACCAAACAACAGAGACCCACTACCGCAGGAAGTTGAGTCATGCGAGCCCTATCTTAAGAAGCAGTTGGAGATAATAAAACCGAAGCTGATTTTGTGCCTCGGAAGGATCGCCGGCCAGACTCTTCTCAAGACAAACGCGACGCTGACCGATCTCCGGAAGAACACTTACGAGTACCAGGGAATTAGGGTGCTGGTGACATTTCACCCTGCTGCGCTTCTTCGCAACCCGAACTGGAAGAGGCCGGCGTGGGAAGACGTCCAGGCGATGCGAAAGCTTTACGACGAACTCTAATAAATTCTCAATGTTGATTTTTTAATTCTTAATTGAATCCTGTTTGTCTGCTATATTAATTCATATTTGAAAATCTAAAATTCAGAACTCCAATACGTCATGGCGACAGATTTCGAGCAAAAGAGACTGACGGATTTTGAACCCGAGACATCGGCAACGGGCAAGATACCTCCGCACGATATCGAGGCCGAGAAGGCCGTGCTGGGGGCGATGCTCCTCGACAAGCACGCCGTCTCGCCGGCAATAGAACTCCTCCAGCCCGATTATTTCTATTCGACCGCTAACGAGAAAATCTTTGGCGGGATGCTCGAGCTGTACACACGCAACACCGAGATAGACGTCATTACCCTCCGCGAGGAGCTCCGGAGAACCGGCCACCTTGAAAACGTTGGAGGGTCGGCTTATTTGAACGAACTCGTCTCCACTGTGGTCTCTTCCGCAAACGTCGAGGCACACGCGCAAATTGTCGCAGAGAAGTTCATGCTGCGGACGCTCATAGGGACGATGTCTCAGAACGTCCAGAAATGCTATGACAACCGCGAGGATGCTTTCGGTTTGATAGATGAAATCGAAAGAGACATATTCAAAGTCTCAGAAGCCCGTCTGAAGCGGTCAGTTGTTCCACTCCAGCAGGCCCTCGTAAAGACTATGGAAGTTCTCGAGAAGATTCACGGCTCAAAGGGGGGCGTGACCGGGGTTCCGACTGGTTTCACGGATCTCGACTCGATGACGGGCGGATTTCAGAAATCTGACCTTATTATCATCGCGGCGCGCCCCAGCGTTGGGAAAACAGCGTTCGCTCTCTCCCTCGCTCGCAACGCCGCAGTTAAATCAGGTGTCCCGACGGCGGTATACAGCCTGGAGATGTCGCAGCAGCAACTTCTGATTCGTCTCCTGGCGGCCGAAGCGCGGGTCGACGCGCACGCGCTCAGGACCGGTACGCTGCCGGAGGAGAAGTGGGCACACATTTCGACCAGGATACACAAGCTGGCTCCCGCTCCCCTGTTCATAGACGACACGCCCGCGCTCTCCATACTTGAGCTTCGCGCCCGTGCGCGACGCCTCAAGAGCGAGCACGACATCGGTCTAATTATGGTCGATTATCTTCAGCTTATGCAGGGCCCGGCAAGGGCGGAAAGCAGAGAGCGGGAAATTTCCATGATCTCGAGAAGCCTGAAAGTGCTCGCCAAGGAGCTCGACATCCCTGTGATAGCTCTTTCCCAGCTCAGGCGCTCCGTGGAGGAACGCGGCGACAAACGTCCGATACTCTCAGACCTGCGCGAGTCTGGTGCTCTGGAACAGGATGCCGACGTGGTAATCTTCATACACAGGCCGGAACTCTACGGAATAGAGAGTTACCCCGACGGAGAGTCCACCGCCGGAGTGGCCGAGGTGATGATAAGCAAACAGAGGAACGGGCCGACGGGGGACGTGAAGCTGACGTTCGTCAAACAATACGCAAGGTTCGAGAACCTTTCCAAGTACCCCGGCGGCCAGCAGGCCGCACCGGCAGAGCGGGACGAAGAGGTACCTTTCTAGAGAGCGACCCTGGAAGGTGCCCGGTCACTCGCCGGAGAGTTCGCGGAGCCTCTTCAAATCTGTAACAAATACCTTTCTTGAGACTTCCCTGATAATTTTGTCGTCTTTCAACTTCCTCAACATTCGCGATAGCGTTTCGTTCGCGATCCCTAAATGAGAGGCGAGGTCCTTCTTACGCACGAGCAGTGTGAAGAAGGGTTCCGGCATCCTAATGGAGTTGTTGAGTTCGATCTCGTTCAGCAGATACTTCGCCACTCTCGCCTCAGCTCCCGACGCCAGGAGATCCAGCGCGCGGTCTATATCCATTA
The DNA here is from genome assembly GCA_021812985.1 of Bacteroidota bacterium. Taxonomy (GTDB): domain Bacteria; phylum Bacteroidota; class Ignavibacteria; order Kryptoniales; family JAKASW01; genus JAKASW01. The sequence continues at coordinate 22,737 of JAKAMG010000036.1, forward strand.
GCGTGGTCGCCGACGCTTCGGAAATTCTTATTGCGAGAGCGGGGTTCCGCCCCATCAGCGCCGCAAATTCCGCGCTCTGGAAAAACAGTGCGGAAGAATCCTCGACCGCCTGCGCACACGACGCATAGAAACGCGAACCTGAAAAAAGGTAAGACTCCGCAAAGCTCCTGTAAGGGTCGAGATTGGAAAGCACTACCTCGCGTCCATCACCCTTCAGCCTGTAAATCTTAACCGATCCGGCTGTCAGGACATAGAAACCTGAGAAAGGTTCTCCCTCAAGATATATGATCTGGTCCTTCTTGTATCTCCTGACTTTCGATACACCTGTAATGAGCTTGAGCTCTGTGGGAGAGAGTCTGGCGAACAGCGGGACTTCATGAAGGGTTCGTTTCTGCTCCATCACTCTTAAGTTTCGAGTTCTATTTCGGAAGACAAATTCGGTCAGACGAAAGATATTTCCAACTTACACCCCAGCTGCATCATGGAGTATCAGCAAATTCATAATCCGCGGTGAGAATTCCAAACGTGATGACGGGTAAGTTGCGGTCCCTCCTCCAGCATCACGAAGAGAACCAGGAGTTTCATAATGACTTGCAACGACGCGATGCAAGCACAAGTCCCACTTCGGTCTGTCAGCCGTTGGAAAAAGAAAGGACCGGCTTCCTAGTCCAGATTCTCTTCGCTTATCGTAGTGTGGTAGATTCGTTCGAAGCGCGTCCTAAGGTATTCAACGAGCGCCTTCTTCACTTCGTCAGCGGATTCCATCTTGAGGAGCTGTCTCGCGAATTTTCGCGCACTCTTGTAGTTCGTGCCCCTGATAATTTTCTTTAAGACCGGAAGAGTCGAGCTGACAGCGCTGAACTCGTCCAGGCCGAGTCCGAGGAGCATGACTGTGGCGAGAGGATTGCCTGCCATTTCCCCGCACATAGCTACACGAATGCCTGCATCGTGGCCGGAGTCTATGATAAACTTAATGGTGCGGAGCACGGCCGGATGGAACTCTTCGAAAAGGTTGGCCACCAGCTCGTTCGTCCGGTCCACTGCGAGCAGGTACTGGGTCAAATCGTTTGTACCAATGCTCAGGAAACTGACGTGCCGGGATATCTCCTTGCTCATCAGCGCGGCGGAGGGAATCTCTATCATTACGCCGACTTCGATCTCTTTGTCATACCTGACGCCCTCGGCATCGAGAGACTTCTTGGCCTCGTCGAGAAGTTCATTTGCCCGGATCACCTCATCTGCCGTCGCGACCATGGGATACATGATCCTGCATTTCCCGGACGCGCTCGCCCGGAGTATCGCTCTCAGCTGCTCCCGCATGAGATCGGGGCGATCCAGCATCATCCTTATGCCTCTCCAACCAAGGAAGGGGTTCTGTTCCGAATGTTCGCCGATGAAGACCTTGTCACCTCCAATGTCGAAAGTTCTGAAAACCACGGGATTGGGGGCAGCTCCTTCGACGGCCTTGCGAAATACCTCGGTCTGTTCCGTCTCGTCCGGAATGGACTCGGAGTCGATGATCAGCGGCTCGGTCCTGAAGAGGCCCACGCCGTCCGCGCCGTGGGATTGCATGAGGGGGAGCTCCTCCAGGAGCTCAATATTCGCTTCGACGGAGACCCTGCGCCCGTCGGTTGTCAGTGCCGGCTCGGCTGCCTCCGACATTAGCTCATTGTCGAGCTGTTCGCACCACGCCTTTCTTTCCGTGAATTTTTTCAGAGTGCTCTCGGAAGGATTTATGACGACAGTGCCGCGGTATCCGTCGAGAATGAGATTCGCGCCGTCAGTCACATGCTTCGTGGCTTCTTTCAATCCGACGACGGCTGGGATGCCGAGCGACCGTGAGAGGATGGAGGCGTGGGACCTAGCGCCGCCGAAATCGCTGACATATCCGAGCACGGCGCTCCTGCTGAGGAGAACCGCGTCAGCGGGGGTGAGTTCGCTCGTCACAATTATCGGAGTTCCTTCGACTCTCGATTTCAGCTTTGCCTCGGCGAGGTTCCGCAGAATGCGGTTCTTGGCGTCCTCAATTTCCGTGGCGCGCTGCTTGAATATTTCGTTGTCGCTCCGCCTGAGCTGCTCTATCTGCTTAGAAAACTCAGTCGAGACGACGAACTCGGCGTTTTTCTTGTTCCTCGAAATTTTGTGCTTTACGCCGTCGAAGAACACGGGATCAGCGAGGATCAGGAGCTGCGCTTCGAATATCTTCGCCTTATCTTCCCCGATTTTCTCACGAGCCGTTCCGTATATTTTCTCGAGCTCGTGCGCGGAACGTTCAATGGCTTTCCTGAGCCTTTCCAGCTCGGCAGCGGGATCATCGACGTTCTTCTCCTCGACTACAATCCCATCTTTCTTCAGGACGAGGGCTTTTCCGATGGCGATGCCTGGCGAGGCGGCGACACCACGGATAACAATCTCTTCAGCGTTCGAATGACTTGCGTCAGGGTTCATCAAAACCTCTGTCAAAAAAGTCTACCATTGCGGCGAGAGCGGACTGTTCATCTTCCCCTTCGAACTCGAGGAGAATTCTCGCGCCTTCCTCAGCGGCAAGCGTCATGACTCCGATTATACTCTTCCCGTTCACGCGATAGCCGTCCCTTTCCAGATAGAACTCCGATTTATACTTCGCGGCAAGCTTCACCAGCGAAGCCGCCGGACGGGTGTGAAGTCCAAGGCGGTTCTTTACCACCACTTCCTGTTGTACCATTAAAACTTTCTCTGCACAAGTGAGTTAGCAAGATTGGTCAACGCGTCCTTTCCGCGTGATTCCCTCAAGGATGCAAGGCCAGAAAGAGCTGTCTCGGTATATCTGGATACCTCTTCTCTAGCCGCGTCAAATATTCCCCCTTCGCGATAGGCATTCCTGACCGCCTCGACATCTTGCTCCGCGACAGTCGCCTTGGAATAGGCCGCATTCACAACGGCCACCCTGCTCCTGTCAAGGGACTCCTGAGCCTTCAGGAAGAGAAAACTCTTCTTCTTCTCGATTATGTCCAGCCCCTTCGGCTTTCCGAACCTGTCAGCATCGCCCTCAAGGTCGAGCAAATCGTCCAGGATTTGAAACGCGATCCCGAGATTCAACCCGAACGTTCCGAGCGATTCCACTTCAGTGCGGCTTCCTCCGCCTACGACGCCACCAAGTTCAGCTGCCGCCTTGAGGAGCGCACCTGTCTTCTTCGAAATCATGTCGATGTAATCGGACATGCCTGAGCCGTTGGTTTTGCTGAGACTCTCATCGAGTGCCTGCCCGTCACAGACCTGCTTAACTCCCTCGTTGAAAACCCGCAACCCCTCCCGCAGGTGGTCCCCGCTGCACTTCTCAAGGCAGTCGTAGGCCAGAGCCATCATCTGGTCTCCGACGAGTATTGCGGTATTGACGCCGCTCCTGACATGGACTGTGACCTTTCCCCTGCGGGTATCGGCATTGTCCATGATGTCATCGTGCACGAGTGTGAAATTGTGGAGTATCTCTATCGCCGCCGCCGCGTGCAACACGTCTCCTGAAACCTTTCCGACGGATTCGGCAGCAAAGACTGTGACGAGAGGTCTGACACGCTTCCCTCCCATCGAGAAGACATACTTGATCCCCTCCTTAAGGGGTGAACCTGCGATCAGGAGTAGCGATTCTTCCAGCTCTCCTTCTATCAACCTCAGGTACTGCTCGGAAGTTGTACCACTTTCGCTCAAGCCAACACCTTCACTATTTTCGCCTTTCTCAGCTGATTAACGTTACTGCTCCCCGTCAGGAACATCGCACCCTTCAGTTCTTCAACCCAATTATCGAATTCACTTATCAGACCGTCAGTCCCATCCTCGTCGAGAGCCTTCAGGAAGGGTTGCGCACCGGCACAAATATCAGCACCGAGGGCTATCGATTTCGCTACATCCAATCCGTCTCGGATTCCGCCGGACGATATAAGCTTTATTTTTTTTCTGGCAGGGATGGAGTTCACCTGAACCAGCGCTTCAGCCGTGGGGGTGCCCCAATTCCAGAATTTCGTTCCGATCCTCCGGTCGTCCCTTCTGAGCGTTTCGATTGCAGACCAGCTTGTTCCTCCGGCGCCGGAGACGTCGATCGCCGAGACACCCGCATCGACGAGCTTCCTAGCCGCCGCGGCGTTGATACCGGCACCGGTTTCCTTGACGATGACGGGGATATCCAGCACCCGCACGAGGCGGGCGATTCCAGAAATCACTCCGCGGAAATTCCTGTCCCCCTCGGGCTGTATCAGCTCCTGCAGGGCGTTGAGATGAACTGCCAGGGCATCAGCCTCGACCATCTCCACCATTCTGCGGACCTCTTTAAGAGCGAAACCGTCCGCGACTTGCGCGGCGCCAATGTTACCCATGACGAAGATGTCCCCGCTGATGCGCCGCACCACCCTGAACGATTCCAGGTAGTTGCTGTTCTGAAGAGCCTGCCTCTGGCTTCCGACTCCCATGCCGATGTTCCTCGCCTTGCAGAGCTCCGCAATCGAAGAGTTGATTCGCCCGGCCCTCTCATAACCGCCCGTCATCGAAGAGACGATTATCGGCGCTGAAAACTTGTGGGAAAAGAACCGGACACTCGTGTCTATTTCGGAGTAGTCTATTTCCGGAAGAGCGTTGTGGACAAACTCATACTTCTCAAATCCGGTGGACTTGATGTAGTTTACGTTCTCCTTGAGAACCAGGTCGACGTGGCTTGCTTTTCTTTTTGCAGTAGGATCCATACCCGTCAGACCGGGCCCGTTGTTCTTGCTCGGCATTTGTATTAAAAAAATAGCCCCGAACGCGTAAATAAGCAAGATTTGGGAGGGGGTGCGGCGTCACGCCCGGAGGAAGGTGCGCCCAATCTCGTTTACAAAGCCAGTTAGGCTTCACTCTCTGACTGGTATCAGAAGCACCGGTATCATCACGGTCCTAATCACCTTAGGCGTCACGCTCCCTTCCCAGAATGGCTTCGATCCTTTCTTGCCGTGAGTAGCAAGAACGATCAAATCGGACTTATAGTTCTTCGCTCCCCTGGTAATGGCTTTGGCAGGATTGCTCCTGGATATGCTTGAAGATACTTTGACGCCCGCTTGTCCGAGATTCTCCTGCATGTCTTTAAGGTAATTCTTCGCTTCCGGCACCAGCATATCCATCAATCGCGAAGTTGTTCCGGGAAGATAGCGGTTTACAATCGTCAGCTCTCCGGACATGTTTCCAAAACGGGGAACCGCGACAAGCAGATGCATTCCGGCCCCGCACATTGAAGCTAGACTGGCGGCGAACCTGAGGGCGTGTTCGTGTTCCCGGTTTCCATCGAGAGGGACAAGAAAATTCTCGAACGCGCATTTCTCTGCCGCCTTTCCCTTTCCAGGATTTACGAGCATGACGGGGGTCTTGCAGAGAGATATCACCTGCTGAGCTATCGAGCCCACGAGGAGGTTTTTCAAGCCGCTGCTGCCATGTGTGCACATCACGATCAGGTCAGCATTCAGCTCCTCGGCGTGATCCGAGATGCTCTGAGACACGTCGCGGACTCCGGTCTCGTGCACGTGCTCCTCGACGCTTATACCGCCGAAGAGCTTACCGACCGCAACCGATGAGAGATAAGCGTGTGCTTCGTCCGGCCTCCTAAGGTGGTTCTCCCCATGGATTTTGTCGGGAGCGTCCCTCTCGATAACATGGAACAGGCTAACCGACGCGCCTGTCTTCCTGGCAAGTGAAGCGGCGGCGGGAAGTACTGACTCGGCGAGCGTCGAACCATCCAGCGGGACAAGTATTCTTTTTACAGCCAAGTTATCCATGGAACACCTGGTAGATTAGGTACAGATTGAGAATTATTATTAGAGACGCCATCAGACTCGCTACAACGGTCGTCAGTTTCCTGTTAACCAGGACACCCATCAGCTCACCATTGCTCGTAAACATTATCAGCGGTATAATCGCGAACGGCAGACCAAAGCTAAGGACGACCTGACTGATCACGAGAGTTCGCGTAGGATCGAGCCCGAGCGCTATGACGACCAGCGAAGGGAGGATCGTTATCGAGCGCCTGACCCAGACGGGTATATGCCTTTTTAGAAATCCCTGCATCATGACCTGGCCAGCACTCGTCCCGACAGTTGATGAAGAGAGTCCGGCGGCAAGAAGCGAGATCGCGAAGATCCACCCCGCCGCTTTTCCAAGAAGGGGCTGAAGTGTGAGATAAGCGTCCTGGATGGTCGCGATGTTGGTCAGTCCCTGTCTGTAAAATGTTGCCGCCGCCATCACGAGCATTGCCATGTTGACCAGGCTCGCGATACCCATGGCAATTGTAACATCAAGGACTTCGTAGCCGAATAGCCTGCGAAGCTTCTCAGGTTCCCTCACTACGATCCTCTGCTGTGTCAAGGCCGAGTGAAGAAAGATCGCGTGCGGCATCACCGTCGCCCCGAGTATGCCCGCCGCGAGGAGTATACTTTCTGATCCTGAGAATTGCGGGACCACGCTATGGTATAGAAGCACCTTCCAGTCGGGCCGGTCGAGAATCGTTTCGATTATGTAGCTGACCGCTATGACGCTCACCATAGTAGTAATGGCTATCTCGAGAGGGCGGAAGCCATATCGCTCAAGGCCGAGTATCAGGAAAGTACAGACCGCGGTCAGCAGACCGCCGATGATCAGTGGGAATCCGAATAGAAGGTTGAACCCGATGGCCGCGCCGAGGAATTCAGCGAGATCGGTAGCCATCGCTACGAGCTCCATCAGCCCCCACATGCCGTAGACGACCGGTTTCTTGAATCGATACCGGCAGTGTT
>JAKAMG010000037.1 GCA_021812985.1 Bacteroidota bacterium
ATTTCGTCAATGAAATTGTGCCGGTTCTTGAAGACATAAACGTTTCCATTTACGAAAGCGCGAACAAAATGCCGCGCGCTTCCTCGCAACTCAACAAGGTCACACAGGCCACCGAAACGGCGACAACTGAAATCCTCGACAATCTCGAGGCAGTCCTGTCCAAACTTGATGCCATCGGCAAGCACTTCGAGACCGCGATGAGCGACATGACCGCAATACAAAGGCTTGACGATGAAACGTATAATCTCGTCAACGCATCGCTCAAGGGGAGCAACGATACCCTGCTGGAGCAGTTCAACTCACTCCATCATCGCAAACAAAATCACCTCAAAGCCCTCCGGGTCAACGCCGGTGGACTTGGACAGAGTCTGCAGGAAATACGCGAGAAGTCCAACGAGATAATGATCTCCCTGCAGGTACAGGATATTACTAGCCAGCAGATCGCGTCGGTGAACCACCTTATCGAGTCGGTTCAGGACAGGCTGTCTACCCTCATCGACAGGTTCAAGATATCGGGGGCTGATCTGATAACTGAGATCGAGAGATCCGAGAAACACACGTTTGACCCGCTCGCAACGTACGACCGCTCCGGCAGCGCTCAGAAGGTTGCAGATCAGGTATTGAATGAGGCGAGGGGAACGGCGAAGGGGCAGCCAAAGAACGGCGGTGGATCGTCTGATCCTGCGTCGCAGGACGAGATAGACAAACTTTTTGGGAAGGGGGCTTGAGGGTAATGGCACAGCACGCGATGTTCTCTGAGGAGATGAAGGAAATAGTCGACAGTTTCGTCGTCGAGACAAAGGAAATATTCGAAAAGCTCGATACGGAGCTCCTGGAGATTGAAAAGAGACCTGACGACAAGGAGCTGATAAACTCCATATTCCGCGCCGTTCATACGGTAAAGGGGACATCGGGGTTCCTCAGTTTTGAGCAGATGAGCGTGATCGCTCACCGCTTCGAGGATGTTCTTAACAAGCTGCGGCGGGACGAGCTCCGCTTCCAGGCTGGAATGCTGGATGTGATGCTCGAAGCGTTCGATCAGATGAAGAAACTCCTCAACCAGGTGATCGAAAGAGACATACAGGAAGTGGACCTCAGTTCCACGATAAAGAGGCTGGAGATGCTTTCGACCGGTGCCGCAATTCCGCAGAAGGAAGCGGTCTCGGTTGAGGCACCCGCCCCGGCGTCTTCTGTCGAGGAGGCCCAGCCTTCGGAAGCAGCTGAGCAACCATCGGCTGAGAAATCAGAAACACAGCCAGAGCCCAAAGAGCCCCCGCACCACGAGCAGGCAGCTGCTGCAGCACAGGCACCCGCCGCTTCAAAGAGCGAGAGAGCGGTGGACACCACAATCCGCGTGGACGTCGCAAGACTCGACCATCTCATGAACCTCGTCGGAGAATTGGTCCTCGGCAGGAACCGGCTTTCGCAGATAGTTTCATCGGAAAGAGAAGACAACGGCCACGAGGATTTTACCCGTCAGCTCAACGAGACGGGCGCGCAGATAGACTTTATCACAACCGAACTGCAGACCGCAGTGATGAAGACCCGTATGGTGCAGATAGGAAGAGTCTTCAACAGGTTTCCACGCCTCGTGAGGGACATCGCGCGCGAATTCTCCAAGGAAATCGACCTCGTGATAAGCGGAGAAGAAACCGAGCTCGACAAATCCATTATCGAAGAGATAAGCGACCCGCTCGTGCACTTGATTAGAAACGCGGCGGACCACGGAGTAGAAGCGACGGAAGTCAGAGAGAAGGCAGGCAAGCCGCGTCGCGGCACGATCCACCTTTCAGCAGGTCACGAAGGGAACCACATAATCATAGAAATCCAGGACGACGGCGCCGGAATAGATCCCGACAAGCTGAAGGCGAAGGCCCTTGAAAAGGGACTTATCACCCCCGAAGAAGCTCACGAGATGAAGCTCGATGACGTCTACAGCCTCATGTTCGTGCCTGGTTTCAGCACGGCCCAGAGGGTGAGCAGCGTCTCCGGAAGAGGCGTTGGCATGGACGTCGTCAAGACGAACATAACAAAGCTCAACGGGATAATTTCGGTGGAGTCCGAAGTCGGCAAGGGAACAAAGTTCACATTGAAACTTCCACTTACGCTGGCAATCATCCAGGGACTCCTTGTCGGAGTTGGCGCCGAAACATTCGCGATACCTCTCAGCTCAGTGCTCGAGGTGGTTCATACCTCAAAGTCAGAAGTCTCCACGGTCAACGGCCGCGCAGTAACCAGACTCAGAGAAACCGTCCTCCCTTTAGTGGATATCACCGAAATACTCGAAGTCCCCGGACGGAACGATGACAGCCAGGCTTTCTACACAGTGGTAGTCGGCGTCGCCAACCGTAAGTTCGGAATAGAGGTTGACAGATTAATAGGCCAGAAGGAAATCGTTATTAAGCCGCTGGGGGCTTACCTGAAGAACATACCGGGTATCGCAGGCTCGACAATACTGGGAGATGGGCGCGTGATAATGATACTCGACGCCGGTGAACTTCTTCGGCTCGCAGACAAGTCCAACAGGGCCTCCGCTGCAGCGGAAGCGAGGGCCTGACATGTCCGTGAAAATTCTCGTTGTAGACGACTCCGCCTTCATGCGGAAGGCGATATCGATGATGATCGAGGATGACCCTGATATTGAAGTCGTAGGCACGGCTCGGGACGGGCTCGAAGCGATAGAGAAAGTGAAGGCGCTGAAGCCGGACCTTATGACTCTTGACGTGGAAATGCCAAGGATGGACGGGATCACCGCGCTCAAGAGGATCATGAAGGAAAACCCGCTTCCCGTCCTGATGGTGAGCTCATTGACTGTCGAGGGGGGGCGCACAACCGTTGAGGCTCTTTCAGCCGGGGCCGTGGATTTCATCCCCAAACAACTATCGTTCGTTTCTCTGGACATAACGAAGATCAAGGGCGACCTGATCGCGAAGATAAAGGCGATCGCGAAGAACCGCATGAGGATCTTCTCAAAGTCGACCACCCCAAAGAGCGGCACAACCAGGAACCAGCCCGCGCTGAAGATGATGAGTGCGCAGATTGTCACCATCGGAATCTCGACAGGCGGCCCGTTCTCCCTGCAGAAAGTCATCCCTTCGCTGCCGGCGAACTTCCCCGTCCCCGTCACGGTGGTTCAGCACATGCCCCCGCATTTCACGAAGTCGCTCGCCGAAAGGTTGAATTCCATCAGCAGGCTTGAAGTATGTGAGGCTGAAGACGGGATGGAGTTGTCAAAGGGGAAAGTCTTCATTGCTCCCGGCGGCCTCCATATGAAATTCCATAAGACCGGCGGGTCCGTCAGGTTCAACATAACTAAGGATCCGAGCGACACGCTCCACCGTCCTTCGGTGGATGTCATGTTTTCATCAGCATATGAGATATTTGGCGGGAGAATACTCGCGGCAGTGATGACGGGCATGGGCCACGACGGGCTTGAAGGAGCGAAGCTTATAAAGGCGGGCGGAGGGAAAGTCATTGCGCAGGACGAAGCGACCTGCGTGGTCTATGGGATGCCTAAGGCTATTGTCGATGCCGAGCTCGCAGATGCAGTAATACCGCTGGACGACGTGGCTTCGACACTTACGAACGCCGTATCACTCGCAGCGAACTGAAGAAACTGGTAGACTGAATTCACAGGGGTAGCCCGCAAGGCTACCCTTCTCCTAACTTTGCATCACCCTCAGGGTAGCCCGGACTCAGGAGTCTCTCGCATGCGTCACAGAATTTCGAAAGGGGATTCCTGTCCAGCTTGTCGAAAGCGATCTCCTTGCGGCAAAGGAGACAGAAACCGTAATTCCCGGACAACACCTTCTGCAGGGCCTCGAAGAGTTCTATAAGATCTTCGTCAGCCTTGAACGATCCGACGCGGTGGATCGTCTTTAGGCCACGCTCTCCATCTGCTTCGCCCTCGAGAAGAGAGGCCGGTATGAATTCTCCATATCTCTCATAAAGAATCGCCCTGACGCGGGAGAAGATCTCGCTCTTCAGTTTCGCAAGATGCTCGGCGTCCATCTCTCATCCTCCCTTCTTTGATACCACAGTCTCAATCTTGTACTGTACCGATATCAGTAGCACTCTCGCCATTGCCCAAAGCAACGCTGGTATCAGACGGGGCCCAGAAGTCAGCTCATCAATGAAACGAGCGTTATTCCTTAGTAACTTCTGTCAAAAAAAATCTCGGAAATTCCGTTGTGAATGTCAACCCAGGCATAGGCTGAGAAGCGGGGCATTTCCACAGCCGGAGGTGAATTCGGTCAGGCAAACACCCCGGAAAGGACACCCCTTGTCAATACGGGATTTCTTACGGACCGACGGCTCAGCTCTGCCACAGGTACTGTATCTTCACGAAGAACTGCTGGACCGTCCTTTCCATCCCGTAAGGCTGACTGAATCTCGAGTAGCCATGATTTGACCCCGCGTAGAAAACAGTGAACGGATTCAGCTTGTAGGTCATGAGAGGCGCAACCTGCAATTGCTTTCCGAACTGATCGTATTGAGCGATGAGCCTCATATAAAATCCAGGCGAGAACTGATAGGCAAATATGCCGCGCGTGATATAGCCGTCGTAAAAGAGGCGATCGTTGTCCAACGACCAGAGACTCGATCTGGAATAACTGACGTCTATGGAGATCTTGTTCGTAGGCTTTAAGACCACTTCCAGCGAGAGATTATTTCCTCTCCCCAGAGCCGGCTCGTCTGACCTGTAGATGAATCGCCCTACTGAACCGTTGAAGCTGACGGAGAAGATGCTGGACGGATTAGAGTATATGTTGAATTCGGTTCTGTTTATTCGCTCGAAGGAGACACTGTGGAACATCTCGTCGTTGAGCGGAAGGAAGTCGACCCAGACGTAGGTTTGTCCCTTAAGCTGGAGCTGTACCCCTATCATAGTCCACTTCTCCTTCAGCAATCCGGTACCGTTGAAGTGAAGGCCCGAGCTGGATTGAAACGAAATGTTTTCAAAAAAGGAATTGCGCGGGTAAATCCAGTAGCCCTGCCAGAATGAGAGGACGCGCGTGTTTGTTCCAGCTATAAATCCGTCCTGAGCTTGAAAAGTTGGCGACACTGTCACGTATCCGAGATCGAAGCTGTAGTCTCTCGCATTTCTCTTCAAGTCGACCTGCAAACCTCCGCCGTCAAACCTCTCTCCGTCGAACGTGGCGGTGAACCGGGTCGCACCGTAGCGACGGCTGTCCTCGAAGAGGGCGGGATTGTAAAGCTCCCGCGTGTCGGTAAATAGCGCCTGTCCCATAAAATAGTAGTTCCCGGCAAAGAGAAAATTCCAGTCCAGCCCTCCGACATAGTTGTGTGCCGCGCTGAAGTTTCTCGAAGTGAGCAATGTGCCTATGAACGACTCGCTCCCGAAGTCATACTTTGCCCTGAAAACATTGCTCAAAGATTTCTCTGACGTCCCGACGAAATCACTCCCCTCCTCGCCAGGCACTATAAACGGAGACTCCCTGTCGTACGCGACGAGGTAAGCAAGCGAAAACGATCCTGACTTGAGTGTCAGCTTCGAAGCAGCGAACGGGTTGTTTATCATCCGAGAATAGAAGCCGCTGGCGAGCGTGCTGAACAGGTCTGCCCCTTCAAGAAAGAAGGGCCGCTTCTCGGGGTAGAATATGGAGAAAGTATTGTTCACGCTGATCTGAGGGGCGTCAGACTCTATCTGACTGAAATCAGGATTGACGACAGCGCCCAACACAAGATTTGAAGAAGGGGCGTACTTCAATCCAAGGCCACCCCTGCCAGTCACCGGACCGGAAGAGAACGGAGATAATGGATCCTCAGTGTCCTCCTTCGATCCCGTTTGTGCCCCCATGGCGTATGGGAGAAGCTCCAAATTGCCCCCCGGCCTTATTTGGCCGATGCCCTCTATTCTACCTCCCTGGCAGAGTAGACACGGGTTATTTCGATCTATCGGGGTCCAAGTAAGTATGTACCTGCTGTCGCGCGGGAAAACCCGGATGAATTCAGCGACCCAATTCTGTTTCTCGTCCGGGGGAAATCTCAGACTCTTAAAGGGTATGGCCAATTCTGCCGTATAGCCAGAATCGCTCACGCTTCCGGCTGAGTACCAAACACAGTCGAAGCTCGCGTCCTCATTGCCTCCCGTCATCATCGCATCGAACTGAACTCCGTAAGAATTCGTCATGAATTCATAAGCGCTCTGCATAGTGCCGTATGTGTCCAGCATTATTCCCACGAAATCGTCTTCCGTCATCTTGTCGCGGTCGGTGATGTTTGCACGCATAAGACCCGGCCTGGTATCGAATGCCTTGAACCCGATGTACAGTCTGTCCGAGCTGTAGAGGAGATAGACCAAAGTCCTCTGAGGAGCCGGGGTGTTTTCTCCCGGCTGAATCTCGTACGCCAGCTCGACAGGAATTGCGGAATTCCACAGCGGGTCAGAGAGCCTTCCCGTCATTTCCAACTCTCTGCTGACATGGACCGCTGTTATCCGAAACTTGTCCGGGTTCTGGGAATCGAATGGAAAGGCCGCGGGAGAAATAAGGAGCGAGGCGAACCATGTGGCTGCCGCCATTCCTGCAAATCTGAAAGGTGCGCGAAAGAGATTTCTCGGCATTGCCCTGCCCGTGGTTTAAATGACAATTAATCCATACGGATCAGGAGATGTGAATGTTACTTCGCCGGCAAGAGGGTACCGCCGCAGCCCTGCTTCCCCCCAACATCTGGGGCGAAGCACCGGGAGTTGGGCGCGGAGCAGGAATAGTCACGATTATCTTGAATCTTCGTTCCTCAATGTCGATTATATGGACGAAAGTGATCAAAAGCGTGGGACAAATTCAATAAAGTATGCTCTGCAGATGATCCCCGGAATATCGAAGGCTCTACTCGGAAATTCAGGTGGGACTAGGCGGCGGGTCGTCGGACTCTACGCCTTCCTCATCTCTGTAAACATCATCGTGTGGGTAGCGGCCCTTACCATGTTCAGCGGATTCCCTCTACTAATCGGCACCGCAATCATAGCATACAGCTTCGGCCTCAGGCATGCTGTGGACGCGGACCATATAGCCGCCATAGACAACGTCACGAGAAAACTTATGCAGGACGGGAAGCGGCCCACGGCTGTCGGATTCTTCTTTTCACTCGGCCACTCTTCAGTGGTCGTCCTTGCCTCTATAGCAATTGCGCTCACCGCGACAGCGATCAAAGACAAATTTCCCGAATTCAAATACATAGGTGGAGTGGTCGGCACTCTCGTATCCGCCGGGTTTCTTTTCATCATAGCTCTGCTGAACATCTTTATACTTAGGGATGTCTTCTCGGCATTCAGACGCGTCAAGAACGGTGGCTCGTATGATGAGCAATCGCTGGAGGATCTACTCGGCCAGCGCGGCTTCATCTCAAGGATATTCCGCCCTTTCTACAGGCTGATAAGTCAGAGCTGGCACATGTACCCGCTCGGTTTCCTCTTTGGGCTCGGCTTTGACACTGCCACCGAGATCGGGCTCCTCGGAATCACCGCCACCGAAGCCACCCGTGGACTCCCAGTCTGGTCCATCATGATCTTCCCCGCGCTCTTCACTGCCGGCATGTCAATCATCGACACGACCGATGGAGTGCTGATGCTCGCGGCTTACGGATGGGCATACGTCAAGCCTCTCCGGAAACTTTATTATAACCTTACAATCACATTCATATCTGTACTGGTCGCTCTTCTGGTGGGAGGCGTCGAGGTATTCAACCTGATCGGCGACAAACTTCAGCTCAGGGGATGGTTCTGGAACATAATGGGGAGGCTGAGCGGGGACTTCGGCATGATGGGATATTTCATCATCGGGATATTTGTGTTCAGCTGGATCGCCTCGACTATAATCTACAAACTCCAGCGATATGACGAGATAGAGGTCGGCGGGGAAAAGAACCGTTCGGACTCTTAAAGTAAAATCCCTTCGGCGTTGCGAATCTATCGACGCCTATCTACAATCATTCCACACATTACGTTCAAAGAAAAACCCCGCAATGCGGGGTTGTCCGGGTGTTTCGAAGCGTTGAAATGGATCGATGCAGTCGACTGACAGGCACTCCTACCCCTGCATCAGGTTGTACTCTTTTATCTTTCTGTAAAGTGTCTTCCGGTCTATCCCAAGTATCTGGGCAGCCTTAGACTGGTGCCAATTTGTCCGCTGCAGTATCTTCACTATGTACCGCTTCTCGACCTCTGACAGCGGCATGTTATCCGAGGCGAGGTCGTCGATCAGGTCAGTGGACTTCATCTGGAACAAATGCTCCGGAAGGTCTTTGCAGTCGATCGCCTCACCCGCGGAGAGGGCTATGCTCCTCTCGATCACGTTCTCGAGCTCGCGCACGTTTCCGGGCCAGGAGTACCTCATGAGGCATGCCATCGCCTCGTGCGTGATCTGCATGTTTCCCTTCCCAAACTGCTCTCCATACTTCTTCATGAAGTGGTCGGTGAGGATCTGAATATCCTCCGTCCTCTCCTTCAGGTCGGGGACGTGTATCGAAATGACGTTGAGCCTGTAGAAAAGGTCTTCCCTGAACTGATCGTGTTTGACCATCTCCTTCAGGTCGCGATGCGTAGCGGCTATGACCCTGACATCCACCTTCTTTACGTCGTCGCTCCCGACGGGGCGGACTTCTCCCGTTTCGACAACGCGCAGAAGCTTCGCCTGCGAGCCGAGGGGCATATCCCCGATCTCGTCGAGGAAGAGTGTTCCTCCGTTTGCCGTCTCGAACAATCCGCGCCTCGATGTTATCGCGCCGGTGAAGGCTCCTTTTTCATGTCCGAACAACTCGCTTTCAAGTAGTGACTCGGGAATAGCGCTGCAGTTCACTGTCACCAGCGGCATCGTCTTTCTGTCGCTGTTGTAGTGAATCGCTTTCGCGATAAGCTCCTTTCCCGTTCCGCTTCTCCCTGTTATAAGGACGTTGCTCCGGGCGTGCGAGATTCTCTGAATGAGTGAAAAGACATCCTGCATGGCCTTGCTCCTTCCTATGATGTTCGAGAAGGAGTACTTCTGCTCGACCTCTTGCCTGAGGAACTCGACTTCGCGCTGCAACCGCCTTTGCTGGGTCGCCCGCTCCAGGAGAGCGAGAATCTCGTCGATGTTGAACGGCTTGCTGACGTAGTCGTAGGCACCGGCTTTCATGGCGTTAACCGCCGAATCGACCGAACCGAAGGCGGTTATCATGACAACCATCGTGTCCTTCTGGAGGTCCTTCACTCTCTTAAGGAGGTCCATTCCGGAGGCCCTGGGCATCTGGATGTCCGTTATCACGATGTCGTAGTTCCTGTCCTCTACGAGGGAGAGAGCCTTCACGCTGTCAGACGTCGTCTCAACCGTGTACCCAGCCCGCCGGAGAAACTTCTCCAGCATGGCAAGCATATTCACATCGTCGTCTACCGCCAGTATTGATATATCTGATCTCATTTCTGTTTCCAATTGTGTCCCGCCGGAGCGCGCCTAGCCCTGTCGGAACCGGATTATTGAAGCATTATGATCCCGCCGAAAGCTGTGCATCCGCGGTGTAGACGGGGAAACTCAATCGGAACGATGTCCCCTTCCCCACCGAGCTATCGACGGCAATCGAACCTTTATGGTCCTGAACTATTCTTTGGGTAATGGCGAGACCGAGTCCCGTGCCCTTTCCAACTTCCTTCGTCGTGAAAAAAGGATTGAAGATTTTCTGGACGTTTTCCTCCGGTATCCCGCAGCCGTTGTCGCTGATTTCCGCTTCCACAGCGGCATTGTCCTGACCGCTTTTCAGGGCGGTGGAGATCTCAAGCTCTCCGCCGTTCTCCATCGAATGGATGGCATTCACAATCAAATTTACGAAAACTTCCTGCAGTTGTGCAGGATCGCCGAAGACGTGCGGAAGCCGCCTATCCAGCTTCAACGTGAGTTTGATTGACGATTTGTCGAGCTGGTTCTTGAGGAGCTGTAGAACGTTTTCGATTTCCTCGTTGAGCTGAACAGGTTTAGAGCGCATCTTCTTCGGACGCGCAAAATCAAGAAGCTGTTGTATCAGCTTGGCGATCCGGTTCGTTTCACCGATTATCATCTTGAGCTCTTCGTAATCCCTGTCGCCCGACCGCATGTCCATCATCAGGTACTCCGCATTGCCAAGTATGATGTTCAGAGGTGTCCCAATTTCATGGGCAATTCCCGTGGATATCTGACCGATGAAGGAGAGCTTCTCGGTCTGCCGGAGCTCCAGCTCATACTGTTTTATCTGCGTCACGTCCCGCATGATAAGTGCCGTCCCGATGAACGTCCCCTGCTCGTCCTGCAGCACCGTCCCGGTCAGGCTTACAATGATCCTCTGTCCTGACGCTGTCTGACAATCGAGCTCATAGTTCCTGACGGCACCTTCATCGCGTATACGCTTTATTATGACCTCGTCATCTCCGATCAGCCTCTTCTCCAGGGGGAGGAGAACAGAGAACGGCTGCCCCATTGCCTGGTCCGGAAGTAACCCGAAGAGAAGAGCTGCTCCCTTGTTCCATGAGACTATCGCGCCGCGCACGTCGAGTCCGACTATGGCGTCCGCAGAATTTTCGGTCAGTATGGAGATATAGTGGGCCTTCGACGTCACCTCATCCTCGAGCAGGAACCGTTTGAGGCCATAGCCGAGCTGGTCCACCATGGAAAGCAGCACGCTCATGCTCTCCTCCTGCAGATCTCCGATAGTGCTCTCCCTGAGCGGGACCGGAGGATACGAAAGGAGGAGAACGCCGAGCAGGGAGTCACCAGCGGAGACCGGCAATATGAGAACAAGCTTCCGGCTCCCGGATATTTCCTGCATCACGGAGTAACTGCGTCGGGCACTCAATTCGCTGCTGAACTGCCTTGCGAGCTGTGAGAGGAGTTCGCCCGGAGGAACCTGCGGTTTTTCGGGTATCGCATGCCTGAACTCAAGATGCTGAGGACTCTGTTCAAATGAGTAAAACTCTACCGCGCTGGCTTTGGACTCCTCCCTGATTATAACGGCGGCGGCGGCCAACGCCTCATCGTAAGAATTAGCGTATCCTATCGCGTTCGTGAACCGCAGTAGCGTCTCTCTCTGTCCCTCTATTACGCGGCGACGAGTCGTACCAACTTCAGCCTGATATGTCTGATAAGCGCTCGCATACTGGTAAATAATCTCATGAAAGCACCCGTCTATTCTGCGTGAGTACTCGAACAGACTGCTCCCGTCTTTCATCTTCTCCCTAACCACGGAAAGGATGGCGTCCTCTCCGAGCAGAAATGTCTCGTGGACCGTCGTCAGCGTGAGGAGCCCGTTGTATGGGGGCTTGACTATTCTCTCGGTGAATTTGACAAGACGAGTTGGGCCATGGTTTTCGAGAAGGTCTAGTATGCATCTGAGAAGTTCAGTGACCTGGCTTTTGAAGAACGGGCCCTGTGCGCTGCCGAAATATTTCGGCGCTGACACTATGGCGCCAACCCACCTGTCCGTTACCTCGTCAAAATGGGTGTTGACGATCTCGACTATCTCATCGGTATGTCCCGAGGCTGTCGCGCTCCCCTTCTTCTCGCCTTTCACTCACTTCACTCCAACGTAGGCGGTAGCAATGCCGAATGTCAGCTCCACCCGGCTCACGTCTTTAAATTGAACGGCCCTCATGACATTCAGAAAATCCTCTCCGTCAGGGAACCTTGAGACGGAGTCCGGAAGGTACGTATAAGCCCCGCCATTGCCCGACACCATTTTCCCGATGAGAGGGAGGACTCTCCTGAAATAAAAGAAATACAGCTGCTTCACCGGGAATCTTCTCGGCTTTGAAAACTCGAGGACGACGATTCTCCCCCCCCTTTTCAGCACCCGCCGCATCTCCGAAAGTCCCGCGACAAGATTGGCGAAATTTCTAGCCCCAAACGCCACTGCGGTAACATCGAAAGAGCCCTCCGCAAAGGGAAGACTCTCCGCGGAAGCCTGTACGATATCGATCCGGCCGTCGAGCCCGAGTTTGTCTTTCTTGGCTTCGAAGCTATGCAGCATGTTCTCGGCAAAGTCCACGCCTACAATCCTGGCAGGCTCGGATTTTACCGCCTCAATCGAAAGGTCGCCTGTACCGCAGGCGACATCGAGAAAAGCGTCTCCCCCCGAGAGGCCGGACAACTTCATCGCGGCTTTCCGCCATATCCTGTCAATTCCCGCGCTCAGAAAATGGTTAAGAAAATCATACCTGTGAGAAATGCCGTTGAACATTTCCCTTACAAACTTGTCCTTCTCCTGAAGACCGGGCATACTGCCGCGAGGTGTGATCGTATCAGTTGTCGGCATTTGACCTTGATTCCAAATCAGCAATCTTCCTCTTATAGAAATCAGCCTGTCCTGGTTTTTTCTTCAGGAGTATTTTGTATGCTTCGATCGCGGTTCCGATCTGGCCTTGTTGTTCGAATATCATGGCAAGCGTGTCTGTGACGATTTCAGGAGTCAACTCGATTCCCGCTTCATCGCGGTGTTCCTGCTCCTTTCCTCCCGCCGGTTTGATCGGACCGGCCATGTCGAGTTCGCGGGCAAGGACATCAAGATCGAGTTCACCGCTCTCCTTCTCGACCTCGTCGGATGAGCGCGCCTCGTCGGGGACGTCCACCTCCGATTCCCGATCGCCCTCCAATTCACGCGCCACTCTGTCGATGATTTCCCTGGCACTCTTCAGATCCGAACTTTCCGGAGAACGCTTATCCTCTTCCGCCCGAGGAGGAGCGTCGGACTGTTCATCAGGGACAGGGACTTTCGGGATCGCAGGCACTCTCGAAAAATCCGCACCGATTATGTACTCGAGTCCAGGAATGAGGAGGTCTTCGTCCTGCGCCTTAATGGTGTTCGACCTGAGCGTCTCCTCAACCGTCTTCATAATGTCCTTGCCGGCGTTCTTGCGATACTGTTCGGCAATCCTTCTTCCGATTGAATCAGCCTGCTCCTGGCGATCGACCTCCTCCATGAGAGACTCTATCATCCTTGAGCCCGGGTGGAGATCAGAGGCCTTGATGAGTTCCTTCCTCGCATCGCGGTAAAATCCAGCGCGCATCATTGCCATGGCAAGTACCGTATGGCCTGTAGAGTAATTGGGATGAGCAATAACGCCCCTCTGCGCTATGGACAACGCCTCGGCCACCTTCCCCGCATCAAGATAAAAATGGGCGAGCATCGCGAAGAAGACCGAGGCGGGATCTTTGGCAATCCTCGCCTCGAGATACTGAAGAAGGACCAGATCCTTACCGCCGTATTGATAGTTCAGCGCCACTTTGAATCGAGAGTGCTCCTGAATTGTGAGACCGGGTTCAGATTCACGCCGGCGCGCGGAATTTGACGGAGGCCCGGCTTACCTGACAATTCGCTCCGCGACCGGATTTGCCTGAGGCACAATCTTCACCGCGTTCTTCCGCGCGAGGAGCGCCTGCTTTATCGACAAGTACGATATCGAGCCGAACCCGGAGAAGAATAGGAGCTGAAAGGGAACCGCCGCTATTTCAAGGTCGACGATCGACAGAACTATTCCGCCCAGGCAGTAAAGCGCAAGTATGAACTCCGCGATCGACACCCAGTTGATCTTCCTCTGGCTGTACTTCTTGTCGGCCCACGACCCTTCTTTCCCTGTCACGCCGTACTTCGGCGTGCGGACAAACTCTGATTTCTTGTTGAGAAGTCCTTCGATCACGGCTTTAGTATTGTTCACCGACAGGCCCATGCTCCCCGCCATGAAAACGGGGAAGAGATAGATACGCCTGCGCCAGTCAGCGTAGACATCCTTTTGACTGTACAGATAGAAGACAAAGGAGCCGAAGAATGCAAATATGAATCCGCCCATAAGCATGAAAGTGGAATCGTATGCGCCGGTATGCTTGATGAAGACAGCCGGCACCTGAAGGATCGCTATCATAAGGACAAACGGATAGACGAGACTCGCACCGAGATGGACCGTCGAGTGAATCTTTACTCTCAAAGGAAGCCTGGACTTCCAGACTCTGGGAAGAAGTTTCTTTGACGCCTCGATCGCGCCTTTAGTCCACCTGAACTGCTGAGACCTCAGCCCATTTACGTCCGCAGGCAGTTCGGCGGGTGAAGTGTAGTCTTTGAGGAACACAAACTGCCAGCCTCTCAACTGGGCGCGATAGCTCAGATCCAAATCTTCGGCGAGCGTGTCTGCTTCCCAATTACCTGACTCCTCTATGCAACTGCGGCGCCAGACTCCCGCGGTCCCGTTGAAGTTGATGAAGAAACCGGCCTTGTTCCTCACCTGCTGTTCGATAACGAAGTGACCGTCCAGCGCAATTGCCTGCGCGCGCGTCAGGAGAGAGTAGTCGCTGTTTATATGCTCCCATCGAGTCTGTACCAGCCCTATCTTTGAATCGGCGAAGTATGGGAGCGTCTTCTTCAAAAAATCCGGACGGGGAATGAAGTCCGCATCGAATATCGCGACGAACTCTCCCTTTGCCTGAGCAAGTCCGACCTTGAGAGCTCCGGCCTTGAATCCCTGTCTGTTCCCGCGACGGACATGACTAATATCGAACCCCTGACCGGACTTCTCGACCACCTTCTGATTGATTATCGCCGTCGTCTCGTCCGTCGAATCATCAAGGACCTGTATCTCCAGTTTGTCCTTCGGATAGTCGAGAGCGCATATCGCGTCGATGGCCCTGTTGACGACGTACAACTCGTTATAGACCGGGAGTTGAATCGTTACGACCGGAAGAACTTTCAGTTCGCCTTTTTGTGCGACCTGCCTGTTCCTGTATCGGAAGTAATAATAAATCATCAGAAACCCGTTCGTGCCAAATATGAACGGAAAGCTAAGGGCTACTATGTAAGAAATTAAAAGTGCGTCTTCCACACGCGGTGACATTCTAAATTGCTCCTTTTCGGAGTTTCCTCCGGACCTTTCTTTACCAGTTAGTTACCAATGCCAGCAATATATCCTGACTCAATTTGTCCTCCGCCTGGCTGAGCCCGGCGTCCCTGTTAGAGGGGCCGGCACTTGGATCGTACTCACCCCAGTCGGAGAACTCTTTGGTCCATATATTCTTTTGCGTTTTCAAGTTTTCAAATCTCACTGAGACGTTGACAGTGATCTGCCACCTCCCGACCTGCTCATTACCGGTGATGGCTGCAGGCTGCGTCGTAACACTGCTGATCGTTCCGATCACCGCCGCATCCGCGGTCGACATGTTTGTAACCTGAAGCGTGTTGTCCGATACCAACTGCTGTGTCAGCATATTGGTCAGATTGACCCTCAGATTAGGATCTCCGAAACCACTTCTGTCGTCAAAGACCTGGACGGCAACCGTACGCACCCCCGGAGGAAGCGAAGCTCCCCGAAAGGAATACGTGCAGCCGCCAAAGGCCACCAAAAGCGCCAAAATGGCCGAAAATCTCATCAAACGTCCCTTAATTTATACTCTTGAAGCTTGCGATACAAAGAGCGCATGCTAATCCCCAAAGCCTCGGCGGCAAGTCTCTTGTTACCGTGGAATCTCTCAATGGCAGTCTTGATCAGCTGTTTCTCCATCTCCTCGAGATTCAGATCTCTCCCGTCTGCAGATCCCCTGATTTCTTCGGACGGTTCGGGGAGCCGATGGGGGAGGGGAAGCGACAGCCTGCGCGCGGTCTCGCCTGAGGCCATGAGAGTCTTCAAATCGACTAGGTCGTTCTTGATCTCCCAAAGCGCGCGCAATATCAATTCACGCTCAGACTCTTCCGGCGTCTTGTCGAGCCGGACGGGGAGAAACTTGCCCGACGGCTCGCCCACGTAAACCGTTTCCCGCTTCGGCAGATATTTATCGATGGCTCCCGCGTCGACCCGTTTTCCCCGCTCAAGAACAATCACGCTCTCGACGAGATTTTTCAGCTCACGGACGTTGCCCGGCCAATCCAGACTCTTTAGCGCCTCGACCGCATCGAGGGTAAAGCCGCCAAAACTAATCTTGTTCCGTTCCACGAAGTCTTTTGAAAATTTCTCGACGAAGGCAGGAATGTCTTCGCGCCTTTCGCGGAGAGGAGGAATGAACAGGTTAACCGAACGGAGTCTGAAGTAAAGATCCTGACGAAAGTAACCTTTGGCCACTTCATCCTGAAGAGATTTGTTGGAGGCCGCGATAACCCGGACATCCGACGTCTGCGTCGAAGAAGACCCAACCCTCATGAACTCGCCGGTCTCGATCACCCGAAGGAGTTTTACCTGTGTCGGCAGCGGCATGTCACCGATCTCGTCGAGGAAAAGTGTCCCGCCATCTGCTATTTCGAAATATCCTTTTCTCGAATCGACAGCGCCTGTGAACGCCCCCCTCTGATGGCCGAACAATTCCGATTCCAGTATCCCTTCCGGTATAGCACCGCAGTTGACCGCGACGATCTCCTTCTCAGACCGGGAGCTGGCGCCGTGAACAGCGCGGGCAATTACTTCCTTGCCCACTCCGCTTTCGCCGCTTATGAGCACGGTGACGTCGGTGGGGGCAACCTGCATCACCGTCGCGACCACTTCTTTCATCGCGGCCGAGTGGCCGATTATTCCAAATTTCTCCTGAAACTCTTCGATTGTCATTTCGACTTCTTGTTAGATTTCGATGACCTGTCCGTCACTGACAGACCTGAATTCCTTTACGCCGAACCGCGCCGCGAGTTCAGCTCTCCACTCGCCCCCCTCCTCCAGCTCCTGAGGTATGTGCGTGAAATAGACGCTCCCGCTCCCGCCGGTCATAAGGGACGCGACCTCATCGAGGTTCGGATGAGTCGCTTCGACCAGCGAAACGCACCCGTCAAGCCGTCCCCTTACTTCATCCAAAGAAGCGAGGTCGCTGCTGAAAAAGAAAACCTTCTCCCCTTCCCTGACTATGACTGAGTAACTCACCGGTTCAATCCCGAACGAGGCGGCGCACTTCTCGTATTTTTGAAGGTGCCTTGTGTTAAAGAACTCGAGCTCGACGGGCGAGCCAAGTCTGACGACTCCCGGCTTTAGCGGCTCCAGAGAAATCCGGAACGACAGGCGTTCGTCATATATGAACATGTTGGCGAGCCAGGTCTTCGCGAAATCCAGCTGTGTGAAAGGTATGTGCACGCTTATCGGCGCGCGTCGCCCATGGACGTGCATGGCTGTGAGCACGGCTGGGAGCCCGGCGGCGTGGTCGGCATGCATGTGGGTTATGAAAATATTCCGCACGGAAGAGAGATCGACGCCACCTTTCTGAAGCGCCTTCATGGCGTCTGAGCCACAATCTATCATGAACTTTTCGCCTGCGGCTTCCAACACATAGCAGCTGTTAAACCTGGTCGGGCTGGAAAACGCGGAGCCCGAACCCAGCACCGTGATCTTCATCTTTGCACCACTATGCAGTCTATCGCCCTTCCCTTCAGGTCGTTGGCAAGGTCCTGAGCCCCGTCCCTGGATGGGAAGCTTCCCGCGCTGACGCCGTAAAGAGTCCGCCCGCCGCCATCCTTCGTGAAAACAGTCGCTGTCACTCCGTATGTCCGGAGTTTCTGTATGTATCTTTGGGCATTCTCTGGCGTTGTGAACACTCCAAGCTGCACTATGAAAGAGCGCGGCGCGCTTTTGCCCGCTTCTTCCGCCGGCGGCTGAGGCCGAGGGGCTTGAACGACGGGAGCGGATTGGAGGGAGTCCCTGAGACCTATCGGATCGGAGACAGGCGGCGGAATTGGAAATTTCTTAAGCTCCAGATAGTCACTGTGAGCCGCCTGGTAGTCCCCCTTGGCATAATGATAATTGAACAACTGAACGAGGGCTTCCCTCGCAATGGGTTTCCCCTCGTTTTCCGCCACAATTTCCTTATACATATTGGCGGCGGTCAGGGCGTCGCTCGTCAGCGATGCGCGGACGAACATGGCATACGGATCGCCGGGATCTGCCGCGTCCAGATAATTCCTCGCGTCATCAAGATTCCCGCTCTCGAGTGCCTCGTATGCAAGCTCCCCCTTGTTATCATATGTGGAGTCAGCGGTCTGGCCTCCCTGCGGAGCCGAAGTGAAACGCTGCGCGAATCCGACTCGAGCCGTGACGACGCACGCAAACAGCGTTACTCCGAACACTATCCTGAGCAAGCTCTTCATCTCAGTTGGAAGCGCCCGCGAGTTCGCCGAACAGTGTAGCAGAAGAGGCACGCTTGATCCTGACCTTGACGAGTTCTCCTGGCCTCAGCGAACCGGCCGTAAAGATAACAGTCTTATTCGTATCCGTACGTCCGCTCATCTGGAGCTCAGACCTCTTGCTCTTTCCGTCTACCATAACTTCCGCAATCGTTCCGACGAGAGACTGGTTCGTTTCGTTTGAGACTCTCTGCTGCAGCGCAATTATTTCATTGAGTCGCGCCGCCTTGACATCTTCCGGAACGTCATCGCCGAGCTTGAACGCTGGCGTCCCTTCACGCGGAGAGTACTTGAACATATAGGCACCATCGTACTTTACTTCTTCCATAAGGCTGAGAGTCTCACTGTGCTCCTCGTCAGTTTCAGTCGGGAAACCGGCGATGATATCCGTGGAGAGAGCGACTCCCGGCATTCGGGACCTGATCCGCCCGACCAACGCGAGATAATGCTCGCGTGAGTAAGTCCGGTTCATCGCCTTGAGGACGCGGTCGGAACCCGATTGCACCGGGAGGTGGATATATTTGCAGAGGTTGTCATGCTGCGCGATTGTATCGATCAGCTTGTCAGACAAATCCTGCGGGTGGGAAGTAGTGAATCTGACCCTGAGACTTCTGTCAACCTTTGCCACGGCAGAGAGGAGGTCCGCGAAATCGCGCCCCTCATCCAAGTAAGAATTCACGTTCTGCCCGAGGAGAGTCACCTCTCTGAACCCCTCACCAACAAGCCGCTCGACCTCTCCGACTACACCTGACAAAGTCCTGCTCCGCTCCCTTCCCCGAGTGAACGGGACGATACAAAAAGTGCAGAACTTGTCACAACCTCTCATGACCGAAATCCAAGCCGAGACGCCCTCGGACCTGAACGGAGTGATGTCATCGTAGGTCTCCGTCCTCGACAGGCGTACCCCGATCCCGCGCTCTCCCGAAATCGCGCCGTCCAGAAGCTCCGGGAGCTTTCTGTATTCGTCGGGTCCGACCACAATATCCACCTGGTGCCGCTCGATGAGATTTGAACGGAGTCTCTCTGCCATGCATCCGAGCACGCCAACGACGAGATCCGGCCTCCGCGACATTTGCTTTCTTATCGTGCCGAGTCTCTGATGTATTTTGTCCTCAGCGTGTTCGCGGACACTGCATGTGTTCAGCAAAACAACATCAGCTTCATCTATAGCCTGCGTCGGAGCATATCCAGATTTGTTCATGATCCCCAGCACGATCTCAGTGTCGGCAAGGTTCATCTGACAACCATACGTCTCAACGTAGACCTTACGGGCGGGAGATGTACGCTCCAAATTTTTTTCTTCTATATTTACGTGCGCCAAATTGTCACTCATTTGTATAATTTCGTCAACAATTTAGCTTTCGATGCAGGAATAATCAAACCAGAGTCACCTTGAGGCCCCAATTGCCCCAAATTGCCACGAAGAGTCTCCTCGGTCTTGGAGTCTATCACCTTTGATTGAGATTCCTGTGCTCTGCCTCCCTGTATAAGCCGGATGTTCGATAAGAAGAAAGGCACCTGTAAGCTGGCGGCAGGCGCCCTTCGAGGTTCCGACAAGCCGGAACCACTTCCCCGATGCGTGGAGCTTTTGCGGTCCCCTCGTTGACAGAAAAGCAGGAAGAGAAGTCCCGTCACCCATTGACTTTTTTCACAGCAGTTCATCATGACGCGGCACAAATCTGACAATGAGATGCCAGAAACGCGCGATAAGTACGAATATTTGTATTTTGCCGCATGGTTCGATAATTTGTCAAAGGATTTTTATGACGCGACAAGCTTGCTTGAATGTCCCACATATCGACGAGCAACCTAGATATTAGATGCGGGCCGGGCTAAGACCTGTCATTTCAAATTGCGAACCCTCCCCGGAAGCTCAACGCCCCGGACAAGCCGGCAAAAAGCTGGTAACCACTCCGATTCCGACAGGTTCTCTGAAGGCGCGCTCGTCGGCACGGAGCGAGGGGTCAGGCTCCTGAGGACATCGCGGCAACGAAGGACATACAGATGAAGATTGCAGTCTTGTTGGGGGGTAGTTCTCCCGAACGAATGGTCTCGATAGCGTCGGGAAAAGGTGTCGTGAACGCGCTCCGTGAACTCGGACACGATGTTGTCGCCATTGATCCGGCGCTCGGCACGGAGCAAATAAAGGAACAAGAGCTTTTTGCACAGGCTGTTGGAGCCAATCCCCCGTCCCAGGAGTTCCTCGACCGGCTCTCTCCGAGGAATTATCTCACCACGATAGACTCCAGGCTCCTTGACGGAGTCGATCTCGCGTTCGTGATCCTCCACGGGAAGTGGGGCGAAGACGGAATGATACAGTCGCTCCTCGAACTCCGCTCGATTCCTTACACCGGCTCCGGGATCATGGCAAGCGCGATAGCGATGGACAAAGTGATGTCCAAGAAGCTTTTTCTTCATCATGGTACGCCGACTGCAAAGTGGTACGACTACCGCGTGAATTCATCCAGCCGGTCTGCGCTCGTAAAGAAGGCCGTGGCCGAGATAGGCTATCCTAATGTAGTCAAGCCGAATGACCAGGGTTCATCCGTGGCAATTACTATTGTGAAGAACGAGTCGGAGCTTGATTCTGCTCTCGATGAGGCGGAGAAGTTCTCGGAGACGGTTCTGGTGGAACAGTTCATAGACGGGGCCGAGCTAACGGTCGGGATACTTGGCGACGAACCTCTGCCCGTGATAGAGATAAGACCTCATGGCGGTTTCTACGACTATCATCACAAATACACGAAGGGAATGACGGACTACCTCGTCCCCGCGCCCATCGAGAAGTCTCTCGCGACTAAGCTTCAGGAAATATCTCTTGAGACCTTCAGGTCGCTCGGCTGCAGGGGATTCGGCAGGGTAGACTTTCGGGTGGGAGGAGACGGTACGCCGTATTGTCTGGAGGTGAATACGATACCCGGTATGACCGAGACGAGTCTTGTTCCGAAGGCTGCCGCTGCTGCCGGAATAAGCTTCAGGGAACTTGTGTCGAAGATTGTGGAACTGAGCCTGAAATCAAGATGAAGACGTCTGACCTGCGGAAGCTCATTAAGAAAATCAGGAAGAAGACCTGGTTGGTTCTTCTCGCTTTCGCGCTGTTCCTCGTCTACGTGCTGTTTGACCAGAGAGGCCTCATTCAAAGGCTAAGGCTCGCCGGAGAGAAGGCCACGATCGAGGACAAGATCGAGAAATTGCGTACAGAGAACGCCAGGATGCAGACCGAGATAAACAAGCTTCAAAGCAGCGACAAGGAAATTGAACGGATAGCGCGGGAGAAGTATTTTATGCACAGGAATGGTGAAAAAGTCATCAAGGTCGAGCCAAAGTAGTTTTCGCGAGGCTAACAGAGCCTCGACGGGATTGTTTTCCCCTCCCAAATCAGCGATTCCATTAGCCGAGAGAGTCCGTCCGCAGAAGTTCGAGGACTTCGTCGGGCAGGAACACCTCGTCGGCGAGAAAGGGACGCTTCGCAAGATGATAGATGGCGGAAACATCCGTTCTATGATTTTGTGGGGACCACCCGGGACAGGCAAGACCACGCTCGCCCGGCTCGTCGCAGGGAGATTGGAGGCGGATTTCTTTCAGGTAAACGCTGTTTCATCCGGCGTGCAGGAGATCCGGGATATCATATCCACGGCCCGCAGATCGCTCGAGGTCGGGAGAAGGACAATACTATTCATTGATGAGATACACCGCTTCAACAAGGCACAGCAGGACGCTCTCCTGGAAAGCGTCGAGAACGGCTCAGTGATTCTCATTGGCGCGACTACTGAGAACCCGTCATTCGAGGTTATCTCGCCCCTCCTCTCACGGAGCCAGGTTTACGTTCTCGAGACGCTTGGACAGGAAGACCTGGCCAGGATTCTGCGCCAGACGATCGAGCAGGACGAAGTAATTAGTAACGTGAAGACCAAGACTGGCGGCGGGAATCTCCTGACTCCCGAAGCGGAAGCGGAGCTGGTGAGCTTGAGCGGCGGCGATGCGCGGGTCATGCTTAACGCATTTGAGGTTGCGCTCGACCTGGCCGGAAAGACTTCTCCTCTGATAATCACCGACGACGCCGTCCGCGAGGCGTACCAGATCAGACATTACAAGTATGACCGCGGCGGCGAAGAGCATTACAATACGATTTCGGCATTCATCAAGAGCGTCCGCGGAAGCGACCCAGACGCGGCAGTTTATTACCTTGCGAGGATGCTTGAGGCCGGCGAGGACCCGAAGTTCATTGCGAGACGTCTTATAATTCTCGCTTCGGAAGACATCGGGAACGCCGAGCCATACGCACTGACGCTTGCCACGGCTTGCTTCACGGCCGTGGATTACATCGGCATGCCCGAGGCCCGGATTGTCCTGGCGCAGGCAACGACGTACCTTGCAAGTTCCCCCAAGAGCAACGCTTCTTACATGTCGATAGAACGGGCAGCGGAGGAAGTCAGGGAGAAACCTTACCTCCCGGTGCCGCTCCATCTCAGGAACGCCCCCACCAAACTCATGAAGGAACTCGGGTACCACAAGGATTACAAGTACGCACACGGCTTTGAGAACCACTTCGTGGAACAGCAGTACCTCCCCGACGTAATCAAGGAGAAGATATTCTACGAACCATCGGAGATCGGCAGGGAGGCCGTGCTGAAGAAATATCTCGAATCACTATGGAAGAAAAGAAAAAAGTAGTCCGCCAGGCGACAGCGGGTCGGACCGGGAAGGAAATTACTGAATGAGCTACATAATTGGAGTCGATCTTGGCGGAACCTACATCAAGGCCGGTTCAGTCTCAAAGGACGGCACGTTATTGAACCAGACATCCGTTCCATCTAACGGAGAAATCGGGCCGGATGCGGTCGTGGCCCAGATAGCTAAAGCGGTCGACACGATCAGGCAGAAGCATGGCGGTGAAGAGCTTCTCGGCGTGGGAATAGGTTCGCCGGGGATGGTCGACCTCGACGGCGGCACGGTGAAGTATCCGCCCAACTTCGCGGGATGGAAGGTGTTCAGACTGGGTGACGAGGTCGCAAAAAAGATCGGGGTCCGCGTCGAAGTCGAGAACGACGCGAACGCTGCAGCCGTGGGCGAGCAGAAATTCGGCGCCGGGCGAGGATTCAACAACTTCATCATGGTCACTCTCGGCACGGGAGTGGGCGGAGGGTTCATCGTGGACGGCAAGGTCTTCCGCGGAGAGTCCGGCGGCGCAGGAGAAATCGGCCATATCACTATAAACTACGACGGCCCTCTCTGCGGATGCGGAAACCGGGGATGCGTTGAGGCCTATGTCGGTCAAAAATATCTTTCGCGGAGAGTCGCGGAGCAACTTAAGTCAAGGCCTGATTCGCTAATCAACAAACTCATCGGCGGGAATCCCGAGAACCTCGAGCCGAAGATAATAAGTCAGGCGGCCGATCAGGGCGACGCGTTTGCGCTTGAAGTCTGGAAGGAGACCGGCAGGTATGTCGGAGCTGCGGTGGCCGCGGCCTTCAACCTCTTTGACGTCGGAGTCCTTATCATCGGTGGAGGAGTAGCCAACGCCGGAAAGCCGCTCTTCGACTCAATAGAAGAGACCGTGAAAGGGAGAGTCCTTTCCCCCATCAGACCGCGCGTGAAAATACTGAAAGCTCAGCTCGAAAATTCGGCCGGCATTGTCGGCGCGGCCGCGCTGATAGCATAGTGCAACCATCGCCCTTGAGAGTCCCGCGCCGCTGACAGTGAAGATCACGTCCTTCATATTCATCGTCCTCTTCGGCGCGTCGGCGCTGCAGGCATCAGAGGAAATCACGCCCACTTCTCCGGCAGGCAGGTCGGTCACGTTCCCCGCGGACGGCCTGTCGCCGGACACGCTCGGTTCTCCTTCACCGTCGCGCCCTGATTCCACTACACTCCCGCGCCGCGACACCTCTTCTGCCGGTTCCTCGATCGACACCGTCGTCACATACAGCGCTGCGGACTCGATCGTTTACTCGATTTCTTCCCGCCAGATGAAGCTCTATAAGAAAGGCGACATGAAGTACAGGGACTTCAAGCTAGACGCGGGGCACATCGCAATTAACTGGGACACGTCGATTCTTACCGCCGAGGGGACCAAGGACACTTCAGGGAAGGCGATAGAGCAGCCGGTGTTCCAGGATGGAGGGGAGACTTATGACGGCTCTCAGGTGTCTTACGATTTCAAGTCCCAGAAAGGGCGCGTGAATGTCGCTAATACGGTGATAGACAAAAGCTATTACCACGGTGAACTGATAAAGAAATTCGCCAAGGATGTCCTCTTCGTGAAGAATGGGAGGTTCACGACGTGCGACAAGCCCGATCCAGATTACTACTTCCAGAGCTCGAAGATGAAGCTGGTCGTGAACGACAAGATCATCGCGGAGCCAATCATCATGTATGTCGATGGCGTCCCGGTCTTCGCGCTTCCCTTCGGAGTTTTTCCGGCAAAATCTGGGAGGCGAAGCGGAATTATAACCCCGTCATTCGGTGAAAGCGCGAATTACGGAAGGTATCTCTCGCACTTCGGTTATTTCTGGGCAATCAACGATTACACTGACCTGACGACTACCGCCGACTGGTGGACACGCGGCAAGTACGACATAAAGAGCGGACTGAGGTACAACGTCAGATACCTCTTCAACGGGAGCATCTACGGCGCTTACGCCTACCAGGCGGACGGGCAGCCGGGCGATCCGGGAAGGACGGTCCAGACAAACTGGGACCTGTCCATGACACATCAGCAGACGATCGATCCCAACACACAGCTGACCGCCAACGTAAGCATGAGCTCGTCAAATTATTTTCAGACTACTTCGCTCGACTATCCGGAACTTCTCCAGCAGAACCTTGTATCTGACGTGTCGCTGTTCAGAAGCTGGCCCGGAAGCGGCAACAGCATGTCCGTCAACATTCACAGGGATCAGAATCTCCGGAACGGATCGATCACCGCGAATCTTCCGACCATTTCATTCTCCCACAACCAGAGTTATCCTTTCCGGAGCGCGGAACACGCCAGCACGCCGCTGGACCAGCTAGCGTGGTACGAGCTGATAGGTTATTCCTACAACGGCCAGTTTCAAAACAGCATTTCCAAGCTTGCCGACACAAACGCGGTCGGTGGATTCGACAGGTCGAAGCTGTACGGAATACAGCACAGCGTTTCGATTAGCGCGTCTCCAAAGATCGGATTCTTCACACTCTCGCCGTTCATCTCCATCACGGACAAGATGTACGATTCGCGGATGCAATACTACGACTTCGCCAGCTCAACGGGCACCGATAGCGTCGTCTCCGACAAAGAGCGCGGATTCTACAACGTAGGCTACTTCAATACCGGAATATCCGCGAGCACTCGCCTCTTCGGCATTATGCAGCCCAACATATTTGGGATCACCGCCTTCAGGCACACGCTGCAACCGAGTGTCACAGTCAGCTACCAGCCCGATTTTTCAAAGCCTTACTGGGGCTATTACGGCCAGTACCGCACACTTAACGACAGTCTCGTGTCCTACGACCGTTTCCCATCTCAGGATGCACTGTTCGGCGGAGCACCCTCGGGGGAGTTCGGAGGTATGACGTTCGCCCTGAATAACAATTTTGAGATGAAGACACGGTCGAGCGACACGTCACAGACGGAGAACAAGGTCCAACTCCTTAACCTCGCGATGAACATGTCCTACAATTTTCTCGCGCGCGGATACTCCCTCCCCCTGTCCGATCTCAACATAAATTATCGCACAAACATCGCCGGGAAGGTCGATATCGGCGGCGCGAGCTCATTTAGTTTTTATCAGTACGACTATTCGACCAACAGAAGGATCGACAGGTTCCTTCTGTCAGAGGGGAGGCTTGCGGACATGAAGAATTTCAACCTCACTCTCTCCACATCATTTCAGGGGCAAAGGAAGCAGCGTAGCACATCCGGCGGCCCTCAGGAGGAGGATTCACTGAAGTCAGCCGAACAGTACAACAATTTCTATCAGCAGATTCAGCCCCCGGACCTCAGCATACCGTGGAATCTGCGACTCGGCTTCAGCTACAACGTAATAAAACCGAAACCCGACACATCGATAACGCAGGCCAACCTGCAGTTCGATCTGGGCTTCAACCTCACAGACAACTGGAAGATCGGATTCACAGGTGGTTACGATTTCATCCAGCACGATGTTGTGGTCCCCGCCGTGACAGTTTACCGCGACCTCCACTGCTGGGAAATGACGCTGAGGTGGAACCCGATAGGATATCTCCGCGGTTTTAATCTTGAAATTAGGATCAAAGCTCCGCAACTTAGAGACATAAAGATTACAAAGAGAGAGTACCAGAATATTGGATATTGATATAAAGGTCCGGCGCGCGAAGGTGGGCGATGTGCAGCAAATCGTGTCACTTATTAACTCGTACGCTGAAAAGGGCGAGATGCTGTATAGGGCTCAGAGCCAGGTCCTCCAGCAGGTGAGGAATTATTTTGTCGCAGTGTCTCAGGACGCATCGTCGGCCGAGAACGTGCTGGCATGCGGCTCACTGGACATCACATGGAACGACCTCGCCGAGCTTCGATCACTGGCGGTCAGCGAAAAGGTACAGGGGAAGGGCGTTGGAACTATGGTCGTTGAGGCGCTGATGGACGACGCGACCGAACTCGGATTGAAGCAGGTATTCGCGCTGACGTACAAGCCCCATTTCTTCGAGCGGCTGGGATTCAGGATAATCGACAAACAGCAGCTCCCGCACAAGGTATGGAACATTTGCATCGACTGCCTGAAATTTCCGGTTTGCGACGAGGTTGCAATGCAAATTGAAGTTGAAGACTGGGCAAGAAAAAGGTCGGGGTCCAACCTCGTGGATTCGCTTAAGGGCTGAGCAAGAACTCTCCGAAAACGAAAAGTCCGAATCACCCGGCCGGCGCCTGCCGTGCCGGCTTCGTGACTGACTTACTTTGCTATTTCACCCACAGTAACCGTCGCAAGCTTCCTCTTCCTCGCCCGGTAAGATTCCATCGCGTAGACCATCCCGAACATCAGTGACATCACGCACGCGGCCAGCACTATCGCAACGAGCGGATGCACGCCGTCCGGCAGAAGCTGGGCAAGTCCGTAATTGACGGGCGACCCGTACACTATCATGAGGTGCACGACGTAGACTGTCAGCGAGCTCTTCCCAATCGCCGGAAGAATACGCGGGAAACGGAAAGACCTCATGCTGACATGCCCCACTATGGAAGCGACCATGGCTACCAGCCCGAATCGGAGAAGATTAACTGCCGGCAGCGCCCGCCAGTAGTCGACATATGGGGAGACGTAACGTATCTGCACCAGGAAGAATGCGACGAAAAGGACGAGTGAAACCGCGGAAGCTTTGGCGAAATTTTTCGTGAGCGTGGCAGCGCGCGTCTCGACGGGGAGCCCTATCGCCGCGGCGCCGAACGCCGCCCCAGCAAAGAGGTACGATGAAAACGGAAAGAACGTGAAGAATGAACCGGCCCTGAATGTCAGGTAGGAGTAAATCGCCGGATTAAGAAACTTCTCCCAGGAAATCGGTTCGAGCAAAGGCGCCAGAGCAAGAGATGCGAATGCCGCCACGACATAAGATTTGAGCAGCGCTTCACGGCTCTTTGCGAATACCGCTATGAGCAGTATGATAAGGAGCGAAAGTGAGATCACGTGGAGCGCGTCTACGATGAAAAACACTTTCCAGGCCTCCTGCGACACAGCAGACGGATCATACAGCATCTGGAGCGGCATGTGAAGACCGTAGCCTAGTAGAAGTAGGATCGCGATCCTCCTCATCCTTCTGATCTTCGCCTTGCGTGATACGGAAAGCATCCCACCGTTATACTTAACGGTTGCCACGACGAACGCGAGACCGGCGGAGAAGAAGAAAAACGGCGCGGTCAGCCCCCTGAAAAATGTCCAGAATTGAAAGAGCGCACTCGCCCCGTCCTTGTAAGCTGGACTGAGAACGGCATCGATCGTGTGCCCTTCTACCATGAGCATCACACCGATGGCGCGGAGTATATCGAGCAGAACTAATCTATTCTTGTTTTCCATTACCTGAACCCGGCAGCCTCTGGCGATGCCCAGGGCGAAACCATTATATCGGACGCGCCACGAGCGAAAACGTAAAACGCGGAGCCACTCCGACTCGATGAACCGGCGGAGACTCCGCGATTTTCAGAAAAGCCGTATGTCTTTATTATGTCTTATTTGTCAGATACCCCGAGCGACTTCAAGTATGCCGGGTATTCCATTTTCTTGTAATAATCGTCACCAATATACTTTAAAACATTCAAAAATTCGCCGGGCTTCATGTAACCGGGCGCGGCCGTTATCGGCTTGCCGTCTGACGTAAGGAATATTGTCGTAGGATAGCCAGTCACCCCGAACGCCGAGGCGAGCTGAGCGTCCGTGACAGCAGTCGTGTCCACCATCTCCCTGCTGTTGCTCTCAGCGTTCAACCTCACGAGGACATACTTAGAGTTGAGATAATCCTTGACGCCCTTATCTGAGTAGGTATCCTTCTCCATCTTCTTGCACCATGAGCACCAATCGGTGTACACATCTATCAGTACCTTCCTATGAGAAGCGGAGGCCTCCTTCACGCCTTCCGTGAAATTGGTCCACCTGAGATCTCCGCTTCCGTTAGAGCTTGTGCCCTGCCCCCCGCCCGTCAGCAAGAAAGCACTCATCAAAACAATAAATATAGAATTCATGACGAATCTCCTGATTTAAAAAATGTCGAACTGATAAATATAAGGTGAAGGAGCCCTGAAAAGCTCATCGAGTTTGGGGAGGGCCGACTGACGCGCGGAGGCGAAGCCGTACCTCACGGCCTCGCTCGGACTCAGAAAGCCGGAGTAAATCTGTGAAAACACCTCTATGCCGGCTTCGAAATCGGCGGGCTGTCTCGTGTCGTCGACCGAAGTCT
>JAKAMG010000038.1 GCA_021812985.1 Bacteroidota bacterium
CCGGAGTGAACGGACCCATAGTGTACCAGTTGTCGCGCCAGCGGCACGGCTGGGTAGCTATGTCCGGAAGGGATAAGCGCTGAAAGCATCTAAGCGCGAAACCCACCCCAAGATGAGGTCTCCCTTTCTCCACCGCAAGGTGGAGAGCTAAAGACCCCTGGAAGATTACCAGGTTGATAGGCTGCAGGTGTAAGTGCGGTAACGTATTGAGCCAAGCAGTACTAATAGGTCGTGAGACTTAACCTAATCTTTTTTTAAGACGCCAGAAGTAATCAGTATAGTTCCGACTCACCCAAATTGTCATAAGTTTTTTTCCGGTGACTATATCGAGGGGGAAACACCCGTTCCCATTCCGAACACGGCAGTTAAGCCCCTCAGAGCCGATGGTACTTGATGGGTAACTGTCTGGGAGAGTAGGTCGTTGCCGGGAATTTTTTGAAAAGCCCCGTTCATTTGAGCGGGGCTTTTTTTTGTCTTCCGCGGGATGTGGAGCTCCTCATGCTGATTAACTGCTTCGGAGTCTGTCCGCCCCTCGATTCCGCGATGCGAGCAGGTTCACTAGCAACGCATTGCGGCCCAGCGGGTCGTTGCCGGCGCGGAGTCAACGGGAGTATAGGGTCTTAGTTTTTGAATTGAGTCGAGCATCCCGCATTTATGCGGGAGAATTTTTTGAAAAGCCCTGTTCGTTTGAGCGTTTTTTTCTCCCTGAAACCTTTTTCTCGGAGACAAACGTTTTGGACAGAACTACCCAGAGTATAAAAGGGCTTTCACGGCTTATGTCGAATATTGCTGGGAGTAGGGCCCTTAATTCTCACCCCCCGTCACATCTGAATGACGCTCAGCTTTGTTTCAGGGCGGAGTGGTGTAAGTATATCCCTATTTGTGTGGAACGGGCGGAGGGATTCTCCGATCAGACCCCATCACGAATTCCACGGCTTGTCAATCCCCAGTTCCGGATACAGGACGTCCCATCTCCTGCTCACGAGCAGCCGACTGCACAGTTGACGAATTATTCCTTCTCTATTCGTTCGATCTTCTCAGTTAGTTCTCCCCACTTGAAGTATTTGTCCTCAAGCCTGCTCCCAATCTCTTTGTACTCCATGGAAGCATTCTTCGCTCCGTCTGCGTCCTTGTAGAACTCAGGATCTGCCATGAGCCCTTCAATCTCTTTTCTCCGCGCTTCGAACTTTGATATTTCAGCTTCCACCTTCCTTAGTTCATCCTTCAGCGGGCGCAGCTTCCTGGACAGCTCGTTTCTTCTCTCCGCTTCGATTCGTTTACGTTCCTTTGCTGAAACCTCAACGGTCTGTCTTTCGCTCTCTCCTGGTCCTTTTTCTCCGTTGTCCTTCCGCAGGGTAGAAACATTTCTCTCGATCTCCTGATTCTTTCTGAACAGGTAGTCGCTCACGTTTCCTACGAATGTTCTCACGGTTCCATGGCTGAACTCCGCGACCTTGTTCACTATTGGGTCGAGGAATGCGCGGTCGTGAGATACGATAACAAACGTTCCGCTGTATTCCTTCAATGCCTCCTGCAGCACCTTCTTGGAACGCATGTCAAGATGGTTTGTAGGTTCGTCCATTATAAGGAAATTTGCCGGCTGGAGGAGCATCTTCGCGAGCGCGAGTCGGCTTTTCTCGCCGCCGGATAGGACCGAGACGCGCTTGAAGACATCGTCGTCCCTGAAAAGGAATGCTCCAAGTATCGTGCGGAGTTTCGTGCGTATCTCTCCGGTTGCTACCGTGTCTACGACGCCGAGCACATCGCTGCCCAAGTCGAGTTCCTCGGCCTGGTGCTGCGCAAAGTACGACCTCGTCACGTTGTAGCCTTCGACGATTTCGCCTGCATCCAAAGGCTCAACCCCCGCGATCATGCGGACGAAGGTCGACTTTCCGGCACCGTTAACTCCGACCGCCGCAATTCTGTCCCCGCGCTCTATCTTGTAGTTCAATCCCCGGAAGACCTGTTTGCTTCCGTAACTCTTGTGAACATCCCTGAACTCGGCGACTATGCTTCCGCTCTGCAGAGCCCTGGGGAAGTGGAAGTGGATCTCGTCTTCCTCATCCTCGATCTCGATTTGCTCGATCTTTTCGAGCTGCTTTATTCTGCTCTGTACCTGGCGTGCCTTTGTGGCCTTATATCTGAAACGCTCTATGAACTGTTCTGTCTGTTTAATCTGCTGCTGCTGGTTTCTGAAGGCATTTAGCTGTTGCTCCCGCCTGATCTCCCTTTCCTTCTGGTAGAACGAATAGTTGCCGGAATACTCGTCCAGCCGTCCGAGCGTAAATGCCCACGTGCGCCTGGTGAGATTGTCGAGGAAAGCCCTGTCGTGCGAGACGAGGACAACGGCACCGTTGTAGTTCTGGAGTTTCCCCTCGAGCCATTGTAGCGATTCGATGTCGAGGTGATTGGTGGGTTCGTCGAGTAGAAGCACAGAAGGCTCTTTCAGAAGGAGCTTTGCCATTTCAATTCGCATCTGCCATCCGCCGCTGAACTCATCGGTCTGGCGTCCGAAATCTTCCTCCGAGAAGCCGAGTCCTATGAGAACCTGCTCGATTTTCGACTTCATCCTGTACGCGTCTAGGTCTTCAAGTTTCAACTGGAGCTCCCCGAACACCTCGAGTGTGTCCATGTACTCGGGGGTGGATGGATCGAGCGTCTCCAGCTGCCTGTGTGCCTCCTCGATTTCCGTGCGGACGAGCAGGACGTCCTCAAATGCAGATTCGACTTCCTGGTACAGAGTCCTTCCCGAAGATGAAATCCCTTCCTGCGGCAGATAGCCGACGGTCACATAATGAGCCTTGTTTACGGTCCCGCTGTCCGGCTGTGCCAACCCTGCTAGTATCTTGAGGAGAGTCGACTTCCCCGCACCGTTGGAGCCTACAAGTCCGATTCTGTCGTGTGCCCCGATCGTGAATGAAATCTCACGGAAGAGATAACGCTCTCCGTATTGTATGGTTATGTCTCTGGCGCTAAGCAATTTTTGTTCTCGTGTGAACAAAAATATAATCAACAAAAGTCGAACAATTGAGGTATGCCCTGGGAGAGATCGCGAGCGAAGTTACGGCGTATTCATTCCCGGGACATCTTCAGAAGCAGGGAAGATACTTATCGATCATCTCCTTCCGATTGGGCGCGATTAAGAGACGGCTCACCTAGCTGGCTTGGAACGGAGGTGGCCACGAGATACGTTAGTGTAGTCTGCCGGCATAGACCGGTGCAACACGCCGTGATAATATCGGCGGTAAGCTTGTACTCACGTGGTTCTGATGGAGAGGGGAGTGTTCGAAGTCGTTGGAGAACAGTGAAATCGAAATCCGAAGCGCCGTCGAGTCGGATGCGGTTCGGATCGCGGAGCTTTGCCTCCAGCTTGGTTATAATGCCTCGCCCGCGGATGTAGGCCGGGGTATCAGACAGCTGGCCGATTCCCGGGAATCAGCTCTCTTTGTAGCTGAAGAAGGAGGATTAGTTGAAGGATGGATTCAAGTCGCGCAAAGGAGCGCCATCGAATCTGGGACTTTTGCCGAAATAATCGGACTCGTCGTGGACGAAGCCGTGCGCGGGAGGGGAGTGGGAGCGGCGCTTGTCGCAGAAGCCGAATGGTGGGCAAGGGCTGCTGGAGTGAGTTCCCTACGGGTGCGGACAAACGTTCTCAGGGTGAAAACACACTCCTTTTATGCCCGCATGGGGTTCGAGGAGACAAAAAAGCAGATTGTCTTTCAAAAAGACCTTGGTTCTCCCGGCTGACCCTCTCCCAGTCAAAGGACAAGTCAGAGGGTCCCCGTATTCTTCTTGTAGTTTCCTCCAATGCCGGGGGCGTGTTCACTTTCTCAGTGAACCGAGAATCTCCTTCTCTTTTGCAGTTGCGGATTTCAAGACGGAGGATAATATCCCGATCTCGCTTTTCAATGCACTCGGGCTCTCTTCTTCGATAGCTCTTGCGATTCCGGGAAGAGGTTGGCTTGCGTAACCCGTATAGAACCCGGGTGCGAAAATCTGGTGCTTGAACCAGGCGCTCTTCGGCAGGCCCGCTTCATAAGTGAAAGCCCGCTCTATTTCCATTAACCCTTTGTTGATTGACTCATAACTCGCTGCCTCAGCGTGTGGGATGCGCGCGTCCACCTTTTCGGAGATCTTCAGGAATTCTTTGGCGGCAATCTCAGCTGCGGAAAAGTCCACCGATTTAAGGACTTCGGACTCCGACGCCCGCTTCTCCCTCTCCTTTAGGTAATTTGAAATCTGTTTGGCATAATCAGAGTATCTGAATGGGAGGATCGGGTCATCTGCAAGTCTCATCGCGGCCAGTCCGAGCACCTTCGCCACGGTGGCGTGGTATTCGAATGTCGGGTCGCCCCAGTGTTCCATCCAGTAGAAATCGTCGAGCGAAGAATGGTAAACTCCGTAAGGACCATTAAATCCGAATTCGAAGGATGGAACACCGATGTGATCCAGGAACACGGTATAGTCGGAACCGCTGCCGAGGCGGCCGAGCCGAGTTGTTGCTGTGTCCGGTACGGAATGACTCTTCTCGAAGGATTTCGTGTTCTGGCTTGCGTACCATGCGTCGAACACGCTCATCCCCGTCTTCGGGTCCAGAACACTTTTTGTCACGTCCATAACGAACCTGTCGAGTGAAGGGACGGCGCTTGAGCCGAAGTTTACTCCGGTCACCGGTGCGTCCACGTTGATGTAGGCCACCGCATCATTGGCCAGGCCAGCCTCATTCTGCTCTCCCCATTCCGTGGACCCTATGAGTCCGTACTCCTCTCCATCCCAGGAACAGAGTACTATGGTACGATTCGGATGCCAGCCTGATTTCAGGAGGGAGCCGTACGCTCGGGCTGTCTCGAGGAGCGAAGCGGTGCCGCTGTTCGGGTCGACCGCTCCGTACACCCAGGCATCACGGTGATTGCCGATGATTACTTCCTGATTCGGAAAATCCTTCCCCTTGATCTTGCCTATCACATCCCAGATGGGTTTTATTTCATAGTCCATGTCAAGATTCATGTGGACCTCAGCTCCTCCCGGTCCTATGTGGTAAGTGAAAGGGAGCCCTCCCTGCCATCCTTCAGGCACGGCCGGCCCGGCAAGATCCTTTAGTAGGAGTTGCGCGTTTCCGTATGAAATCGGGAGACAGGGTATGTGCGGGAGGTCAGTCACCTCGCTGAGAGGAATCCTTCTTGCATCTTTTGTCGATGGGTAGCCAGGTGTCAGAGGGTCGCCGGGGTAAATGGTAAGATCCTGTATGCTCCCCCTCTGAACTGAATTCCATGGTCGCATTGGGCCGTTGGGATAAATATCGCCCTTGTCATATCCATCGTCTGCCGGATCGGAATAAATGATTACGCCAGCCGCCCCGTGTTCCTCCGCGACTTTTACTTTTATTCCACGGAAGCTGCGGCCATATCTGACGAGCATTATTTTGCCCTTCACGTCGACGCCGAACTTCTTTAGCGCCGCGTAGTCTTCAGGCAGGCCGTAATTCGCATAGACGATCTGTCCGGAAATGTCGCAGCTCGGTGAATAGGCGTTGAACGGCATCACGATTCCTGAGTTGTAAGTGTCTTTGTCCCATTTCCATCCTCCTTCCTTCAGATCAAAATCATGCTTCTCTGGTTCTGTCATCTCCAGCGATTCAGACTTTGGCAGGGGGAGGTAGACGTAATAGGTGACAATCTTCGCGTCTATGCCGCACCTTTCGAAGCGGTCTTTCACAAAGACAGCGAGAGCGCTGTCGTCCGGGCTTCCGGCGACGTGCGGTTGTTGAGTGAGGATGAAGAGATTTCTCTTGCAGCTGTCAGCTTTCGGAATCTGCAGGAACTCTCTTTCAACGACGGAATCCTGCTGGGCGAGAGCCCCGGCTGAAATTGAAAAAAGGGCGAACCAAACGAGGTAGAAGTGCTTCAGCATAGCCATAGCTCCGTTTTAGAAAATTCAAGTTAGAAACGGGAATGTGAAAATCCAATTTCCCGGCGATTGGGCCGTTTCGACCGCGATTCCGTGCAGAGAAAAGGGAGAGTTGTCCCGATTTCGCTAGGAGGAATGCGTCAAATCACATCGGCAGGGGGAGCAGACTTGACCGGAGGGAATATATTTAGTTAACTTCAGCTTAGCCACTGACCCGCAGTCAGTGAATGTCACAGGGCCAAATTCGTGAAGTGAAATGGGTATCCTTGAACGCAGGGAGCGCGAGAAGAGGTTACGTCGCGAGATGATTCTCGAGGCATCGAAGAAGGTCTTCTTCGAAAGGGGGCTCCGTGCCGCCACGCTCGAGGATATCGCGGAGAGGGCGGAGCTTAGCAAGGGGACAATATATCTCTATTTTTCCAGCAAGGAGGATCTATACGCCTCTCTAATGACACGTGCGCTTGAGTTGCTGCTTGAAATGTTCAAGTCTTCAAGGCCGGAGGAATTACGGCCCGCAGCGGCAATCCGACGGCTCGCGGAGGCCTACCTCCTCTTCAGCAGAAACGAATCTTACCTCTTCAAAATCCTGGGCGTCGTAGAGAGTCCACTGGTTGGCGCTAACCTTTCACCTAAGATATTCTCTGAGCTGGAGGGGGCGAGCGATGACATACTGAGTTACGTCGCAACCTTCGTCGACAAGGGAAAGAAAGAGGGATCCTTCAGGGCTGATGTATCTTCGCACGAGGCCGTTTTATTATTCTGGCTATCTCTGAGCGGCGTGCTGAATCTTAAAGCGAGGTCCGCCGACTTGAGGGAGGGAAGGATTCTCAGCGCCGATTCCGTAGTCGGTTCTGTCGATTTCGATAGGTTATTCGGCAACTGTCTGGACTATCTTATCGGCTTCCTCAGCGCCGGCATGCGGCGCGTCGACGGACGCAGGCGGGCAAAATCTGTTAGTCACTCAAAGCCGGCTTAAAGAAGATGAAAACGAAGAAGATACTGGTAGCGGCTATTTTCGCGTTGTCG
Source organism: Bacteroidota bacterium (assembly GCA_021812985.1). Classification (GTDB taxonomy): domain Bacteria; phylum Bacteroidota; class Ignavibacteria; order Kryptoniales; family JAKASW01; genus JAKASW01. The sequence goes on from JAKAMG010000038.1 coordinate 6,934, forward strand.
ATAATAGTGGCAATGATAATATTCAGGCTCGGTTCGCAGACGTTGTCCGGTGAACACAAGATAGAAGTCGAAGGGATTGCTGTGAGCGTTGCGCGGGCAGGTTACGGCGCGATAGAAAGCAGCATTGCGGCGACCGGTACGCTGGAGGGGATTCATGAGGCGGAAGTGATCTCAGAGACCAGCGGGAAGGTTGTCGAAGTTCACGTCGATGTCGACGCGTACCTTCCGGCGGGGGGGCGCATTGCCGCGGTTGAGAATGAACTGCAGAAGATCGCACTTGACCAGGCAAAGGCTCAAACGGATGCGGCACGAGCCAACAGCGAAAAGACCGCGGCGGATCTCAGGCGCGTCCAAAGACTCTTTTTAGAGAAGGCGGTTTCTGAAAGCGGGAAGGAGAACGCGGAGCTTGCCGCAAAAGCGGCCCTTGCCCAATTGCGGGGAGCCGAAGCCGCCGAGAAGCTCGCGCAGAAACATTATGACGATACCTTCCTCAGAACTCCCATCGCCGGGCGGCTTGCCCAGAAATTCATCACGATCGGCAAGATGCTGTCGCCCGGCGTGATGGTTGCCACTGTTGTGGACGACAGCAAGATGAAGCTGGACGTGGGCATCCCGGAGGAGTATGTCTCCTCCGTGAAGAAGGGGGACAGCGTAACCGTGACAAGCGGTGCCGTGCCAGGCATCGTGTACCATGGTAAGGTGAAGAGCGTGGCCCTCAAGGCTGACCCCCTGACCAGGACTTTCCTGGTCGAGGTGGAATTTCCTAACGATGCGAGGCGCTCTGTCAAGAGCGGCATGTTTGCTTCGGCAGTCATAACTACTTCCGCTGGAGACGGAGTCCTGATCGTCCCGTCTTCGGCTCTTTCCGAGGGCACGCGTGGAGACGTGAGCGTCTATATCGTCGAACAATCTAGGGCCGTCAAGAGGAAGGTTACAGTTGGCGTGAGAGGCGATTCACTCGTTGCGGTCACCAAGGGTATCCTCCCGGGCGACAGCGTAATCACGTTCGGTCATCAGAATCTCAAGGATGGCTCAACCGTCAGAGTGGCATCGGGAGACTGAAGGTATCACGATGCATCTTACCCAGCTTGCTATAAGGAGACCGGCATTTATCACGATGGTTTTCGTCGGGCTCGCCGTCCTCGGGATCTATTCCTACAGCCAGATGGGTGTGGATCTTCTTCCCAAGATGGACTGGCCGATCGTCTCCGTCGTCACGGTATATCCAGGTGCCGGGCCGAGAGAAGTGGAGACGGATGTTTCCAAACCGATCGAAGACGCACTGAGCTCGCTGAACAATGTCGACAACATAAGGTCTTACTCCCGCGAGAACGTTTCCGTTGTGGTGGTTCAGTTTTCGTTTGCCACCGACGTCAACACGGCTGCCAACGACGTGCAGCGAAGCGTGGACATAGTCAGGTCAAGGCTACCAAAGGATGCGGAGGCGCCCCGGATTCAAAAGGCGGATTTGAACTCTTTCCCCATCGTGAGAATATCGGCTCAGGGCGAGATGGAACCCACCGCGCTGTACCAGTTCATAAAGGACAGGGTGAAGCCCGCGCTGGAACATGTGCCTGGGGTGGCCACAATCGATCTGGTTGGCGGGAAGCAGCGTGAGATAAAGGTGATGGTCAGCAACGCGAAGCTCCGCGCTTACAATATCTCGCTCCCGCAGATCGCCTGGGCGCTCGCCAGCGACAATCTGGATTTCCCGGCCGGGTCCGTTTCCGGGACGACGAAGGAGTACACCGTTAGGCTTTCGGGGAAATTTGTCAGCCTCGCACAGCTTCGCAGCATGGTGATTGCCTCGACGTCACATGGCGTTGTCCATCTCGGAGACATCGCCGATGTCAACGACGCGTATAAAACCGACGGTCAGACGTACAGCAGAATCGGCGCGGAGTCAGCCATAGGGATGGTTATCCAGAAGACATCGGACGCGAACTCTGTCAGGACAAGCGATGGTATTCAGAAGAGACTCGCTCAGCTCGAGACAGAATACGCTAGCAGGGGGCTTAAGTTCACGATGGCCCAGGACATAACCAATTTCACGAGAAACTCGATGGACGAGGTGCGCCGTGATCTCGGCCTGGCGATATTAATGGTTGCCCTCACGCTCTTCCTGTTTCTTCATTCGGCCAGGAACTCCTTCATTGTACTCCTTTCGATACCTACTTCGCTCATTACCACATTTGTTTTCATGTATGTCATGGGGTTCACGCTCAACCTCGTGTCCATGATGGCCCTCGCGCTTGTCATCGGGATACTCGTAGATGACTCCATTGTCGTCCTCGAAAACATACACAGGCATCTAGAGCTCGGTGAGGAAAAGAAGGAGGCGGCATTGAATGGGAGAAGCGAGATCGGCTTCGCCGCCATTGCCATCACGCTTGTCGACGTGGTCGTCTTTCTGCCAATAGCGATGGTGGGGGGACTGGTGGGAAAGATATTCAGAGAGTTCGGCCTGACCATCGTAGTGTCCACGCTCGTTTCACTCCTTGTCTCCTTCACTCTGACCCCCATGCTCGCATCAAGGTGGTCATCATTGACGAGTTACGAGGAGGGAAGTCTCCTCGGGAAGGTCGTGGATTGGCTCGAATCGATGCAGGCGAGGCTTGATTCTGGATACCGCGGCCTGCTCGGCTGGGCGCTTAACCACAAAAGGAAAGTTCTCGCGATAAGCGGTTTCGCACTCATTGTCAGCCTGCTTCCAATCCCACTTCATCTGATCGGTACAGAATTCCTGGCGCAGCCGGACAGAGGTGAGTTCGCGCTGATAATTGAGATGCCTGTCGGGACGCCCCTGGAACAAACCGACATCACGGTGGGCCGGATCGAGAAAAAGATACGCCAGGATAAGGCGGTTGAGAAAATATTCAGCACGGTGGGAATGTCCGAGCAGACATTCCAGAAATCGACACAGTCGAACCTCGGGCAAATTCAGATAAGGCTCGTTCCGGCATGGGACCGGAAGATTACGACTCGGAACATGATGGCCCGTGTCAAGGAGATCGCGGAGAGTTATCCAGGAGTCACGGCCAGGACAAGCGTGATAGGAATGTGGGGAACGGCGAACTATTCCCCCCTTGAAGTCGAGGTGCAGGGGGAGGATCTTGGCGAGGTCGTCGGGGCTTCGCAGAAGATAATCGACATCATGGCACGGACCGGCGGAGTGACCGACATAAAAAGCACATGGGAGACTGCGCGCCCGGAGCTGCAGGTTGTCGTTGACAGGGAACGTGCCGCCTCGTTTGGTCTGACGCTTGGTGAGGTCGCCTCGGTCCTTCAGACCGCAATCCAGGGGACGGTAGTCACGAAATACAGCGACAACGGAACTGACTATGACATCAGATTGCAGCTTGCCGAAAAGGACAAGGCCACCGAACTCGGGAACCTCACGCTGACGACCCGGACTGGCCGCCAGATCGCGCTCTCGCAAATCGCAAGCATAACGCGAGGTGACGGCCCAGTGGAAATAGACAGGAAAGACCGAGAACGGCTCGTTACGATCCTGGGCAACCTATCGGGCTCGAAGAGTCTTGGGGATGTCACTCGCGACATCAGGGAAGGCATCGCCTCGGCCAAGCTCCCTTCGTCCGTGAATGTGTTCTTCGGTGGTGACAATGAGAATATGTCAGACATGTTCCGCGACATGGGGATCGCCCTTGCTATGGCGGTCCTGTTCGTCTACATGATCATGGTCTCGCTGTTCGAATCTTACGCGCACCCTTTCACGATTATGTTTTCGCTGCCTGTTGCCCTCGTCGGCGGATTGATTGCACTTCTCCTAACCGGCCAGACAATGAACACGTTTTCCATGATCGGCGTTATCATGTCGACTGGGTTAGTAACGAAGAACGCGATACTCCTCGTGGACTACACGAATACCCTCAGGGGGAGAGGGTTGGGAATGATAGAGGCCATACTCGAAGCGGGGCCCACGCGACTCCGCCCGATAGTGATGACCACTGCGACGATGGTGTTTGGGATGCTCCCCTTGGCGCTCGGGTTGGGCATCGGGAGCGAGATTAGGCAGAGTATGGCGATTGTCGTGATAGGTGCGCTCATCAGCTCGACGCTCCTGACGCTGGTACTTGTGCCTGTCATGTATACTTACATGGACGCGCTGAAATTGAGGTTCCCGGCGTTGGCCGGTCAGCTGAGATGGCTTTCTATGCTGAAAGGAAAAGCTCGGCCTGAGTCGGTCGAGGCCGAGGCGGGTCCTGAGAAGTAAGGCGTTGACTGTTTGGGTGAGGCAGGGCGCAGAACACCATCCCTCTTTCAAAGGAAATCGAAACCAGTCTTCAAAAAACAGCCCAACCCCGGAGACTTGAGAAGTTATCCGTAGATGTTCTGTTCGTCGTATTCCTGGACAAAGACGTTCTTCCCGTTCTTTCCCGTTTTGGCGATAAACGCGAAAACAAACAGCAACGCGGCAAGCGGCAGGAAGAGCAGTCCTATCACCTTAATCAGTTTGCTCATCTTTCACACATATTCTTTATGTTAAATCAAAAAACCAGCCCAAATGTGAGCCTTGTGAATCGAACAAGGTGCTTACTAAACATTAGGTTGGAGTTTTTGCTCATGATCCTCTGGAAATTTATAATCATCATCTTGTCAAATCAAGGATTATGGCCAATATTCGGCCATCAATTGTGCAAAAGCTCACACGACAAAAGCTCTCAAATCCTCCGGTGCATGACGCCAAAACGGGCGCTCTAACGTTGCATTTTTGCGACATTGACGGTATTTTTCAAAGAAACTAATGGCAGCGAGATGAGCGATAATTATCAAAAACCGCAGGAAGAACCTAATCAGAGGCAATTCCGGGACAGGCCTCCCAGAAGGATAGATATTTCAGTTGTGGTCCCCCTCTATAATGAAGAGCAATCTCTCATGCCGCTGTCCCTCGCAATTCGTGATGCGCTGGACAGGACCAATTCCACATATGAGGTGATATTCGTCGACGATGGTTCGACAGACGGCTCTCTTAAGGTGTTGAGGGAAATCCACCGGAAGAACAGACGGTATAAGTTCGTAAGCTTCAGAAGAAATTATGGCAAGTCGGCCGCTCTCTCCGTGGGTTTCCAGCATGCGACGGGTAGAATCATCGTTACGATGGACGCGGACCTGCAGGACGATCCCAATGAGATACCAAAACTCATCGAGAAGTTGGAGTCAGGGTACGATCTTGTAAACGGATGGAAGCGCAAGCGCCACGATCCGATTTCAAAGACGATTCCTTCCAGATTTTTTAATTATGCCACGTCTGTGATGACGGGGATAAAGATGCGCGATTTCAACTCCGGACTGAAAGCTTACAGGCGCGAAGTTGTCCAGGACATAAAAGTGTACGGCGAGATGCATCGCTTTCTCCCCGTCCTTGCGCACTGGGCCGGCTACCGCGTCGCCGAAGTCCCGGTGGTTCATCATCCCAGGAAATTCGGGAAGACAAAGTTCGGACTCAATCGATTCTGGCATGGTTTCCTGGATCTTCTCACGGTTATATTCACCACACGCTACAGCAAGCGCCCCCTTCACTTCTTCGGGGTCATGGGTATCTTTTCGTTCCTTCTCGGTTTGGGAATCGATCTTGAACTGACTGTCGAATGGCTGATGGGGAAGACCGCTATAAGCAACCGTCCTCTTTTTACCGTTGGGATACTCTTCATCATCGTGGGGGTACAGTTCATCTCAATCGGATTGCTCGGGGAAATGATCACACGAACCAGCACGAAAGAAGAGTACGTCATAAAAGAGAAAGTATTCAATTAAGCACATGACCAAAGATCAGCGCCTGACGATAAAACCGGATTGCCGGCATTTCCAGGGGCACATCCCCTGCAAACCTCACAAGCAGCATGGAGTCCACTGCGCCGACTGCCAATTCTACGATCCGGTGAACGAGAGATTCCTCATCATTAAGCTTGGGGCGCTGGGCGACGTGATCCGAACGACGCCTCTTCTCAAGAAGATAAAATCTCTTCACCCTCATGCCGAGATATGGTGGCTCACACTCGACCCGGATATTCTGCCGGATGCTGTCGACCGCAAACTGAAATTTGGCCCAGCCGCCATCCTTCAAATTGAAGAGACGGAGTTCGATTATCTTTTCTGTCTCGACAAGGATTACGAAGCTGCGGCGCTCGCGAACCGTACGAAGGCGCGCGTCAAGCGAGGCTTCCTCCTGAAATCCGGGAAGACCGTCCCTGCTGACGACCTTGCCTACAAGAAATTCATGACCGGTCTTTTTGACGACGTGAACAAGGCGAACAAGCAGAGCTATCTTGAGGAGCTCTTCGAGATTTGCGGCTTCACTTTTGGAGGGGAGAGGTATGAGCTCCCCAGGTTTGAATCTGAAGCTCAAAGCTGGAACCTCGATTCACCGAAGCAGATCATCGGACTCAACACGGGTTGCGGAGGAAGATGGACCAGCCGTCTGTGGGGAGAGGACAGGTGGGCGGAGGTGGCCAAGGGGCTGATCTCGCGGGGGCATAGGGTAATTCTCCTCGGAGGAGAACAGGAGGACGCCCGTAACAAGAGAATAGCCGCGAGCAGCGGGGCTGAGTATCTCGGATTCTTCCCGCTGAAGAAGTTCATCAACCTCATGGATCAGGTGGACCTTGTGGTTACTGGGGTTACTATGGGCTTCCACATCGCCCTCGGACTCGGGAAGAAAGTGGTACTCATCAACAACATTTTCAACCGGAACGAGTTTGAACTCTACGGGTTGGGGAAGATTGTCGAGCCTGACAAAGAGTGCACGTGCTATTTCATGCCGAAGTGCGTCAACAAGGAATACTTCTGTCTCAATCATCTTCCGTCGGAAAAGGTACTAAGTGCCGTGCTGGAGGTACTGGGGCTCCCGGTCGCCGCGGCTTCCGCTAAATGAAGTCGGTAATAGTCAGCACTGCTTTTCCCCTCCGGGGCGGGATAGCCCATTACGTCTCTCTCTTAAAAGCCCACCTTTCCACGAAACATGAAGTCTCTGTCATCACATTCAAGAGGCAATATCCAAAATTCCTGTTCCCCGGGAAGTTCCAGGAAGAGAAGGGGGAAGCCACAGGGGAGCGTCCTAGTCCGCAGGTCGTCGACACGATTAATCCTGTCACCTGGTTCAAGGCAGGTCGAATGGCGGCCTCTTTCAAGCCCGACCTCCTCATATTCAAATACTGGATGCCATTTTTCGCGCCGTGCTTTGGAGTCATTGCGAGGGTCGCAAAGAAGAGATCGGGATGCAAAGTCCTCTTCATCTGTGATAACGTACTGCCACATGAGAAGTCCCCTCTGGACAGAGCCCTGACATCATGGCTTTTCAAGGCCGGGGACTACTTCATCGTGCAGTCTAAATCGGTTGAGAAGGATCTACTGTCACTTCTCGACGCTCCCTCTTACAAGTTTGTGCCGCACCCGGTTTATGAAATATTCGGCAAGGGAGTGGAAAAGTCGGCGGCAAGGCGGAAACTTGGGATAAGAGATGACGAAAAGGTGGCCCTTTTTTTCGGATACGTGAGGAAATATAAAGGGCTTCACATCCTCCTCGATGCGGTCGCGAGTATACCCGCCGGTCTTAATTTCAAACTCGTCGTGGCGGGAGAGTTCTATGATGATGAGCGCCCTTACAGGGAACAGATCGCAAGACTCGGGATCGAAGACCGGGTGAAACTGTTTTCGGATTACATACCGAACGAAGACGTGGCGCTGTATTTCTCGGCATCGGACGTCGTGGTGCTTCCTTACGTTGACGCCACACAAAGCGGCATAGCCCAGATAGCGTATAATTTTGAAAAGCCGGTCATAACGACGAATGTCGGGGGCCTTGCTGAAGTCGTCATAGACGGCAGAACGGGCATCGTCATCCCGCCCAATTCTCCTGAAAAATTATCCGCTGCCATGGCCAGGTTTTTCGACGAAGGTCTTGGAGAGTCTTTAGCCGCGGGTGTTGCCGAACAGAAGAAGCTCTACTCCTGGGATAACCTTGTGAACGCGATAGAGGAATTGGCGGCTAAGTGAAGATTCCCTTATTGATATTCTCACTCGGGGGGGATGCTGAGACGGGAGGTCAGCTGTCATGAGAAAAGTCCTCATAGTATCCTATTACTTCCCCCCGTCAGGAGGTCCGGGCGTCCAGCGCGTGCTGAAATTCGTGAAATACCTTCCGCAGTTTGGCTACAAGCCCGTTGTCCTTACGGTCGGCGACGCCGATTTTCCCGCCATCGATGAGTCCCTATTGAACGAGATCCCCAATGACGTCAGGGTCGTGAGAACAAGAATATTCGAGCCTTATGACGCCTACAGAAAACTTACAGGCAAGAAGCCAGGGTCGGCGGTCGACGTCGAAAACATTCCATCGGGGGGGAAGAAGAAGGCCTCAGGTCCCATGGAGAAGATTGCAGATCTGGTCCGCTCGACTTTCTTTATACCGGATGCGCGCGTGGGATGGCTCTTCACTGCCGTAAGCGCGGGGATGAAGATAATTGAAGAGGAGGGGATAGACGCGATTTATTCGAGCTCGCCTCCTTATACAGCCTCCCTCATCGCGAAGAGTCTGAAGAAGAGATCGGGGAAGCCATGGGTGATGGGGCTTCGCGATCCGTGGACCGGTTTCATTTCGACACCGAACAGGTGGTTCGTGCCGGCGGCGATTGACAGGTACATGGAGAGAGATTCAGTTGAGCGGGCCGATGCCGTCGAGATTGCATGGGAGGGAATCGGAAAAGATCTCCTCGGCAAGTATCCCGGGCTCGACAGAAACAAGATCGTGTACATTCCTAACGGATTTGATTCGGAAGATTATCCCGCGATCGAGCGCCCGAGGAATGAGAGGATGACGATCACGTACACAGGGTCGCTTTACGGCAGAAGAAATCCGCGGACGCTTCTTGACGCGGTGAAGAGCCTGACAGCCAGTGGGAAGATATCTCGCGACAAGATCAGGCTCGTCTTTGCCGGAAGGTTCGGCGCGGACGTGCGCGCGATGCTTCAAGAGCCGGAGTTTGACGGAATCGTCGAGGAGAAGGGGTATCTTCCACACGAGGAGAGCATAAAGCTTCTGCTGGAATCCGATCTGCTCGTCCTCATTGTGGATGAATCCGAACTCAGCTCCGAGATTGTTCCAGGAAAGGTGTTTGAATATATTGGTTCGAAACGGCCAATCATCGCGTTTGCGCCTCAAGGCGCTGCGGCGGAGATAATCAGGTCGACGGGGGCCGGGGCAGTGGTCCCCCCCGAGGATTTGTCGAAGGCTAAGGAAGCGCTGGAAAGCTTCTACGTCCAGTTCCGCGAACGCGGCTCAATTGGGGGCGACAGGAACGGTCAGTTCGCCCCGCGGGAGGAGGTCATCAGGAACTTCGAACGCAAGGAAGCAGCAAGAAAGTTGTCAACCCTCTTCAATAAAATATTAGAGAAAGATCATGGGCAAGCAAACCGTTAAGAGAGCAAGCGAGAAGAAGGCGGTCGAGGAGAAGCCGCTCGTCCCGGCAAAGTACGAGACGCCCATTCTTGTCGCGCTGATATTCATAATGCTGGTTGTTTTTCTCCACAAGGCTTTCTTCGAGAATAAGGTTTTCATCTCGGTGGATATTAATGCCTCGAAGAGTCTCAACTCGTTCCTCGAACAGGCAAAAGGCGAAGGAGTTTTCCCGCTCTGGATTCCATACATGTTCAGCGGCATGCCCTCGTTCGCGAGCTTGCTTACCTCCGGTCAGAGGTGGTATGATTTCGTGGGATCTATTTGGGGTTACATAGACCGCGCGGCCTCGATAATTATGGTAAATCAGGACGTCGGCTGGGTGGTCGCCTACTACTTTCTTTTCGGGATCGGTCTGTACCTCCTTTCCCGGAGGCTCGGGCTCGCTAAGTTTGCGGCGTTTTTCGGCGCGGTCGCCACTCTCTTCTCAACATTTATAATCGACTGGATAATGGCGGGTCATAATACAAAGATCGCTACGATAGCCTTCTTCCCGTTCATCCTTATCCTGGTTATGGATCTTACGAAAAAGTTCAGGTGGTCATACCTGCTGGCGCTGATCGTAGCGCTTCATCTGCAATATGGTGGGACGCACATTCAGATGATATTCTACTCGTATCTCGCCCTCGCGGTTTACCTGATATACAATTTCGTCCGCGCGCTCATGAAGAAAGAGAACCTGGGCGGCGTGACGCGCGCGGGGCTCCTCCTTATCGCGGCGAGCATCGTAGCCTTCGTCATGTCCGGCGATCTTTTTCTGTCCACGTTCCAGTACAGCAAATATTCGATTCGCGGAGCGCCTCCACTGGTTCAGTCCGCCTCGGATAAAAGCACCCAGGGAGGGGGGCTTGACTACCAGTATGCCACGAATTGGTCGTTCAGCCCGAAGGAGATGACCTGTTTCGTCGACCCCTCGTTTTACGGCTTCGGAGACATCGAATACAACGGGCCCCTCTCCAACAACCAGACGGTCCGCGTCAACACCTACTTTGGACCGGAGCCATTCATGGAGGCTTCGCCCTACATGGGAGTCATAGTTCTCCTCCTCGCATTTGTCGGCTTTATAAGGAACAGGAAGAATCCGTTTATCATATTCAGCGTCATAGTGATAGCCCTGGCGTTGCTTATGTCTTTCGGAAGAGAGTTCCCGCTTGTCTACGACCTCATGTTTAACTACTTCCCGTATTTCAACAAGTTCCGATCTCCGAGCATGATACTCGTCCTCGTACAGATATTCGTGCCACTACTGGCCGCGTTCGGGTTGAATTCGATCTGGGAGGCTCGAGCTAAAAACGATCAGGCACTGGCGAAGAAGATGCTGATTGCCGCGGGAGTTATCGGCGGCCTGATTATCCTTTCGCTTATCATGCGCGGCGCCTTTCAGGATTTCTACGAGGGAATTATTCAGGGTGGACGGTTCGCCAATGCCCCGCAGCAGGTGCATGATCTCCTCTTCAGTAACATGATGAATGACCTGTATGTCTCGCTCTTCATCTGCGGCCTCACAGCTGCGCTGGCGTCTTTCTATATCAGAAGGAAAATCACCGGGCTGGTTGCGGGCGCAGGATTCGTCCTGCTCCTCATGCTCGATCTCTGGCGTGTCGACTACAGGCCGATGCAGATGTATGGGAGGCAGGTTCAGGCAGAACAGTTCTCTATACCTGATTATGTCAAGTTCATAAAGCAGGACGCCGGACTCTACCGTGTCCTACAGCTTCAGGGAGGGCAGGCAGCGACATCCAACGACCTCGCATACTATCGCATACAGGATGTCGGAGGCTATTCCGCCGCTAAGCTGAGAATTTACCAGGACATGATCGATGTTGATGGATTGACCAATCCCAACATCATGAGGCTCCTCGGTGTGAAGTACGTAGTGACGGACAAGCCTGAACCAGGCATCGGACAAGTTGTCTTCAGTGGGTCGAAATCCGTCGAAGAGAACAAAAACATCCTTCCCCGCGCTTTCTTCGTTGACGACTACAAAGTCTCCTCAGCGCTCGACATCCTGAATACACTGAAGGATCCTACATTCGATCCGTCACGGACGCTCTACTTCCTTGAAGATCCCGGACTCAAGGTGGACCCGCCTGATTCAAACGTGTCTGTCAAATTTCAGGATTACAAACTTCAGTCTATGAAGATGCGGGTCAGGGCGAGTGGGAACAACCTCCTCCTTCTGAGCGAAGTGTACTATCCTGCCGGATGGAACGCTTACATCGATGGCAAGCCGGCCCAGATATACCGTGCCGACTATTTCCTCAGGGCGCTCATGGTGCCGAAGGGTGTGCACGAGATCGAAATGAAGTTTGAGCCGAAGGTATACGCTGTGGGGAAGTCTCTTTCTCTTGGGACCAATGCGGTTGTCCTCATACTTCTCATCGGAATGGGGGCTAATTTGGCGTTGAAGAAGTCGAAGCAAAAGGGGACGGAGGAAGAAGGCAAGGCATCGTAAGGGGGCGCACGGTGAAGCTTCCAGGCGCGGAGGGTGACATCATGGATCACCGTCTCATTGATTAACGAGCCCCCTTTTCTTAATTTTTGGACATATGGAGACTCAGACCAAAGACCTTAGAATAAATCCGTCACTCGTGAAGGACCTTCTCGTGCGTTTCATCAGGGAGGAGACCCGGAAAGTGGGGATGAACAGGGTTGTCGTGGGTCTTTCGGGCGGCGTCGATTCCGCATTATCTGCGGCACTCGCGGTTGATGCCCTCGGCGCCGAGAACGTATTGTGCGTCATGCTCCCTTACAGGAATTCGTCGAAGGACAGCCTCGACGATGCGAAGCTGTTCGCTGAAAAATTCGGCGTGCGAACCGAGACGGTGGATATAAGCGCCGCGGCAGACGCGGTCATCTCGAGAGATCCCGCCATCAGCAACGTGCGTATGGGTAACATTATGTCCAGGACACGGATGATAATCCTTTACGACATCTCCGCTCGCGACAAATCATTGGTTCTGGGCACGAGCAACAAGACGGAAATGCTCATCGGCTACGGCACGATATTCGGCGACATGGCACACGCGATCAATCCGATTGGGGACCTCTACAAGACGCAGGTGTGGCAGCTGTCTGAATTTGTCGGAATCCCGGAGAAGATAGTCAGAAAGAAACCCAGCGCCGATCTCTGGGCCGGGCAGACTGATGAGAATGAGCTCGGCTATTCCTATGAGAACATAGACAAAGTACTCTACCTGCTGGTGGATCAGAGAATGAGGATCGATGAGGTAGTAGCGCTCGGTTACGACCGGAGGATTGTGAACGACATGCACAGCATGATCGTTAGGAGCCAGTTCAAGAGAACCCCGCCCATCATCGCAAAGGTTGGCCACAGGACAATCAACGTAGACTTCAGATATCTCAGAGATTGGGGGGCGTAGTGTCCGAAGAACCCCTTCGGGGAGCCGAAAGGCTGGGAGGGAAGCTCTTTGTGGTCGCAACGCCCCTGGGCAATCTCAGCGATATCACCTACCGGGCTGTGGAAACTCTGAAGAGCGTCGATTTCATAGCCGCCGAGGACACGCGGACAAGCTCCGTGCTGCTTAAGCATTACGGGATATCGAAGCCGATGCTCAGCTTCCACAGCCACAGCGGGGCGTCCAGGTCTCAGGAGATTGTTGGACGACTGTCGGGCGGGGCAACCGCCGCATTGATTACCGATGCTGGTACACCGGGTATTTCGGATCCCGGCTACGTCCTCGTCAGGGATGCCATCGATGCGGGAATAGAGGTCATTCCTATACCTGGGCCCACGGCTCTCATCGCCGCGCTGTCTTCAAGCGGGCTTAGGATGGACCGATTTCTTTTCGAGGGCTTTCTCCCTCTCAAGAAGGGGAGACAGAAGAAGCTTCAATCCCTCGCATCTGAAACGAGGACCATCATATTCTACGAGTCACCCCACCGAATAGAGAAAACGCTCCGGGAATTGGCGGGGCCTTTCGGCGATCGCCGCTGCGTGGTCGCGAGAGAACTGACAAAAATACACGAGACTTTCTACAGGGGAACGCTGTCAGAGGTTTCCGGAACGATCGGCAGCGGAGAGAAGCGCGGTGAATTCGTCATCGTCGTGGAAGGTGCTGAGAAATGAGGAGTCTGATCCCGCAGGGCGTCGAGAACGGCTTCAAGAAGCTGCTTGAACCGCTTGCGCTTTGGCTCGGGAGGAAGAACGCTAACCCAAACTGGCTCACCACTCTCGGATTTCTGCTGAGCATTTTCTGCGCGTGGGAAATTTCGCGGGGGAGGCTCGCAACAGGAGGAGTACTCGTCCTTGTCAGCGGACTGTTCGATATCATAGACGGAGCCGTCGCTAGAAAAACGGGACGGGTCACCAGATTTGGAGCGATCTACGATTCTACGATGGACAGGTACTCCGAGGTTACCGTGTTTTTCGGGATCGGAGTCTACCTGATAGGTCATCATTTTTATATTACATCCGTGGCCGCTGTATTTGCGATCGGCGGCTCGATAATGGTCAGCTACATTCGAGCGCGGGCTGAGACTCTCGGCTTCAAGGCTAATGTCGGACTCGCGCGAAGGCAAGAAAGGGTCGTCATACTTGGGTTGGGATTGATATTTAACACGATCGATCCTTTTCTCGACAGACTATTCCAGGCACCTATCGAAGCATATTTTGGAAAGGGATTTGTTCATCCCCCTCTGGCGCTTGCCGGTGCCGTCATTCTTCTCGCAATACTCACGAATCTAACCGCTATTCAGAGGCTGTTTCATGTCTACAAGCAGTTTAAGTCCGAAACCTCCCAAGCGTAATTCAGGGAGGAAGATTGTGAATCCGGAAGGTCCCCTCACGGTGTTCACGCCGGGTATAGGCGCCGTATCCACTACATTGATGGCTGGTGTGGAACTCGTCCGTGCAGGGAAGCGGCAGCCGATAGGCTCGCTCACTCAAATGGGAGCGATCAGACTGGGGAAGAGGACCGAGAACCGGAGTCCACTGATCAGTGATCTGGTTCCGCTCGCTCCGCTGGCTGGTCTCCGCTTCGCAGGCTGGGATATCTTCGGAGGAACTGCCTACGATGCCGCGAAGAAGGCCGGCGTGCTCAATCGTGATGATCTCGAGATGACCCGGCCCTTCCTCCAGAGCATCGAAGTTATGCCGGCGGTTTTCGAACAGAATTACGTCAAGAGGCTCAGGCCGAAGGTCGTCAAGAAAACCAAGTCGAAGATGGAAGCGGCTGAGGAGTTAAGGGAAGACATCAGACGGACCATGCGGAAGAACTCTTCAAGGCAGGGGGTCATGGTCTGGTGCGGAAGCACGGAAGTTTTTACAGAAGAGAGCGAAGTACACTCAAGTCTAAGGAATTTCGAGAAGGGGCTTGCTAAGAACGACCCCAGGATTGCCCCGAGCATGATTTATGCATACGCAGCTTTGAAGGAAGGGATTCCGTTTGCCAACGGTGCTCCAAACCTGACCGTCGACATACCCGCCATGACGGAGCTGGCAAAAAAACAGAAACTCCCGATTGCCGGCAAGGACTTCAAGACCGGTCAGACTCTCCTCAAGACTGTGCTTGCGCCGATGCTCAAGGCGAGGATGCTCGGGCTGGACGGCTGGTTCTCCACGAATATTCTCGGGAACCAGGACGGAGAGGTGCTCGATGAGTCCGGGTCCTTCAAAACGAAGGAGGTTAGCAAGCTATCAGTCCTCGAGCACATCCTTCAACCCCATCTCTACCCAGATCTCTACTCTGATTTTTACCATAAGGTAAGAATCAATTATTATCCGCCGCGTGGCGACGACAAGGAGAGCTGGGATAACATAGATATTTTCGGATGGCTGGGCTACCCGATGCAGATAAAGGTCAACTTCCTTTGTAAGGATTCCATACTCGCTGCTCCGGTCCTTCTAGATCTTATACTGTTTCTCGACCTTGCGCATCGCGCAGGACTATCGGGGATACAGGAATGGCTATCGTTTTACTTCAAGAGCCCCATGTGCGCTCCGGAATTATATCCTGAACACGATTTGTTCATACAACTGACAAAACTCAAGAACCATCTTCGGTATCTTGTCGGTGAAGAACTTATTACCCACCTCGGCATCGAGTATTACGAGGAGGAGGTTAAGGGCCGCCAAACACGGCGGGGTTCTTCACTCAAATAGGAGCTGATGAAAGAAGAGGAACGGCACAAGAGAGCCGAAGAAGACGCTCTTCTCGTCAAGCGAGCGATCGGCGGCGATGAAAAGGCCTTCAAGGCTCTCATAAGAAGATACAAGAACCCGGTTGCCCAGATAGTCTACAAACTCGTCAGGGACCGAAGCCAGATTGACGACCTTACACAGGAAGTCTTCATTAAGGCATTCCAGCACCTCAACGACTTCGACTACCAGCACCAGTTCGCTTCCTGGCTCTTCAAGATTACCAATAACCATTGCATCGATTACATTCGTAAGCGAAAGCTCAAGGTCTACTCGATGAGCGATCAGATACAAACAGACGAGGGAGAGATCGAGCACGAAATCCCCGATTCCACTTACGAACCAGATCTCAACATGCTCAGGGAGCAGAAGTCGAAGCTGATAAGGACCGCCATTGATTCACTTCCCAAGAAATACCGGGAGGTGATCGTCTTAAGGCATCAGGATGAGCTAAGTTACGAGGAAATAGCGGATAAGACGGGACTCCCGGTCAATACCATAAAAGTTCAACTTTTCCGGGCAAGGGAGATGATGTACAAGTATCTCAAGGATAAAATTGGTCATTACTGAAACTTTATCCACGCAACTCCGTAGTGGCAGGTAGTATGAGAACCCTACTAACGATACTCCTGGCATATTCGCTGGCGTTCGGCCAAAGGGCCTTGACCACGAGCGAGGATCTTGGCGGTGCCAAGTCAATTATGGCTAACATAAAACTGGGTGCCGTAAATCTGAGCCTTAAAGGGGTGAAGGACCCGTCAATGGCGTTCCGTCTCCATTACGCGTACGGCGACGAGCAAAAGGCTCCCAGGTTGACGTATGAGGTGCGGGAGGACAAAGGCCTTTTCGACCTGTCAAATGGCAAACAAGGCAAGAAGTTCCAAATGTTGGGCTTCGATACGGATAAGGACTCTGTCGCACTCGAGCTGGCAAACTCCGTCCCTGTGTCTCTGGACATCGGATTCGGCGTCTGCGATGCTTCAATTGACCTCGGCGGTATGGAGATTTCCGACGCGAATTTCTCGACTGGAGTGTGCAGCTTCGTCCTTAATTTCTCATCCCCCAATAAGATCGAGTGCGATCACCTTAACGTGAAGACAGGCATCTCGAGCGTCACCGTCGAGAATCTTTCCAACGCTCATGCAAAGTATATCGAGTGCAATGGCGGACTCGGCTCAATGAAGATCGACTTTGGCGGAAAGCTGGTCACCGACTGTGACGTCAAAGTGAAAACCGGACTTGGCTCGGTAGACATCTCCATCCCCTCTGACATAAATACGACGATAATGACCCCTGAGAGCTTTCTTACCTCGGTCGATGTCGCTGGATTTTATTCGCAGGGCGGTGGCGTGTACAGGTCCGACACGAAGAAGGGGCCGAAGCTCAGAATCTTTGTCGAATCTGCCATGGGCGGAGTCAAGATCAAGAACTACTGACCAGACTGAATTTCGCCAACCCCTGACGGGGGAGCGAATCAATCAGCAGGTTCTGGTCGTACAACGAAACGCCGAAAGCCGCTTCTTCAGATTTACCCCTGGTTAGTCCAATCCTGATTTCAACATGTTCCCCGATTGAGTACTGCAGCTCTATCTGGTCCCGCGATGACCTGGATCTTGTCTTCAGCATGATACTCTCTCCCACCTCGATCGTGATCGCCTGCGGCGTGAAAAACTCGACGACTAGTCTGCAGGAAGAAATGGGTTGAGTGGTTTCAATCCTGAGATACATGTTGTTCCTGTCGCTGCCGAATCTGACTCTCCTGATTTGGATACCAGTCTTCTGCATCGCGCTTGATGGGTCTTCCGGTTCGACGAAACCGGCTTTCTCCCACTCCTGTTCGGATTTTTCCTTTCCGATCGTCGGAGTGATGGCGCGGAGAGGGGGGCGATAGCTTAGTTGCTCGAGTCTTCGCTTTATGGGTTCATCAAGATTCGAGGGGGGCGCGAGACCGAGAAGCGAATACGTCTGCTTTAGGTGATACCTGAAGAGCTCATCGAACTCTGCCGCCTGAACGGACTTATGGTCGTCGCCGTACCACCAGCACCAGTCGGAGCCTTCAGCAATCATCAGCTCCTTTATAGCTAAGTCCCTTTTTCGCCCTGCCAGTCCGGGCGCCCTTTTTTGAAATTCGGCCCGCGCGTCGTGAAGGAGGTCCCAGGCCCTGTTGTCCTCCTGTTGCCCGATCCATATATCGAAGTTCGCGTTTATCCACGAGCCTGGCTCGACGTAATCTATTTGGTTCCTTCGGGATACTCGTACCTCCGAGGGGAGCGTGGTTGTTAGCCGCTCTTCCCGTTCCAGGAGATAGTAGAGTGTCCGGAGAAAATCCTTCCCGTCGCTTTGGTAAAACTCCCACGCGTTTTCACCGTCGAGTATGACGGGGACCACAGCGTAATCGAGCGCTGCCTCGCCGAATTCTGTGGTGATCGACTCGCGTATTTTCAGGAGGCTCGAGATGAAATCCCGCGCCGCGTCATCTGGTCCCCATCCAGAATATACAAAGCCTATCTTGTCAGAGAGGCTGTGGTCTCTGAAGAACATCTTGAGCGGCTTCTCACCCCCAGCAAAGTTGTAGGCGAAGTATTTCTCCGGAAATCCCGCTGAAATATTCTTTCCCCCCTTCGTGAGACTTTTCTGAAGGATGGCCTCGTCGGTTGCAACCCAGGAGACTCCGTTCGCGGAGATCAGCTTCAGCGCCGCATTGCTCACTGAGCCCTCGCTCGGCCACATGCCGGAGACCTTCATGCCGAAAGTCTTCCTCCCGAAATCGAGGGCCGATTTGATCTGCCGGCCGGCGTCCTGAGGATACCTGTACCTCTTTTCAGGAAGGGTAGCCCTGGCGTTTGCCGCAACGGCAATATTCGTATCGCAGAGTAGGGGGAGTATCGGATGGTAAAAGGGGGAGACAGCCAGTTCAATCTGACCTCTCTTTGCCGCGGCGACATGGTGTGGTATGATGCGGGCAATTATGTCGCGGTGCGCCTTCAGCAGAGCGCGCTTTTCTAATTCCGAAAATCCCTTTCCTTTGTCGAGGTAATGCCTGAAAGGCGGGTCAAATCTGGAGTATTCACCGACCCACGCAAGGTTCCACCATACCTGGAGATCCCTGTAGTCCTGCGCGTCGAATTTATCCTTGACAGCGTAGATATCCTTGTCGCTCCTGACCGGACCGCGCCTGTTCAGGAGCTCGGAGTAACGTGGGTATCGCCTGATCATCCGGGCTTCGTTCGCCAGGAAAAATGTCTTCAGAGCGGCGAGTTTGTCCGCTTCGGAAAATTCTTTCGGATCTTTCATGGAGAGGAGGAATGCGGCATCTGTCGCCGTGCCGTCGAGATAGTCGCGCATCTGCTCGAGGAGCGACGGGGCGAAATTGAACACCTGTCTTATTCCTGGGTAATCATCAAGCATCCTCACCATGTCCCAGTAATCCTTTATGCCGTGCATACGCACCCACGGCATGAGGAAGGTCCCGTCCGTTTTGTAGTAAGGCTGGTGGTGGTGCCAGATGAAAAGTACTTTGAGGGGGCGAGTCACCTTTTCGTGAAGTCCATTCCTGATAAGGGTGAGTTATTGTCCCAGATTCGATTTAAGAGCTTATAGTCGCCGAACCCCGAATCGTCGAGGAAAGTGAAACGCCTGTCTTTCTGGTAATAATACCATACTTCGTAGGGCTTCACGTCGATGTTGAACGGGCGCCTGTCGACATTGTCCGGAGGACCGAAGAGTATGTAAACCATACCCCTGTCACTTTTCCAACCGGGGAAGAAATGAGTGAAGTTCTTGTTCGCGTAATCCACTCTGTTGAAGTACTCCGCCATCGATACCCTCCCGGACTGGGAGAATCTGCACTTGTAAGTGTCCCAGAATCGCAGGAACCGTTTCTCCTTTGTGACGTCGTCGGGGGCGGCCATGATGCTGTCGATAGTTGATGAGCTCGCAACAAACATCATTTCCTCGATTGCCTTATCGAGGTCTGTTATCGTTGGGGGTAAATCGATGAAATGAATCGAGAATGGGACGACCGCCGAGGTCCCCGCGGCCGCAGTTTCATCAGCGGACCCCCTTAAAGTGACAGCGAGCCTGTAATCATTCATCGACAGCGTGTGCTTCGGAATGTTCTGGAACACTTCGTTTACTGAATCGGGGAGAAATATCCAGCGGGAGCTGGAGTATACCGGCACGTCCTTCACTCCAGCGATTTCTGTCGTGGCATAAACCGAGTCACCCGGTCTTGCCGTGTATATCTCATAGAAAACCGGGAAGGAATCGCTTGAGGATACGACGTTCCCCTGTATGTTCGGAATAATCGTGAGTCTGCCGCCGCTCGAGGAGGAAGATAGAAGGAGCATGATATCCGATACGGAAACCGACGGGGAAGCGAAGTCCCTTGCAACTATCCCTCGTTCCTGCGTGACTGATCCCTCGGTTTCCTTCTCGCTCATAGTGGAAATCAGTCTGTAAGTTCCGGGCATCACCTTGAAATGCCTTTGCGACGACGAGAGGACTTTGTCGCTTTCGGTTTCGCTGAACCCAGCAGAAATGGCCCTCTCGTCCCAGGATTCTTCGACTACCGTGTTGTCGTTCCTGTCAACGAGCCTTACAGTGATCGTGTACTGAGCTGTGTACGAGTTTCCCGACTTAATGAAATGGAGCTGGCTGTACGGGACCTGGAAGTAGTAGTCAATGCGGCTTTGATTGGATGGGGACCTGAAGTTCAGCGCCTGGAAGAAGAAGTGAGAGGCATGACTGGAGTAGGGGCGCTGCAGCTCAACCTGCGCCGAAGCGAGTGTCGTGGCCAATAAGCAAACAGCCGTGAACATCCTTATCACGATCCACCTCCTTATAGAGCTGTCGCGTAAAGGTCGTGTTCATACGTCTCGTCTATCACGACCTCCGCAAAGTTGCCGATGCCAAGGGGTTTGCCTGACGTTATTATGACCTCCGTGTCTATCTCGGGGGCGTCCTGACTAGTTCGTCCGACGTAGTTGTCCCCCTCTCTTCGGTCTATCAATACTCGTGTGCGCGATCCGACTTTTTTCTCGTTCAGATCCGTAATGATTTGCCGCTGGGCTTCCATTATCGCGGCGTGCCTTCTCTCCTTCTCCTCCTGAGGCACCGGATCACCGAGGATAGCCGCGGACGTCCCCTCCTCGACGGAATACGTGAACGCGCCGAGCCTTTCAAACTTGAACTCGTTTACAAACTGGAGCAACTCATCGAATTCCTTCTCACTTTCACCCGGGTACCCGACAATGAGCGTTGTCCTTATCGCGATGCCCGGGACCTTCTCCCTTATCCTGTGGAGAAGTTCTTCGAGTGTTCGCCTCGTCGTACCTCTTCGCATGGATTTGAGCATCTTATCCGAGATGTGCTGGATGGGAATGTCTATGTACTTGGAAATCCTGTCGCCCTCGCGCATAACGTCGAGAAGCTCGTCGGGGAACTTGGCGGGATAAGCGTACATAAGGCGTATCCATTCGAAGCCTTCGATGTCGTTGAGTGTCCGCATGAGTTTCGGCAATTCCCGCCTTCCGTAAATGTCGAGCCCGTAGTAGGTCGTATCCTGGCCGACCACGATGAGCTCCTTCACCCCTTTTTGTTCCAGCTTGCGGGCCTCTTCGACGATTTCATCCAAAGGCTTTGAAAGGTGTTTGCCGCGCATCAGGGGGATCGCGCAGAAAGAGCAGGGGTTGTCGCATCCTTCTGACACCTTCAGGTAGGCATAGTGGTTCGGCGTGGACAATATTCGGTCGCCTACCATTTCATACTTGTAATCGGCCTCGAGCTCATTGAGGACGGCCTTGATCTCGTGGGTTCCGTAGAAGGCATCCACTTCTTTCAGCCCATCCTTCAATTCCTTCTTGTACCTTTCTACGAGGCATCCCGTCACGACAACCTTCTTCAGGTTCCCTGACTTCTTCTCCTCCGCGATCTGGAGGACTGTTTCAATCGATTCCTGTTTTGCCGCGTCTATGAATCCACACGTATTGATTACGGCGACATCGGCATCCGAAGGGTTGTCGGAAAGCGTGTAGCCGTTGGCTTTTAGCTGCGCGGCCAGGACTTCGCTGTCAACCTGATTCTTCGGACAGCCTAGAGTGACGATGTGAATTCTCTTCTGATTCATGGTATAATTTACCTCCGGCCCCACTTGATTCCAATGTACAGTCGACGCCTGCAAAAGAATCGAAACGGGAAATTGTAACTTCGCCCTCGAACGCTTATATTTTGTCAACAAAAACCAAA
>JAKAMG010000039.1 GCA_021812985.1 Bacteroidota bacterium
GTTGCCGAGAGTTCAAACGATTCGAGGTTCTTCAAAATCTCCTTCGCTCTTCCCGTGACAGCCTTCGGGAGCCCGGCCATCTCGGCCACATGAATTCCGTAACTATGGTCAGCGCTCCCTTCGGTTACCTTG
Organism: Bacteroidota bacterium; assembly: GCA_021812985.1. Classification (GTDB taxonomy): domain Bacteria; phylum Bacteroidota; class Ignavibacteria; order Kryptoniales; family JAKASW01; genus JAKASW01. The sequence goes on from JAKAMG010000039.1 coordinate 133, forward strand.
TGCAGGAAGACTACCTTGCCGCCGTATTCGCGGACGTCCGCTTTCAGGTTCTTCACGCGAGGATAGAGGTCGACAAGCTCGTTCAACTCGTGATAATGAGTAGCGAAGAGGGTCCGCGCGCTGCGTGACGGGTTCTGATGAAGATATTCGACTATCGACCAAGCGATCGAAACTCCGTCAAATGTGCTCGTCCCCCGCCCAATCTCGTCGAGCAGGACCAGGCTTCGCGACGTGGCGTTGTTCAGGATGTTAGCCGCTTCCTGCATCTCGATCATGAATGTGCTCTCTCCCGCGCTGATATTGTCAGACGCGCCGACCCTCGTGAATATCTTATCCACAATTCCTATGCGGGCACGTCTGGCGGGGACATATGAACCTGCCTGTGCCATGAGGACAATAAGAGCCACCTGTCTGATGTACACGCTCTTCCCGGCCATGTTCGGCCCGGTTATCAGAGCTATCTGCTCCTTCCCCTCCCGGAGGAAAATATCATTCGGGACGAAACTCTCTCCGCTAGGCAGAACCTTCTCCACTACCGGATGCCTTCCGGATTCTATCTCAAGATCGAGCGACTCGTCAACCTCAGGACGCACGTACTTGTTCTCCGAGGCCAGTTTTGCAAACGACAGGAGAACATCGGCGAGAGCGATGGACCTGGAGGTTTCGAGGAGAGGTGACGCGTGTGCGGAGACCTCTTCTCTTATCTCCTCGAAAAGCTGAAGTTCCAGTTTCTGTATCCTTTCCTCGGCATGGAGCACCTTCTCTTCGTACTCCTTCAGCTCCTGAGTAATGAACCGCTCCGCGTTGACGAGAGTCTGCTTCCTTATGTAGTCTTCAGGTACCCGGGATAGATTAGCTTTGGTGACCTCTATGTAATAACCGAAAACTGAATTGTAATCGACCTTGAGGGACGATATCCCCGTTCTCTGACGCTCCGTGACCTGCATCTGCGCTATCCAATCCTTGGCGTTGAAGGCAAGATCGCGAAGATCGTCAAGTTCGCGGTTAAACCCGCGCCTGATCACGCCGCCGTCAACCGCCTGTGCAGGAAGATCGTCAGCCAGCGAATCGGCAAGGCGCTTCAGAAGCTCGGCCTCCTCGTTTACGCTGGCGCTGACCGACTGCCATAGAGCGGATTCAATTTTTCCCGCGTACATTTTTATCTGCGGAAGCCGCTGCAACATGTTCCGCAGTCCTCCTATGTCACGCGGACTCGCCCTCCTGGTGGACACCTTCGCCACAAGCCTTTCCAGATCACCGAACCCCGAAAGGAGTTCCATGAATTCTCTCATGCCGGCGGGAGACTTCCTGATCTCTCCAACGGCATCGAGCCGGGCGTTGATTTCCACGGGATTTTTCAAAGGCTGCAGTAGGCTTCGTCTGAGAAGCCTCGCGCCCATAGGCGTCTCGGTCAAGTCAATCGAGCTGAGGAGCGAGCTCCCCCCTTCAGACGTAGACTCGACAATCTCTAGATGTCTCCTTGTCGTACGGTTTATTTCGACAAAACCCGAGATGGTGAATTCTGAAATGGCGACGATATGAGAAAGATTCCCGTTTTGCGTCTCCGCCAGATAGTCGAGGGCCGCGCCGGCTGCGCGCACAGCCAGATCTCTCGCCTCCAGACCGTAGCCCTTCAGGTTCTGGACGTTGAAGTGATGTATGAGCTTGTCATAAGCGTAGTCGAAGTTGAATATGTAATCGTCGCGCCTCGTTACGACCGCCTTCCGCAAAAGTGGCTGAAGGAGTGCGCCAAGCTCGTCAGCCTTCGAACGCGGAAGCAGAAGTTCAAGCGGCTCTATCTTTCCGATGCACGCTTCGAGGTCGGAAATCCCTCCCTGCGCGAAAGCGAACTCACCTGTGGTAGCGTCGCAGTAGGCGAGCCCGAACTCCTCTCCTTCCGTCAGAAGAGAGGCAAAGTAGTTGTTCGTTTTCGCTGAGTCATTCGAGAAATTCACGCCGGGGGTGACAACTTCGACAATATCGCGCTTGACTATCCCCTTGGCGAATTTCGGGTCTTCAAGCTGTTCGCAGACGGCAACCCTATACCCTGCCTTCACAAGCTTGGGAAGGTACTGGTTAATGGCATGGTGAGGAAAACCAGCGAGAGGGACATCCGCGGCACCACCGTTCGCACGCCTGGTAAGGGTGAGAGAAAGGACAGCGCTCGCGATCTTCGCGTCATCCTCGAATGTCTCGTAGAAATCTCCCATCCTGAAAAGGACAACCGCGTCAGGATAGCGATCTTTAACTTTTCTATATTGCGCCATGAGCGGCGTCGTCGAGGCGCCTTTACTCATCTGACTCTCTTAGTCGCTTTCAAATAAATTCACGATTGATGTGCACATGCATAAACTCGTAGCGAGAGAAGACGTACTTTCTGCCCACAGCCACTTCTTCCGGAAAGAACGCTAAGTTCCACGTTTTCCTCTCTCTCCATCGCTTGTTTTTAGAATATACCTTAGGGAGCAAAGTTTATCAAGAAAGGATACGTCGGCATGAAGCGGCGACTTCAAGGATTTCCCGTCGCCTTCGGAGCAGTGCCTCTACTCGGACTTGTCCTCCCTGAAAATATCGTCAGACAACCCCGAGTTAATCCTGTAGTCCGAATAGTATATCACAACCTTCCCATTCAACTGGGCGGCCCGCCGCCTTTCATGGCCGAACTCCCCCCCTTCGCCAGCGTGGTCACCGCCCGAAACGTTGAGACTTACATCCACCCTTACGGGCACCTGGAACCCGTCAACTTTGCCGTATGTGATCTTCGCGCTTGCCTCTCTTCCAGGGTAGGGTGCCGTCTCTATCTTCACGATAAGCCAGTCACTCCTGTCGATGGTCAGAATAATTCCCTTCTCTCCCGTCAGATCTTTTTTCGGAATCAAAGACAAGCGGACTGCCGGTTTTCCATCGAAAGAAGAAGTATCAAGTATGTCGACGACAAAGTCGTCTGGACTGAACTTTCTCGGATTGATGACCCCGACGTCCTTCGGCATGAAGAAGAGCCCCTTCGAGTCAATCTTCACTTTGTCGGGGGCCTTGTAGTAGACCTTTGCCTCCATATCCGGCGCCTGAACAGCCGTCAGCTCCATATGCACTTTCACATCTGCGCTGTAGTCCTTTATCGCATCGAACTTTCGCGTTGCCCTTTCGAGATATTCCATTCCTGTCGCCTGCTTGGGAGCAGCTGCAATGAAATTAAAAAAGGGGGAAAGCATCCAGAGGGCAAGGAAGGCAAATGCCGCGGAGATGTAGAACCTTCGTCCGCCGCGTTCGCCTCTGCCGCGATGGCTTACATAGTCACGGTTCACAACCGAGATGTTCATTCTCAACCTCAACTCTTGATATCCTTTCTGACAAAGAAAAAGAAGGCGGAAGCGAAGAATAACGCATCGTACAGTAGCAGCGATAATGCGTACCTGATGACTTCGCCCCATTTTATTGGATCGTCGAGCAGGAGCTGCCAAATCCCCATATAGGTGGTGAACAGATATGGGCGGATCGATTCCGTAAACTCGAAAGGAAGGTTCCCGAGGATGAACGAGATTATGACGAGTGCGATCGAGCCTATGATTGGGCCTATCGAGTTATCGACCAGCGTTGAAAAGAGAAAGGCCAGAGAACCGACCACCGACATGGAGAGAATCGCTCCGAGAAACGCGAGGGCGGTTCGGGACGCCGCCACGCTTGCCGGAAGTATGACTATGTGGGGGATGCCAGGCTGGAACTTGATGAGGTCGCCGCCACCGAAAAGAAGAAGACCTATCCCAACACAGAGGGCACCGAGGAACACTATAAGCAACGCCGTGTATGCAAGCATCGCTAGGAATTTTGCCGTGAATATCCTGGAACGTGAAGGGGGGCGAATAAGTATGAACCTCAGCGTGCCGGCGGTCGCCTCGGATGAAATCATATCCCCTGCCACCAGGGCGATGAGGAAAGGAACGTGGATGTAAAGCGAGTTCATCACGAACCCGGTTATCACCCAAGCGTTGAGTATGTTTCCCGATACGAGGAAGTCACTTCCGAGCCCGCCGGTGAAGTTCCTGGCCATCTGATGCTCGTTGAATTTTATAATCGTCTCTATGAGGAGAACCGCGGCAAGAATAACGGCGAAACCGATGTAGGTCCTCCACCTCCTGAAAGTCTTCTGGAATTCAATCTCGAAGAGATTCATACCTCAGACGCTCCCTCCGTTATTTTCAGGAAGTAATCCTCAAGTGTGCGCTTGGGAGCAAGGCTCGACACCTCCACTCCCGAAGTGACGAGGATCCTGTTCAGCTCCGACGCGCGAGCTGAATCCATGCGGACCTCGATGGCGTTTGCTTCCGAGACGACTTCGAGCCATGGCATGCCCCTCATGATCCCTACCGCCTTCTCCATTGGCTGGGCGCTGATCGAAAAATATGACGCACCGCCTCCCATAAGCTCAGTCACTTCTCCCTGTGCAATCAGCTGTCCATGGTTGAGGACTGCCATTCTCTTCGCCACCGCCTCCACTTCGGTCAGGAGGTGAGAGGAGAGAAATATCGTTGTGCCATGTTCGCGCGAAAGAGCAAGAACAAGCTCGCGTACCTCCTTCATCCCCTGTGGGTCGAGGCCCGAAGTAGGTTCGTCAAGTATGACAAGATCTGGCCTTGTCAGTATGGCCTGGGCTATTCCCAGGCGCTGCTTCATGCCGTGCGAGAAGGTTTTAACCTTGTCCTGAGCTCTCGCCTTCAAACCTACCTTCTCGAGCGCTTCGTATATTTCGTCTCTGCTGAGTCTCCTTGTCAGCGAGCCGAGTAGCTCCAGGTTCTTATAGGCTGAGAGGAAGAGATAGAAGTCAGGCTTCTCCACGATGCCACATACACGAGAGAGGATCTCCCCCCTTTCCTTCCTGACGTCGCGGCCGAATATCCTGACATTTCCGGCAGTGGGTGTAAGGAGCGTGAGAATCATGCGAATCGTAGTGCTCTTTCCGGCCCCGTTTGGCCCAAGAAAACCGAAGACCTCTCCCTCGTGAACCTCAAGGTTGAGGTCCTTAACGGCCCATCTGCTGCCGAACTGCTTACTCAACCCTTCTGTTTTCAGTATTATTTCAGACATCGCCCGTTGAAATTGAATTGAAGTTTGGTTTCGTCTTCTTCTTGCGTCCGCGGTCATGCGGTTAGCGTCGGCACGGACATCCGCCGTGCCAGCGTCTGCTACTTAACTTCGAAATCGACCGATTTGATGCTATCGGATATTTCCCGAATATGTTTCAGAACTTTCTGATGTTCCGGGTTAGCACTGTATCTTTGAAGGGAATCGAGATCGTCGAACGCTGAGACTAGACCGTAGTCAAAAGACCTTTCGGAGCGAACCACATCAAGCCCGAACTCATATGACCTTATCTCCGGGATCAAACCCGGCAGCGCCTCGAATCCTTTCCTCAATAATTCTATCTGGTCCTTCGTAGTCGATGGTTTGAACTTGAGAAACACAACATGTTTAATCATACGTTCTCCTTTTGCACAAAAGCGTCAACAAAATCCGCGAACAGAAAATAACCGGCCATGACGACTCCTCCGAGACAAGCACCTATTCCGAGGACGAAAACGACAGTCGAGACCGGCCCCGCCATCTCCATGTGACCGAGATACCCAAAAATCCAGTTCCAGTCATGAATTGCCGACTCCGAGATAAGCGGGAGTCTTCGGTACGGCGCGTCACTGATGTAGACAGACACGTTGACCAGGTTTTGCCCCAACCAGTAAAGGGTCCAAATGAGCGTGCGCGCACCCGACTTCAGGAAAACCCAGACAGCAAGAGAGGGGATCACTATCTGCATCAACGATCCTCCCAGGAAATATATAAGACGGCCGAAAAATCCGAAGAAGAAGTGCCCCCCTTCGTGTATGAAGAGGTCGATCGTGTCAATGACCCAGAGTACAAATGGGATCTGCTCCCTACCGGCAAAGGTCCGGTAGTCCGTTGCAAGATACCAGGTGAAATACGCGACGATTAGAAGGACGACGATATCCAACAATACCATTAGCCGGTTCATTCAGCCTGCCTGAGTTTACATTGAAGATAGCGACAGGCTGTCAGAACTCCCAATCCTACGACATTAGAGAGAGCACGAGCTGGCTCTCAAACCCCGGTCCCCGTCGACAATATAAGCGCCGCAGCTTGACATCTTTTCTAACTAGATGTTTTAGGTAAGCTGACCTCTAACCGAGTGTCACCTCCACCCTGTGTTCCGTGCCTGGGGGGAAGACTGGCAGGATGTTCCCTGATAACGTCTCGCCGTCGACAAGGATGGTACGCACTCCCCTGGATACCCTCTTCGGGTTAGATACTCTTATGATGTACTTCGCGCCTCTAAACTCTCGCTCGACGGTAAATCCATCCCACGCTCTTGGAATACAGGGGTCTATTGTAAGGCCGTGGTAATCTGGTCTGATTCCGAGTATGTACTGGGAGATTGTGTAAAAGGTCCATGATGCGGTGCCGCTGAGCCAGGAGTTCTTCGCCTCGCCTGGTCTGTATGCGTCTTTCCCGGCAATCATCTGCGGATACACATAAGGCTCCACTTTGTGAAGGTCACTGATCTCCTCAAGATATGAGGGAGTAATCTTGCGGTAGTAGTCGAAGGCTCGCTCCCCGTTGCCCAGCATTGTCTCCGCGATCATGATCCATGGGTTGTTGTGGCAGAATATGCCTGCGTTCTCCTTATAGCCCCTGGGATATGTCGATATCTCACCGTACTCGATATAATATTTCGTGAAGGCAGGATTGTTGAGAACGATGCCAAACTCGCAGTCCAGTCGTTCCTTAACTGAGTCGAGAGCCTTTTTCGCGCGTCCATCCGGGATGCCTATTCCCGCCATGACGCACATCCCCTGGGGTTCAATGAATATTTGTCCCTCCTCGTTTTCTCGACTTCCAACTTTTCGTCCGAAGTAATCGTACGCGCGGAGGAACCATTCGCCGTCCCAACCGGCCGCGTCGATTGACCGCTTCATTTCTTCAACATGCCTGTCAACTTCATCCGCCTCACTTTCTCTCCCAAGACTCCTTAGCATCTTGCCGTATTCCCCGCCGTAAAGGATAAACATCCCGGCAATAAAAACGGATTCTGCCGTTCCCCCTTTTCTGTTCTCAGTGGTTTGGAAGGATTCATCCGGGTTGTTCGAAAAGCAGTTGAGGTTCAGGCAATCGTTCCAATCCGCGCGTCCGATGAGAGGGAGCTTGTGCGGGCCGAGGTTCTTCACGACATGGTAGAATGACCGCCGGAGATGTTCCAGCAGTGGCACGGCCTTCGACGCATCATTGTCAAATGGGACGCTGACTCCGAGTATGCCCCAGTCTCCAGTCTCTTTAATGTAAGCGGAAGTCGAGAGGATGAGCCATAAAGGGTCATCGTTGAAATTTCCACCGATCTCGTTGTTCCCCTTCTTTGTGAGAGGCTGATATTGATGGTACGCCCCTCCATCCTCAAACTGGGTCGCGGCGATATCGAGGATCCTTTCCCTCGCCTTCTCCGGTATCTGGTGAATGAAGCCGATGATATCCTGGTTGGAGTCACGGAACCCCATCCCCCGTCCGATGCCCGACTCAAAATAAGACGCGCTTCGAGACATGCAGAACGTCACCATGCACTGATACTGGTTCCAGATGTTCACCATTCGATCCAGCTTTTCGTCAGCGCTAGTGAGCCTGAACGCGGACAAGAGATCGGCCCAGTAGCCGCGCAAAGACTCGAACATCGCGTCAACTTTCTCGGACGTCGAAACGGCCTCTATCATTTCAAGGGCTTTTTTCTTGTTGATGATTCCAGGCGATTCGAATTTTTCTTCCTGCTCGTTCTCCACATACCCTAACAGGAACACGAGTTCTTTTTCCTCATCCGGATTTAGAGTCACGTCGAGACAATGGGATGCGATGGGCGACCAGCCGTGCGCCTCTGAACTCCTAGGCTTCCCTTCCAATACAGCGTCCGGGGTCTCAAATCCGTTGTAAAGACCCACGAAAGTGTCGCGGTCAGTGTCGAAACCTGAGACAGGAGCGTTCACGGAATAAAACGCGAAATGGTTTCGTCTTTCCTTGTATTCGGTCTTGTGATAGATGACGGAGCCGGCGATCTCTACTTCCCCCGTCGAAAAATTGCGCTGAAAATTAGTCATATCGTCCAGTGCGTTCCAGAGGCACCACTCAACGAAGGAAAAGATCTTGAATGACCTTACCGCGCTTCCGTGATTCTTCAGCCTGAGCTTCTGAACTTCTCCCCTGAAATCCAGTGGAACAAAACAGAGCACCTCCGCCTCAATCTGGTTCTTCCTCCCCGTTATTCTGGTGTACCCCATTCCGTGGCGGCATTCATAACTATCCAACTCCGTCCTGACAGGTTTCCAGCCGGGGGACCAGACTGTGCTTCCATCCCTGATATAGAAATACTTCCCCCCGGAATCCGCGGGGACATTATTGTACCTGAAGCGAGTTATCCTTCGGAGCCTGGCGTCTTTGAAAAAGCTGTAACCTCCCGCCGTGTTTGATACGATGGAGAAGAACTCTTCGCTGCCGAGATAGTTTATCCACGGGTAAGGAGTTCGCGGATTCGTAATGACGTATTCTCTGGCTGAATCGTCGAAGAAACCGTACTTCATCTCAGTCGCTCCTGATTTATTCCGTCAGTAAACTTCATGCACCTATTCCACACTCACCGCGGAGAATCTTTCAAAACGCGAGGTGTCCCGGTGAGTGGAGTTCACTCCAGGCCTATCTCACTTCAGGAGAAGGAGCTTCCTCACCTCGCTGTGTCCTCCTGCGGTGAGCCTGTAAAAGTACATCCCACTCGCAAATCTTGAAGCATCGAATCTGACCTCATGCGTCCCCGGCTTCTCCACTGCGTCCACAAGCGTAGTAACCTCCCTGCCAAGGACATCGTACACCTTCAGCGAGACACGGCCGAAAGCTGAAAGCCGATAGCTGATTGTGGTCGCCGGGTTGAACGGGTTCGGATAATTCTGTTGAAGCGCAAAACCGACAGATGGCTCGTGGTGCATAGCAATCGATGTGAGAATCTCCGATGGGACACCCAGATAATCGAGATACATCCACCCCCACCACATCTGAACCTGCACGATGTTTGTATCCTGCACCAGTGGCACAGTCAAAGCCATCTGCGACCAGCTTGACGTCATTGGGAAAGTGACGGTGTCAGCTCGTGCGCCGTTTACATTGATGAACTGTGTTTTGGTTGAGCTGAACGGATCCTTGAAGCCAAAGACTACGGAGTAGTTTCCCGCAGACGCGTGATTGACGAACCTCCAAGTGACTGTTGCGTTCATGTCGTTCGTTTCTATGGCCAGATATTTTCCTCCACTTGCGAGAGGGTCGCCCTTCACGCTTATTCCAGCGCCGGCAAATGAAGCGTCTTCTGCCTCGAGGTTAGTCATCGCGGGGAGGCCTATTTGTACTTTGACCGGACTCGACACTTCCTCCTGACCTGTCGCGTTTGTTGCGATTACTTGAAGTAGATATGCGCCAGCCGGAATATTCTTCCATCGAAGGGAAAAAAGCGATGTGTCTGCCAGACTTGAATCGGGTACAACCACGGTGCCGAGCAACGTATCGGACTGGAAGAACTGTACCGAAGTTATCACCGAACCCGTATCGACGGCCTGAGCGGTGATCATCAGCTGTGTACTGTCGGTAAAAATTGAATTGTTGGGAGGATACGTTATGGACACGCTCGGCCACTCCGCCCCAAACACATCAACGTCAGACTTGTAGTAACTCCATAGGTTCTTAAGCGCAGCCCAAGTGTCAGTCGCGGCGCTTGCTGGGTTGTTTGGCGTATTCGGAAAATCAGTCCATGACCAGGCAAGCGCGCCGGCATAACCGTTGACATAAAGTGATGGGTAAAGGTTTGCGTCGGGCATACCGTCAGTGTTTTGCATGTAGAACTCTGCCACGACTGTCGGTTTGGTCAGCCCCCAATATGAAAACTGATGCATGAACGGGGACAGCGCGGACGAACCATAGTAGTAATAATGGACGGAGTAGAAATCCAGAGTACCGAGACTGTCACCGCCCGCCGCGATCAGCCGATCGTCCCTGTAAATGTTCGAGTCTGGTATCTGAGCGACTCTCATCAGGTAGTCATACATCTCCTCCGTTGTGAGATCCAGTCTATGAGCCCTGTTGAAACTTTTGGTTATCTCTTTCAGCTGATCGTGCTGCAGGGAGCTGACTGTCTCGAGTTGGCCCTTCTCCGCGCTTGCCACGGGATTGACGTCTGTAAGAGTATTGAAGCTCCCGGGCCCTGTGGTAACTAACGCACTTGGGTCAGCCCTGTGAATCGCGCCGGCGATGAGATTGGTGAATCTCTGCACCGCTGAAGCAGGCACCGTGGGGTCTCCCGCATAAAAGTTCATGCCGGTCGTCATGCCGTTCGCTTCGTTGCAGACTTCCCAGGCAATGACGGCCGAATCGCCTTTCACGGAATCGACCATAGGTATAAGGGCGTTACGGATGTAAGCCATCGTAAAAGCCGTGTCCATGAGCATCTTCTGGTTAGCGTATAGCAATGCCGAATCCAACCCCTCATGCTTGCCGAGCATGTCGAAGGACCAGAGACAGAGGACAAGGCCAACCCTGTATTTGTACGCAAGCCCGAGAATCTCTTTCAGGTTGCGGATCGCCACGGGTCCGGGGCCCGTGACGTATCCCTGACTGTTGTATGACGGGGAATTCATTCCGTTCGTGTGGAGCCAAAGCCGAAGTGAATTCCCTCCGCTGTCACGCACCTGCTGAAAGATGTTTCTGAAAGCCGCAACGCTGACTGGCGCCGGCCCCAGATCTCCCGCGAAGTTAACCCATGCGATGTTGATACCGTTCAGGAATACACCCTTGCCGGAATAATTGATTCTTGATACGGATTGTCCCCTGATGATGCCGGCGAAAAAGAGAAGAGCCAATACGCTAATAAAACACAGTGCCCTCAGTCCTCTTCCGGAAAAAAAGCAGAGATCACGCATACCAGACCTCACATTCTTTGTCTATCTTCCGCCCGATCGCGAAAGAGTCAATCCGGCGGAGATAACCTGACCACCGCTGATACTGAGGAAAGACATGAGGCTTCCCCGCCAATTCGGATTAGAACTGACGCTGATGCAGGACATATAAACTTGCGCGTAAGATCTCACAGTCCGCCATGACAACCTCGCGATGCATGCCCATGCCATTTCCCCGGCTTGTCCGAAGACAAAATAAAATCATTCATTCATATCCACAAGAGGCGCCGTGGCAACCGGACGCGAAGTTGCACCGGAGAACAACCTTGAAATGCCCCGGCGCCACACCGTGATTATCTAGTCATCAACCTTACAGTTCCGCCGGAAAAGTCAGTCGGTAGGACGACCGAGCCGTCCTTCCGAACAGGGAGCCGCACTCCGTTAATGGTGGCTCGCTTGATGGGTCCGGCACCTTCGATCCGGAGGTCGATCTTCCCATGCCTATACCTTACACTTGCCTCCACAGGTCCGCTCCCTGGGTATAGGTTAGGCTTTATGGTCATTTTGTTATCTCGAAAATCTATGCCGAGCCAGTTTCGCACGACGAAGGACGCTACTTCCGCTGCGGGCCATGGGAGGATGCCATCCGTAAACTCCTGGTGCCTGTTGAGCGGTATCTCCTCGAAATACGCTCCTGTGTGCCCTCCCTGTACGTTGTAAAGCCACTCGAGAGTGCGCCGGCTTCGCGCATACATCCCGGCTTCCTGCTGCGCTCGCACCATAAACCCCGTTGCGAACGACCATGGCCCGGGCTGATCAGGCTGCGAACTCGTGTTATACCTGTCGTAACCTCCAAAAGACCAGCGGGCATTCCACAGCGCCTCGAGGTTGTCCAGCGTTTGTCTCGCCAATGGTGACCGTGGATTGACTATTCGCAATTCTATAGGTAGTGCCATGGACGCGTCCGGCAGAAGTCGCTGCATAGATTCCGTCTTGGCAGGCGAGTCTACTATGTACCCCTGATACCGGAGCGTGTCGACGACGCTACCGTCCAGCGCCCTCCTCTTTATAAGTGCTCCATGATCCACGAGCGCGAATTTCGGATTGTGCAGCATACTGTTCAGCATCTTCCCTTCAGCTTCCCGCCACGCCGCGACCTTTCCCTCGGCACCGATTATGTGAGACAACTCAATCGCATCCCTCAATCCCTGTATGACCCATACCTGGTATGCTAGTTCGTAGCCATCCGTCAGGAATCTCTCCCAATACTCCCGCTTGTTATGGACCATCCCTGTCGAGTCACGAAACTCCGGTATCAGCGGCCGGTCCGTCATTGAAATGAGTTTCGAGGCGTTGGCTTTAAGAAGAGACGGGTCTCCAGTCCAGTAGTAGTAATACTTGAGCGCGTCCCACAGCTCGCCCATCTGGTCGAATTCCTCGTTCTCGGGTTTTTCGTAACTGCTGGAAATCATCGTGGCGCCTTCAGCGGTGATCATACTATCCATCATGAAGGAAAGCAGATTTCTGGCGAGACTGAACTCGCCGATCTCCAGAAGCCCCATCGCCGTGTTCGACGCGTCGCGAATCCACTGCCCACCATACTCGAACACGCCGGCGTCCATGATGCCGACATCGGAAACGTACCCCGGCAATGTGAAGCGGACGTTGTCGAACAGATGCCGAACGACCGTGTCACTGGTCGCCACCGTGGTGAACTTGCTCCAGCTCTCTCGGGTCGCGGAGACGGCGTTCAGCTCCCTCCCGGCTGCCGCAACCTCGGAGGAGAAACCATCCAGTGGGCCTGAAGGGATCTGACTTTGTATGTAAGTCGTAAATTCTTGTTTTTCACCAGGGCGAATAGTGGACCTGATGTCGAGATAATTTCCATCGTATGCCGGATGGAGGCCGGGCGCCGCTATTGCGATTCTCCCTTTCGCGGACGAATAGATCAATCCGTCACCTGATGTATCTACTCTTCCTTCCGGAAGACCGAGGCGCAGCGAGATCTGCTCGGGTCCGACAATTTGAGAGCCGCTCAGCTCAATCATCCTGACGAACGCGTTCCTGTCAAGGAGTGCATATATTTTTTCGGTAACCTGAATGCCTCCGGCCCACCAGACAGCTTCAACTTTAGGTATTCCATCCTCGAAAACCCATTTGGTCACCGTGTTCTGACCGAGAGCTACGAAGGGATACCCTCCCATCACCACTTGCAGTGCACTAGTCTCGAAACCGTTGAGTGAATCGTAGTTAATCGCGCTGTCTTTTCTGGCACTCTGTCTCGCGTTCTGTGCGTCAAAGAGGAGATACTTGAACGCGGAACCAAGATCTACTTTGTCGGTCTGTATAAACATCTGCGTCCGCCCGCTCCTCAGCACGTAGTATTCCCTGCCACACAGGTAAGAGTAGTTGTTCAGGTGGACAAGAAACGGGTTCTCCCCTGCGGTCGAGGCATGTGGGACGAGGAGAGAGACAATTGTAAATAGAGAGAGAAGTGTTTTCTTCATCTTGCGATAACCTCCCAAATTGAAATTCACGCTTGGGATGCGGATAACGACCTTAGCTGCAAGGACTCACAGCCGCAACAGCCGACGACATTATCAGCCTCCTTCCTGAACTACTCAGAATAAACAGCGGGGGCGTGGATAACAAGCGTCAAACAGGTATCTCACAGTTGAGCCCTGAACCGTCAAGTCTCAAACTGCTTTAAACCAGTCAGCAGTTTAGGAAGTCAAAGGAATAGATTTACAAAAAGGAGAATTAAAAATGCGAACAAAACTAATGATAGTCGCCCTCGGCCTCATGGTGGCAGGAGGAGTGGCTTTAGCCCAGCCCGCAGCACCACAGGGCCCCATGGGCATGGCGCGTCACGAGAGGCTTTTCTACGGTCTTAAGCTGACAGATCAGCAGAAGACCGATGCCCACAAAATCTGGTTCGATCTGCGGCAAAAGCAAATCGACGTCCGTGCTAAAATGCAGCATGCCAGACTGGATTATGAGGCGCTCGCCTCGGCGGACAAACCAGATCAGAAAGCCATCGCTTCGAAACTTCAGGAGATGGGAGATTTGAGAGTCCAGCTTCAACAGAACAAGCTCGAATCATGGTTCGCCGTCAACAAGATACTCACCCCTGAACAGCAGAAGATCTGGAAGCGAGTGCTCCAGCATCCGATGATGGCCCAGCACAGTTTTCGCGCGGGCATGAGGGAGAAAGTGGGCAGGATGATGAACCGCATGAACATGATGGACCACGGATGTATGATGCAGGGTCGTGACTTCGGACCAGGCGGCATGCACCCCGGTATGAATCGTCCGGCTCCCCCTTCGAATCCAGGCAACTAATCTGCCCTTGAATTGGAGGCTCCTCCCAAGAAGGAGCCTCTTTTTTCTGCGATTCACTGGACATGTAACTCATCACCCTCCGACCATCCCCTAATAGTTGCAGCAAATCGAAACGCAATACTTAAGCGGCTGAAGCATGCTTGCAACTTATGTTCACCGGAAATATCTTCGCTTATGCATTTCGTAAATGATTTCTTTCTCTGTTTCCTCCCGCTCTTCGTGGCAATCGACGTTTTAGGTGTCCTGCCGATATTCGTCTCTCTCACGAGCGGCATGGCGAAGGCCGGGAGGAGGGTGCTTGTGATGGAGGCATCATTTGCAGCCCTGGCCGTATCACTCCTCTTTATAGTAGCCGGCAAAGGGATCTTTACATTTCTTGGAATCACACTTAGCGATTTCAGGATAGGAGGTGGAATCATACTTCTGGTACTGTCCGTGAACGACCTTCTCTTTGCGCATGAACAGCAGAGGAAGGATCCCGGTGGGTCGATTGGAGTTGTGCCGATCGGCATTCCCCTCATCATGGGCCCAGCCGCGCTGACAACAATCCTCATACTCGTAAACTCTTACGGCTACCTGCTGACTACTCTCGCCCTCGCGACGAATCTTTTCATCGTGTATACGGTCTTCAATTACAGTGATATCGCCATACGGCTCCTCCGCCCTGCCGGGTCAAGGGTCTTCAGCAAAGTGGCCTCCCTCTTTCTCGCCGCCATCGCCGTGATGATGATAAGGGTCGGCATCACAGACGCAATACTGAAACATTAGGAGATACACTGATGGATTTGGGACTAAAAGGGAAGATTGCCCTCGTGGCGGCTTCCACAAAGGGGCTCGGAAAGGCGGTCGCACTTTCGCTCGCCGCAGAGGGAGCGGAGGTAGCCGTCAACGGGAGACACAGGCAGAACCTCCATGACGTGGCGGAAGAGATAAGAAGCTCGACCGGGAAGTCCCCTCTCCAAATACAGGCCGACGTGACTAAGAGCGAAGACGTGGAGAGGATGTTTGATGAGGTAACGAAGCACTTCGGCGGACTTCACATTCTGGTCACAAACGCTGGAGGTCCTCCGGCAGGAGAATTCGGAGATTTCAACGACGAGCAGTGGATGAACGCCATTGAGCTGACCCTCATGAGCAGTGTCCGCCTGCTTCGGAAGGCGGCGCCAATAATGCAGCTTCAGAGATGGGGACGCATCGTGAACATTGTCTCCCTCACAGTCAAACAGCCCGCTGACAATCTTCTTCTTTCAAACACGGTCCGGGCGTCGGTCATAGGCCTTGCCAAATCCGTCTCCAGGAATCTTGCGAGAGACAATGTGCTTGTCAACAACGTCGCACCTTATTATGTCTCGACGAAAAGGATCGACTATCTGATTGAGCAGACCGCTTCGCGACTTGGTATTACCACGGACTCAGCGCTTCAAAATATAGTAAAGGAGATACCGCTCGGAAGACTTGGGACTCCGGAAGAGTTCGGGAACCTTGTCGCATTTCTCTGTTCAGAAAAGAACAGTTACATGACCGGCTCAACCCTGCAGTTCGACGGCGGAGCCTTCAGGGGGATGTTCTGAGGACTCCGGCTTTCGCGTTGAAATCTCGGAGAGGGGCCGGCCCGGCTCCCTGCCGATGAGCTTGACGAACCAAATAAGTCAAAAGCCTATCTTGCCGCTCGGCTTCTGGGCCGATGCGGAGGAGGGCGATGTGTGGACATTGCAAACCGGCGGCAGATACTTAGCGTTGAAAATTTCCGAAATCTTTTCGGGGCAGAACTGCGTGGCAAGCATACCTGTCTGCGCGCAGATGGTTGCAGTGACAACACCCTCGGGCTGAATGAAAGAAGTTATGGGAAGCCCGATCGATTTGTCATTGTAGACATCTCTCATGAACATACCCCAGATAGGCGCAGCGGCACGTCCCCCCTGGCCGTCCCAGTCGGTGAAGTGAACCCTGTCGTCATCGAAGCCGACCCAGACTCCCGCGACGAGCTGAGGCGTATATCCCTCGAACCAGGCATCGCCGAAATCCTGAGTGGTGCCGGTCTTCCCGGCGCAGTCGAGGTAGAAATAATCTCTGACTCTGGAACCCGTCCCGCCGTTCACTACGCCACGCAGCATGTCAGTCATCAGATATGCTGTCTGCTTGCTGAGCACTTCGGTCGACATCGTATGGTTTTCCTCTATTACGTTCCCGTTCTTATCCTCGATACGGAGGATAGATATCGGCTGCGTAAGGATTCCCTCGTTTGCGAAAACACCGTAAGCTGAGGCCAGTTGAAGAGGCACTACGAGGTTCGTCCCGATCGCGATCGAGGCATATGGAGGGATATAAGTTTTTATGCCCATGCGGTGAGCGTAGTCTATTACCTGGTTCACGGGGGCAATCTCCTGTATTGCCCGAACCGCCACCACGTTGATAGAATACTTCAGCGCGTTCCGGAGAGTGACTTCCCCGCCAAATTCGCCGTCGGCATTCCTCGGTGACCATCTCGTTCCATCGGGCATAACGATGGTCACTGGCTGATTGAGGAGCTTGTATGACGGAGCATAGCCGTTGTCCACGGCAACGGTATAGACAAATGGCTTAAACGATGAACCAGGCTGGCGCTCGATCTGCGTGACATGGTTCAGCCCGTACCGAAATTGTCTGTAGTTTGATGAGCCAACCATCGCCTTTATATAACCCGTCTTGGGATCGATACAGACGAAGCCTACCTGGACGGTCTGTTCGGCCTTCTTCACTGAATCTATGAACGCTGGATTCGACCGCATACTGGAATAGATTTGACTCCGCTCAGCGTCGCTCGCCGCATCCTTGTATTGCGGCAGGTCCTTTATAGCCTTGTCTATCGCAATCGAGAGCGTGGCGCGGTTCCGCTTCCAGTCCCAGCGCGAATTGAACATGTTCTGGTAGTCCCGGATATGCTGATCTACCGCACTGTCCGCATAGACCTGCATTCTGGAATCAAGCGTCGTATAGACGGTCAACCCGTCCCGGTAAATGTCGAACCCGTATTTCTCCGCCTTCTTCTCAAGGTCCTGCCGTACCATCTCGACAAAGGCAGGCGCGAGGCCGGTCGTCGGGCCATGATACTTCACGTCAAGAGGTGCCTTCTTCGCGGCCTCGTAAGCCTTCTCCGAGAGCTTGCCGTCGTCATACATGTTCTTGAGAACGACATCCTTTATCGCGACCGCCCTGGTGGGATGATTAATCGGGTCGTATCTTCCTGGAGACCTCAGCATACCAATAAGCATCGCCGCCTGTGGCAACGTAAGGTCGGAGGAGGACTCGTCGAAATACAATTGAGCCGCCGATTCAATTCCGTATGCCCCCCTTCCGAAGTAGACGTCGTTAAGATACATCGCAAGGATTTCCTGCTTCGTATATGTCCGCTCTATCTGTACGGCAGTAATCGCTTCCCTGATTTTTCTCGTGAGCGTGACGTCCTGATTGAGATAAAGATTTCTGGCGAGCTGCTGAGTTATTGTGCTCGCCCCCTCCTTGACCCTCATATGGACAATGTCTATCACAAGCGCGCTGAGTATGCGGACTGGATCGATCCCCCAGTGCGTGTAAAATTTCTTGTCTTCCGTCGATACGAGGGCATCAACGACGTAATGAGGCACCTCCTTGATATCGGCCACGGCGCGATTCTTCAGAAAGAACTGGTCTATGACTTGTCCATCGGCGGAAAGGACACGCGTCGCAAGCTCGGGCTTCGGGTTCTCGAGCTCTTCGAGCGAGGGAAGACCGCTGACGATGTAATAACCGTACGCGACAAGGAGGACAAGAATCGCAGTGATTGCGCCAAGCTTGACCGCGAGCTTCTCTTTCGGCGTTCTCCCACTTCCCTTCCGCCCCGACTTCCTGTAGTCCGGATCGTTGAAATATCTCTCCATCTCTTCCTTCGAATATCGTCGTTTCATTCTTCAATATTCCATTTCAATAATTCCATGACGCCGCCGTCAAAGACTCCGTAAGTGAAATTCGACAACCAGTCGCCAAGGTTTATGTACGTTCCAGCTCCGAACTGCTGCGTACGCGGGACATGATTGTGCCCCATTATAACGTAGTCGAATCCCTCCCCGATTTTCCTCTCAGCAAAGAGGAGCATACCATCGAGCTCGCCAAAGTCCTTGCTCGTGGTGTACTCCCTGCTCTTTCTGGAGAAGGCTTTTGCCATGCCAAATCCAACGTCTGGATGGATCCAACGGATGAAAGCCTGCGTTAGTTTATTTCGGAGTATCCTCTTCAGTATCCTATAACCGGTATCGCGGAGGGCGAGACCATCTCCGTGCACTACAAGGAACCTCTTTCCCCCCATCACTTCGGAGAAGCCGTCCTGATGCACTCTCATCCCGAGTGGACCCGAAAAGAAAGTCCCGAGATAGAAATCGTGGTTTCCCGCGACGTAGTCGACAGGCATTCCGGATTCGGTAAGCTCCTTCAGTTTCGCGTAGAGCCAGAAAAATTCCTTCGGAATCACGTAACGGTACTCGTACCAGAAATCGAAGAGGTCGCCAACTATGATGAGCCGACTTCCGTTTTGCGCGACCGACTCGAGAAAATTCAGAAGCTGTTCCTTTCTCTTCTCCTCAAATTCCGATGTAAGCGAAGGAGCGCCGAGATGTATGTCCGAGATGAAATAAACCGGCTTCAATTATTTCTTCACGTTTATCTCGACAAAAGCCGAGTCCCTGTTCATCCTGCACCAACCTTCATTCTCCGAGCAATAGGTATAGTGAAGGACGAATTCGATCCGGTGAGGACCGGGAGTAAACCCGGACACGCTGCAATCCACCTGAATCGGCTTCGATGGATCCACGTATTCACCTTTTCGCGGGAGCTGCTTTATCGTGAAGCGGACCCCTTCGGTAAGCGACTTGATATTGACAGCGGGTTCCGCGTTGACATGTATTCCCTTGTTCGGAAGAAGCCTGACCTCAAAGGTCGCAGGCCTGTCATTCTCGACCTGCACCGGGCCCGGTTTCAATTGGAGCTTTACGTAGTCTGGTATTCCTGCAATGGTCGTCATCATTACAAATGCTAACAAAAGAAATCTCATATTAATTCTCCACGGCGGCTTGGTTTCTTCCTCGCCACTGTACTTTTACTTGTTGGAGGAATATAAGTCCAAGCACAAAAAATATCAGCACTGAGAGGACCGCGATTCTCTGACTTCCGCTGAAGCTCGAGATGGCTCCGAATGTCAAAGGACCCATGATGGCCGAAGCATTTCCTGCAATCCCATCATAAAACCCGAAGAATTCAGCGGCATGTTCCTGCGGAGTTAATAGAGCCATCAGACTCCGACTCGAGGATTGCGAAGAGCCGATTGCGAGTCCGGCGAACAATCCGACGACGTAGAATTCTGTCTTCGTCTGAATGAAGAATGCCGCGATGACAACCAGTATCCAGATGAGGAGCGTGATGTTGATGCTCTTCTTTGGTCCCCAATGGTCGGTGAGAATGCCGAAGATAATCGAGCCGATGATCGCCGTGCTCTGTGCCACTATGAAAAACAGGATTACCTCAACCGGCGAGAAGCCCAGCGTGCCGCGCGCGTAGAGTGCCGAGAAGAATATCACCGTGTTCACACCGTCAATGTAAAGGAAGAAAGCTATCAAAAATCTCGAGAGCGACTTGTACTGTCCCAGCCTCTTGAAAGTCCTGATGGCTCGTCTGAAACCGAGCCTGAAGTAAGGGAGATTCCTGTGATAGCTCCCCGTGTGGTCACGGAGGCGGAGGAAAGCGGGGATGGAAAATATAGAGAAGAATCCTGCGGCGACCAGAAAGCTCATACGAAAGCTGTCGATGTTCGAAGGTGCGAAACCGCCGCGGATGAAGGGGAAAGTGATGGCGAGTATCGACAGGGCGCCAAGGTACCCCATGCCGAAGCCGTAGCCTGACACACGGCCGTAGACATACTTCGGCGCAATCTCGGGAAGGAAGGCATCGTAGAAAGTGTAGCCGCCCTGAAAACCGACATTTGCCGCTATAAACACTAGCATCCCCGGGAGTATCATTCCCTTTTGAATCCAGTAGAGGACGGCCGTGGCTGAAATGCAGAGCGCTGAAAAAGCCAGTAGAAATCTCTTGCGCTTGTGTGAGTAGTCGCTTGCCGCGCCAAGCACCGGAGAGAGTCCGGCAGCAATTATCATTGAGAGACTGTCCGCAAGCCCCCAGTAGAAATCACCGCGCCCCGTCCCGGCCGCGACTACCTCCCGAAAATAGAGCGCGAATCCGACGGTCTTGACCATGACCGAAAAAGAGGTGCGGGCATAGTCAAAGAGCGTCCATGAAAAGATGGTGACGCGCGAATAGCGCTCGTCCGTCATTGTTTCTTCTTGGTCGACGTGTTAATAAGCCCTCGACCCGTTTTCTGTACCTTCCCTTCTCCGGTCAGCTCCTTCAGGGAAGCGTCGAGTATGCCGTTGACAAACTTCGGGCTTTCTTCCGTGCTGTATCTCTTTGCAAGTTCGATAATTTCATTTATCGTCACTTTTGTCGGGATCTCCTGGGAAAACAGGATTTCCGCGAGTCCCATCCTGAGAAGACTGCGGTCAATAGGATTGACCCTCGAAATGTCCCAATGCTCAAGATGCTTTTGAAGTGTCGAATCAATATCCCCGATGTTTCCGAGCGTATCGCGAAATAGTTTCTTCGCAAAGTCCATGGGCGCCCCCTCTTCCAGGTCCTTGAAAATATCGTTGCTTAGGAAATCGGGGGCCAGTTTCGAAATATCGTACGCATAGAGTGCCTGCAATACGCGCTCTCGCGCAAGTCTGCGCTGGGATGTCATAACCTACTCCCTCCGGGAGAAAATATGTTCTCAATACTGTACGTTGGTTTATGCTCCAAAAAGTAAATATACCTGCAGCCCGGCTGATTCCCTCGCCCGCCAGTAAAGCTCGGCCTGCGGAGACATTTTGTAGTTGCTTGGGTATGAGTGCGCCTTTATGTGTTCAAGTCTGCACATGAACATGGCTCTCGGCAGGTGCCAGGCGTCGCTGACTATGACCACCTTCTTCATTTTCAGGGAGTCCATCAGGACGTCCTTAACGTAGCACACCTGCTCAAAGGTGTTGAGCGTCCTTCGCTCAGTCATAATCCTGGAAGCGGGAATCCCTCTTTCACGAAGATACCTTGCGCCGATCTCTGACTCGTAAGTGTCGAATCTCCTGGTGCCTCCAGTTACGACTATCTTCCTGGCCTGCCCCTTTCTAAATAGGTGGGCGGCGGCATCGAGCCTCGCCTTCAAATCGGGACTCGGCGTATGCGGGCCCCACACAGCCCCTCCGAGCACGACTGCCGCGTCCTCCATGCGTCCTCCGTCAAATTCGCTGTCAGGCAAGTAAGTGTATGCTATTCCGATTCCCGTCGATATCAAAAGCACAACCACGACGGCGACGGATATCCTCACGAAGCTCGGCCTCCGACTAAGGGCGGTGACGATTGCTATGGTTAGTATTATCGTGATGGAAGCGTAAGCGAGTATCGAGGCAGGCTCCTGCTCATGCGTCCGCAGAGGGAGGAAGAGGGCGCTAGCGAAGTAAACGAATGAGGACAAAGACAGGAGCGCTAAAGCTGAAGGTGTGAGTCTTCTCCGGAACAATTCGAGGAGACCGACTGAAATCAACGTCGCGATGGCGAGCGGAAGATTGACGTTTGTGGCAATATCATGGCCGATCCCCCGTTCAGCTGCTATTTTCAGTGAGCCAATCGTTATAAGGACAACGGCCGCGTGCAAAAGAACTCTGTTTCTCAAGGTACAGACTGAATGTTTTTTTGTCTCTGTTTTTTCGAGACGAAATTTAAGACAACCTGTCTGTATTTAAAAGGAAAGAAACTTGGTTAATGAAAGAGCTTAGGCAGCCCCTTAACGCCGGACGAGGACTGCCGGTCGAGTATCGAAGAGCCGATGGCGCCGGTCATCTCCCGCGAGGAGGCATCCTGCGTTCCATCATCATCATCCGAATGCGCTCCCTGATCTCCCTGTCGAAGCGCTGTTCAAATACCATATACTTGGCGACTTCGATCGGCGAGAGGATTCCGTCAAGCGCCCTGATGAATTTAACGTGCGTGGCCGCAAGATCGTCATCGAGTTTCAACACTCGCGCGATGGTCGAGGATATCTCCTTTTCGCCAGCCCGGTTATCAACCGCTGAATCGAGGGATCTTACAGTCGACCTCCTCTCATCCGTGATCGTCTTCATCTGCTGGTTGTAGTGATTGTAGAGAGGGAAGAACTTTTCGGCCTTCTCGGTTGGAAGGTTCATTTCTTTAGTCATCTGCCAAATCTTTATCTGCTCAAGCTGTTTTCTGATCTGGGGGTTGCCCATTCCCATCTGGCCTCCCCGCCCCTGCGGTCCGGATTGTGGTTCCTGCGGAAATTGAGTCGGGGGGGGATCCTGGAGAGCGAGCTCAGGCAACTCGACCGGTTGCGCGTGCAGAGGCGCGGAAACGAAGGCGGCGGCCAGGACCAACATCGCGGTGAAAGAAAGTATAGTTTTCATGTAGCTCCTCTCAGTTCGTGCTCGAGTTTCCTAGATAGTCAAAAGCGTCCATCGTGGCAGTTGAGTCAGACACGGAACTCCATAGTGCGCCGACGACGGCCTGCTGAGTCGAATCATCCATGGCGTCCATCTCGTCGATTTCATTGGCCTGCGAGGAGACGACGTCCACGTAGTTGATGTTCATGCTCGGGAGGGCCACGGCTTGGTCAGGAGGGAGAGACGTCGCTAGTGCCGCAATGCTCTTCAACTGCGCCTGATGCGCTCCGTGGTACATTTGGAAAACGCCGATTCCCACAATCACGAGAAGCGCGGCAAGCGCCCCCGCGAAAGCGGGCATCTTCCATGCGACGCGAGCCGGTTTTTCCACGCGTTCCATGATTGCCGCGTGAAGTCCCTGCCAGAAGAAGTCCGGATATTCTTCGCGTCCCGCTTCGCCCAGCACGCGTATTGGCTCCCTTATCTCTTCCATCTGCGAGGCGCAGTCCGCGCAGTATTCCAGATGGATCTCGATGGATCTCTTCAAGTTCGGTTCAACCTTCCCGAGAATGTAATCCGGCAGGTTTACCATTACTTCATCGCATCGCATTTTTGAGATACTCCCCTATTTTTTTCATCGCGTGGAAATAATTCGCCTTCATGGCACCCATCGATCTGTGCATGACTTGCGCTATCTCCTCGTATGAAAGCTCCTCATAAAACCTTAGCACAAAGACCTGTTTCTGTTGTGCCGGCAGCGCCGCCACCGCGTCGGCCACAAGCTTCCTCAGCTCTTCCTGGTCCGATTCACGCTGAGGCTCGTTTCCGCCAGATAGCATGTTGGTAACCACCTCGTCGAGTCTGACGACCGATCTTACTTTTCTTTTTCTCAAATAGCTGATAGCCACATTGGTTGCTATCCTGTAGATGTAAGTGTAAAGGTTCGCATCACCGCGAAACTTCTTCAACGAATCGTGAAGCTTGATGAACACTTCCTGAGTCGCGTCCGAGGATTCATCATCGTCGTTGAGCATCTTCTTGACGACAAAGAAAACTCTCCTCTCGTAGCGTCTCACGATTTCGGAGAAGGCCTTCTGATTGCCAGCGCTTACCTGTTCAATAAGCTCGAGATCGGAGGGGATTTCCATTCAACTGGCTCTTCTTAGCGTGCTCTGCAATTGGATCACTGCTGCTGTAATCAGTTAGGGCTCCTGCCGGCTTTTCTGCGTTTAAAAGGACTTCCGACTCAAATTCGTGAAGTTTACACAGTTTTAAGACGCCGAAGAGAGCAAGGCGGTTTAAGTCAGCCTTCGATGACCACGACCGCTGCGACGTGGTCCCCGGAATGCGAAAGGGATAGAAACACTTTTTTTGCCCCGTAGTCCCTTAGGGCATGGCCGCTTAGCCGGAGGATCGGTTTACCGCTCTCCTCGTTCACGACTTCAACTTCCTGCCAGGAAAAACCGTCATCCCAGCCGGTCCCAGTCGCCTTACTGAATGCTTCCTTGGCAGCAAATCTGGCCGCGTAGTGCTGATAGGGATTTGGCTTTTGAGAACAATATTCTTTCTCTTCGGCCGTAAACACCTTCCCGGTGAAGAGGTCCCCATAGTCTTCGATGCTTCGCCTGATCCTGCTAACCTCGGCGATGTCGATGCCTACCCCTTCAACCATTTCCGTTCTCTTTTCTCACTATACCTATGAGCTCCACGATGTCGTTGGCCTCGTAGTCACTCCCTGAGACGCCCGTGTTGAACGTGTCCCCATACCGAGCAAAGACGGTCTTCATTCCAACCTGCTTCGCGCCGAATATGTCACGCTCCGCCCAATCGCCGACCATCAGCGCCTCGTTAGGCTTAAGGCCAAGCTTGGAGAGCGCGAGGGTAAAGGGCGCCGGGTGAGGCTTGCGCTCGCTCGTGTCGTCAAACGTTACGACGACGTCGAAGATATGATGCATGTTAAGGTAAGTCAGTCTCAGCCACGCCTCCTTTGCCGGCGCGTCCGAAACAACCGCGAGTTTCATCCCCATCTTGAGTAGTTCATAGAGAGTCATGTAAACATGAGGATACGGAACCAGCGCAGCCTCCCTCGCGCGCCTGTAGGCGACGACCCCGGCAGAAAGGATTTTGTGATTCACCTTGTCAAAGATATCCGACAAAAGAGAATCAAAAACGTACTGAAACTCTATCCCCTTCTCCTTATAAATCGCGTCTATCCTGTTCTTCACCTCGTCGTAGGATAGTTCGAGTCCCGCATCGATCATAGCACGTATAGCCGCGTCGATCGCAAGAGCCTTCATCTTCATGAAATCAACGAGCGTGTTGTCGAGGTCGAAGACTACAGCCTTTATCATTTCCCGAGTATCCCGTTCAAAGCGAACACGGCAGCAAAATATGAGTGTTTGCCGAATCCCGTGACGGTGCCCCTGCACACTTCGGATATGACGCTGGTCCTTCTGAACTCCTCTCTGGCGAAGACCTGCGAGAGATGGACCTCGACCACAGGTTTCTTGAGCGCCGCGATCGCATCCCGGAGAGCGTAGCTGTAATGAGACAGCGCGCCGGCATTCAGCACGACTCCGTCGCAGCCCTCTCCCTCCGCCGACTGAATCTTGTCTATAAGGTCCCCTTCCGAATTGGTCTGGAAGAATTCGAACTTCAAGGCAGGAAAATTCTGCTGTAGTTGAGAGTTTATGACAGCAAGCGTGTCGCTGCCATAGATCTGGGGTTCGCGGGTTCCGGTCAGATTAAGGTTCGGACCGTTGGCTACCAGTAACTTCATCATTTGTCTCCGTTTGATCCTCGATAAACTCCCGGACAGCCGGCTTGAGGAAGAGGTTTTCGATACCGACTTCAGAGAGACTCCTCGCGAGCGTCGACGCCCTGTGCTTCTGGTCAAAGCGCTTGTTGATCACGATCAGTTTCTCCTCCTTCAGTATGCAGTACCCCCCTCCAAAGTCCCCCTTTTCGTATATGACTTTGAGTCCGAGTTGGGATGCGGCCTCTTCCAGTTCGGCTATCAGAGCTTCAGTCTTCAGCTTCGGCATTTTCCAGCTTATTCTTTTCTATTCTTTTTGTTTTAATGGGACGAAACACAAGAGCGCCAATCGCGCTGTAATACGAGAGGAGCGCGATCACGGAAAGTCCACCAAGGCCGCTCACGCGCTCGACAAACAAATGCCGCATCTCGTCGCGCAGCGGACCTGGATCCGCTCCGAGGAAGAGCTGCAGCTGGAAATCGACATAGGAGGTAAAGAACCGCAGGTCCAGATATGAAGTGTAGACTTCAACCGGGATAAACATTGCGAAGAGAATCACCGCGATCATGACGTTGGGATGATCCTTCATTCTCAGCCTGGACTTGGAGAGGAAGGTAATGAACCCTATCAGCGCCAGAAGATAGCCGAACACTATTATAAGCGACGTGCGCGCAAGAAGGTTGTAGATCTCCTTCTCTGCGTCGAATGGGATATCCTGCCTGAACCTCAGCGTCCCGAGTTCAACGAGGTCGTTTCCAATAACTGCGCGAGCCGCTGAGCCGCCAAGGTAGAAGATTCCCCCGACGACCATGACGAAGAGCGCCACACGGGCTCCCGCGCTGAACTTCAGATCATCCGAGGAGTATTCAATAGGGCGCGAGTCAGACGAAACGTCGAGTGCCATCTTTCGTCTAGATGCTCTCCGGAGTCTCAATGAACTCGGCGGTACAGCGCGCGGGAAGGAGCGATCTCTCGAATGCCATGTCGAGGAAAAGCTGTATGGCCTCTTTCCCCTTCTTCCCGTAGTCGAGTGTCCAGTCGTTGACATACATCCCTACGAACTTATCGGCGAGGTTCGTATTCATGCCGCGCGCGAATCCCAGCGCATAATCCAGCCCTTCTTTCCTGTGCTCCAGTGAAAAGGCAATGCTCTTTTTCAGGAAGTACGCAACTCTCCTCTTTACGTCCTCCGGCAGATCGCGCCGAATCACGTTCCCGCCGAGCGGGAGAGGGAGCTTGAATTTCTCCTTGAACCAGGCTCCGAGGTCGACGATGTTGTGCAACCCACTCGCGCCGTATGTAAGTTGACCTTCGTGTATGATCAGTCCAGCCTCAAATTCGCCGGCGAGGACCCTGTCAATTATCTGGTCAAATGGGACGACCTCATACTCGAACGTGCCGGCAAAAATGCTAAGAGCCAGAAAGGCGGAGGTCTTCTTTCCGGGAATCGCAATCTTCAGCCTGTTGATGTCTGCCACCTTGTACGGCTTCGTGCTGACCAGCATAGGTCCGTAGCCGTCTCCCATGCTCGCGCCGCTGGATAGCATCTGATACTTATCTGATATGAACGGATAAGCATGTATCGATACGGCGCTCACTTCATAAAACCCGTTCATCGCCTTCTGGTTCAGCGTCTCGATGTCGCTTAGGATATTTTCGAATTCGAGATCTCCCGTGTCGAATTTGTTATTCGCCAAAGCGTAGAACATGAATGCGTCATCTGAATCCGGACTGTGTGCTACTCTAATCTTCAACTTACTTACCTTTCTTGTTTTGGAAACCACTTTTTGCGGAGAACTTGAAGGCCGAAGGGCACGACCCGCTTACTACGCAGGAGTCACATTTCGGCAAACGCGCCGCGCAAATTTTTCTGCCGTGCGCCATCAGCAGATGGCAAAGATGAGTCCAATTCTTTTTCGGAAAGACATTCATCAGGTCAAATTCTATTTCGGTCGGGTCCTCTTCATTCGTGAAACCGAGTCGTGCAGCAAGTCTCCCGACGTGCGTGTCGACGGCTATGCCCGGGATGCCGAACGCGTTTCCAAGGAGGACATTCGCGGTCTTCCTTCCGACACCGGGAAGAGTCAGGAGGTCCTCCATTCTTCGCGGGACCTCACCGTCAAATGTTTCTACTATGGCCGTACAGCAACCGATGATTGACTTAGCCTTCTGGCGATAGAAGCCCGTGGACCTTATCGCTTCCTGGAGTTCCTCCTGGTTCGCGAGGGCGAAATCCTTTGCCGATGTGTATTTTCCGAAGAGCCCGGGAGTCACCATGTTCACGCGCGCGTCCGTGCACTGCGCCGAGAGTATCGTGGCTATCAGGAGCTCGAACGGCGTTCCGAAGTCGAGCGCCGGTCTTGCATGAGGATACTCAACTTCCAACGCGTGATAAATCTTCTCCGCGCGCGCAGTCTCGCCAGATTTATTAAGGCCATCTCCCTGAGCACCGGCGGGCCTTCGTGCCACGTGTCTTGTCGGTTTGCTGCTGGTCTTCTTCATTATTGACGGTCTAAATTTATCAAACCGGCGCTCCGAAGGCAACCAAGGTTGGCCCGTTTTTCAGGCGGGCACTTTGTGAGCTTGAAGATGGTCTTGAAAGGCTGGTTCTAAAAGTCGAAACCAAGGAGCGGGACCAGCTCGAGAGAGGGAGCGTATTTCCGATATTATTCTTTATTTTGCTTCTTGAGAGGAGGATACTGAATCTTTCCTGTACTGTATCTCTGATCCTTCAAAAGGAGCCTCTCCACAACCTTTCCCTGGACAATATGCTGCTCGATTATCTCGAGGACATCGTCCC
>JAKAMG010000040.1 GCA_021812985.1 Bacteroidota bacterium
CAATCAGGGGTAGGGTCGATCGCGATAAGTCTGTACGGGAGGTCTTTCTCCCTTAAGGCTTCGCCCATCATTAGACACAGCTGTCCGCCGCCGACGACACCAATTGTTTTTTTAGCCATTTTGAAAAGCCGGGGAATTGCCGCTCATTTTAGTGTCAACTAAAGTTTTGAAACGAGAAAGTGATGAGCCGGACCGCCGCTTTTCCGGGGACCGATTCTCTCCTCCGATACTAAAGAATATAACTGAAATCGGTGCTCATCGCCATTTTATGTTGTGACTCAGCGGAACTGGGAAATGCGGTTGCCATCTCGGGGAAAGTCCTTCGAAGAATGAATCGGAGACCTTTAGGGGAGTTAACATCTGCCTTTTTAACGTCACAAACAGTCGCCCGCTTTCCGCCTGGCGTCGTAGTCGGCACCCCGGCTGTCGAACACATTGGAACACGGCGGACTCACATCGGGGAGAATTCATCAGTCGTCCTGTTGTACAGAACTGATTTGATACTGATTTCGCCGCTGGCTAACCTCGGGCCAATATTAGGATCCAGGGTGAACTCGCGCATCTGCCTTGTCATGGCCAGCCTGGCAAGCTCTATGATTTTTTCCGTTGAGTCACTTGTCCCATTGAGAAGGTGCGCACGCATTGCCAACGAGTTTTGAAAGTAGCCTTCTGCTCTCGTGTTATACGCAGGGCCTTGTCCCGTTATCCCTTGCAGGAATCGGCAAGACGGATCTACAGCGATAAGAATCTCGTCAACTTGTTCGATTGAGAGAAGAGTGTTTAACATTCCCGTAAATCCTGTATCCAAGGGGGCGAACACTGCGCCCAATGCAGTTATGAAATACGTCCTGCAGTCGAAATGAGATCTGATCGCCTGTTCGATATCGCAGTCAGGGCATATCATGAACAACTTGCCATTTGTTTCATGGTCTCTGTCCTCGGGGGCCTCTGACGCGCATCGGTGTATGTCAGCCACCCGATCCGCCGCGTTGATTCTCTTGTCAGTGCTTGTGAGAGTGCCTTGTTCCATATTGACCACTTATCCTTTGCTGATGTGGGACTCCCTTTCCTCCCACTTCTCCTCGTTGAATTAGTCCTCGCGACTTTTTTTTTGCCGCCTGTTTCCACATCCAATTATCTGCTTGCCGTAGAAAACTAATCGTCGCTTTGTATATATTAAAATTGATTGTCGTAATAATATTCATAAGGAAAAATTATGAACTATACGTTCCATCAACTCCGCGTGTTTCTGGAGGTTGTAAAGCAGAAGAGCGTGACGAGAGCCGCTGAAGAGATGCACATGACGCAGCCCGCGCTTTCGATACAGCTGAGAAATTTCCAGGCTCAGTTCGATATGCCCCTTGTGGAAGTTGTCAACAAGAGGATCTATGTGACCGAGTTCGGCAGAGAGATAGCCGAGATCGCCGAGAGCGTTCTCAGGGAGGCCGATGAGATAGAGTTCAAGATGAAGGAGTACCAGGGACTGCTGGCGGGGAAGCTGAAGATATCCTCCGCTTCGACGGGAAAGTACGTTATCCCCTATTTCCTGAGCGAGTTCATGGAGACGCATTCAGGCGTCGATCTAGTCCTCGACGTGACCAACAAGACGAAGGTGATCAACAGCCTGCGCGACAACGAGATCGATTTCGCGCTGGTTACGCTGGTACCGCAGGATTTGGACGTTAATGAGGAACCTCTGGTAGAAAACAAACTCTACTTTGTCGGCAACAACGAGGATTTCAACAAGGATAAACCTTTGATTTATCGCGAAGAGGGATCAGCGACGCGGACGCTCATGGAGCGCCATTTCGGGAGGAGCAAGAAGAGGAAAAGGCTGGAACTGACCACGACCGAGGCGGTCAAACAGGCTGTGATCGCAGGGCTGGGCTACTCCGTAGTTCCTCTGATCGGAATCAGAAACGAACTCTCAAATGGACAAATGAGGATAATTCCCTCCCCAGGCCTGCCGATTGTAAACAAGTGGAGATTGGTCTGGCGCAAAGATAAGAAGCAGTCGGCCGTGGCTAAAGCTTATCTGCAGTACATAAGGGACAAAAAATCTATCATCGTACGGAACAGCTTTCAGTGGTATCTTGATTTCAACGAAAAGAAGAGACGACACTAGACCTGAAATGCCCTGTGTCATGGAACATCTTTCTCCGATCGGTCTACGGGGGACTGCCGTCTCGTGTCTCCCACACCGAATTCAATGCGAGAACATGGGGGAGCTCACCATTCGATACAGGGAGCCCAATTCTGGAGCACTCCTCCACAGCCCGTTGCCCCGCACTCGCCACGTTCCGTGAATCAAGTCTAACCCGTTTGACGATATTTGATGGTTGAGCTATCTTAGCAAGAGTTTGGAGTTCGCAGGAACACTAATCTGAGGATTAATCAGTGAGGAGAGAGATGCAGCCCAAAACAATAATGTTCCTTCTATTGCTTCCAGTGACTCTGTTAGCGGGGTCATCAGCGCGAAACGGGGCCGGCGCTTTACACCCGAAACACCTGCGATGCGAGTATCTTGCTGATCCGTCCGGCATCGACGTGGTAAGCCCCCGTCTGTCATGGTATTCTTCATCCACACATGGAGACGAAAAGCAGACCGCATACAGAGTCCTGGTCGCAAGCTCTCTAAGGTTACTGAACGCTGACCGGGGCGATCTTTGGGATTCGAGGAAATTAGAATCCGATCAGAGCCTGGGCGTGATTTACGGTGGCGGTGCGCTGGGCTCTGGGGAGGTATGCTACTGGAAGGTAAAGGTCTGGGACAAAGAGGGGAGAGGGTCTGCTTGGAGCAAACCGGCGAAGTGGAGTACGGGGTTGCTGAAAAAGGACGATTGGAAAGGATACTGGATCGGGCTGGATAGTGGTACTGGGCGTGGGAATCAAGACGAGGAGTACAAAGAACTGGCGCCCCCCATAAACCTGGGTTTTTCCGGAGCGCGTAGTATACCCGACTCGGAGTATACTCATCTCTCCGCGCGTTACCTGAGGAAGGAGTTCAACGCGTCGCGGAAAGTCAAACGGGCGACCGCGTACATCTGCGGGCTTGGTTACTTCGAACTGTATTTCAACGGAAAACGAATCGGAAATCAGGTCCTTGCTCCGGCGTTGGCGGAGTATCCGAAAAGAGCATTCTACATGACCTTTGACGTAACCAAAGATATCGAGTACGGAATGAATGCCGTCGGAGTCATACTGGGGAATGGGCGCTTCTTCGCTCCGCGCCATTCTTATCCGACGAAGACCAATACTTACGGCTTTCCCAAGATGCTCTTCCAATTGAATATTGAATATTCGGACGGCAGTGTTCAGAGCGTCGTAAGCGATACGACATGGAATATCACCGCTGACGGTCCCATAGTGTCCGATAATGAATATGACGGCGAGATATATGATGCCAGGAAGAAAATGCCGGGGTGGAACGAGGTCGGATTCAAAGACTCCGATTGGATGAGAGCGGAAAAAGTCGCCGATCCATCCAACAGGTTGAGCGCTCAAATGATAAATCCGATCAAGGTCATGCAGACTCTTAAGCCCAGATATGTGAAAGAGCTCAGGCCGGGCGTTTACATCTATGACATGGGGCAGAACATGGTCGGCTGGGCCTCCCTCAGAGTCAGAGCGAAGAAAGGAACGAAGATAACCATGCGGTTCGCGGAAACGCTTATGCCGGACGGCGAATTGAACACTGCGAACCTGCGCTCGGCAAAGCAGACGGACGTATACGTTGCCGACGGCCGGGGGACCGAGACATGGGAACCTCGATTCGTTTATCACGGGTTCAGATACGTGGAGTTGACGGGATATCCGGGGAAGCCTCCGCTGAACGCGATCTCAGGTAAAATTGTCTATGATGACATCAGAACCATCGGGAATTTTACATCGTCTAGCGATATCATAAACAGGATCTACGATGCCGCGTACTGGGGAATGCGTGGAAACTACCACAGCCTTCCCACCGACTGTCCTCAGCGCGACGAGCGGCAGGGATGGGAGGGAGATCGCTCGACAAATTCTTACGGGGAGACATACGTCTTCGATAACAACGCGCTCTATTCCAACTGGATGACCGACATCGCCGACGCCCAGAAGCCGAATGGAAGTCTGCCTGATTTGTCTCCGGATTATTGGCCCATCTTTTCAGACAACATGACCTGGCCGTCGAGTCTCCTTTTAATACCCGATCACCTCTACCACCAGTTCGGAAACCTGAAGGTCATTGCGGATCACTACTCGGCAATGAAGAAGTGGCTTTTCTACATGCGCGACAAATACATGAGGGATGACCTTCTTCCCAAGGACACTTACGGTGACTGGTGCATGCCTCCCAGAAACCGGGAAAAGATACACTCGGACGACCCGCAGAGAATCACACCTGGCGACTTCATAGCATCGGCGTATTACTATTACTCGCTGAATCTGTTGGAGAGGTATGCGCGCCTTCTCAAGTATAATGAGGATTCGCAAGCGTTCATGGAGCAGGCGGCGATGGTTAGAAGCGCGATCAACAGAAAGTATCTGAACAGGGACAGCCTCTACTACGCCAACAACACGGTTACGGCGAATGCGCTCGCACTCTATTTTGGAATCGCCCCGAAGGAATTTAGAAGCAGGGTCTTCGACAACATCGTATACCAGACGGAGCACCGGTATGATGACCATACGAGCTGCGGGCTTGTGGGGGAACAATGGATAATGAGGACTCTAACGGACAACGGGAGGCCAGACCTGGCGCTCAGGTTTGCGGAGAATACTACCTACCCGAGCTGGGGGTACATGATCGGGGAGGGCGCCACAACGATCTGGGAACTGTGGAACGGCAACACGGCCGACCCCGGAATGAATTCGCGCAATCACGTGATGCTTCTTGGCGACTTCGTAGTCTGGCTGTACCAGGACCTCGCGGGAATAAAATCCGACCCTGCAGATCCGGGATACAAGCATATTGTAATGAAGCCGCATCCGATCGGAGATTTGAAATTTGTCAAGGCATCTTATCTTTCCCCGTACGGACCCGTCGCAAGTGAATGGCATCTGAACGGCAACCGGTTCAGGTGGGACGTCGGCGTTCCACCAAACGCGACCGCGACAATCTACATCCCTGCCGGGAAGGAAAGCGATGTTACCGGAAACGGAATGAGCGCGTCGCGAGTAAAGGGAGTGAAGTTTGTGGAAATGGAAGGGGACAGAGCCGTGTTCACGGTGGGTTCCGGAAACTACAGGTTCGTATCAAGCGGCTTTCAACTTGGAAATTAGCGTGTCTTGCGTGCGTAGTGGAAGAGCGAACCTTCAAGCCGACAGCCGATGAGGAAAATGCCTCGTGAGTATACATGTGTTCATGCGCATGGTAGTCACTGTTGGAACCTGGCAGTCGGAAAATGTGCCGGGCAGGTTGGCCCGACGGGTACCGGCCGCTGGTAGCAGGTCAGGAAAAGGCAAAGGAAAAGCGGTGGCCTTTGGCCCCAAAAATTCAAGATAGGGTTGAATCATCCATTTATTATCCCAATATTATTAATCAAACACAAAAAAATGAAGGAGTGAATATGGGAAAAGCAATGACAAAGTCCCAAGTGGCAGATTATATGGCCAAGAAATTGGATTTGAAGAAGAAGGTAGCTGTCGGGTTCCTGGACGAACTCGCGGGTCTGGCCTACCGAGAAGCCAAAAACTCATTCACGCTTCCGGGAATTGGAAAGCTCGTGCTCGTAAATAGAAAAGCTCGTCTCGGAAGAAACCCCGCGACAGGCGAGCAGATTCAAATTCCTGCCAAGAAGGTTGTCAAGTTCCGCGTCGCGAAGGCATGCAAAGACGCAGTGCTCGCGAAGAAGTAACAATTGGTGTTTGAATGAAATGATATCCCACCAGGCAATACCGTTTGGTGGGATTCTTTCATCTCTTCCAGAAAGTCGGGAATAAATTGCGGGGGCACCGCTATCCCGAAAAACCTGCTTTAGACTTCGACTCCTCGAGACAGACCGGAGCGACATCTGGTTCGAGGCGCGGAGTGTCCACCCTGTTCAAAGACACTTTATAACATCTCGATAGTGCTTGCCACCTGATGACGCATGCATCCCTCTCTCGATACAGGAATTACAGTTTTAAATCGATGAGTCGATTCGCTTCGTCCGGCGCGGACGCTTCTATCACTTTGCACGGGTGCGAGACAATACCCTGCCGGCATGGTCAGGGTAGAGTCTTTTCAGGCAATCGGGGCAAATCCCGTGAGAGAGAGTATCCGCTATACCGGATACGAATTCATCTGTCGTCGGTGTCCACTCGCCTTCGCGCACTTTTATTCGCTCGCACACCGAACAAATAACAATCAGCTTATCATGGTCTTCGGAGAACTGTCGCAAAAGGTTGAGCAGACCTTCGGTGTCTAATCCTTTTTCGTTTTCCATCCCTATGTCTATGACGATTCCCCTTATGCGGGAAATCTTATCGCCGTCGAACTCCGTTATGACTCCTCTATCCATATACCAGTGGTAGCGCCCGCTGGCGTCCTTTATTCGATAATCGACTTGGTAAATGTTCTTACGCCCTTCGAGCAGATCCCGCATCGCACCCATCGCTTTTTCGTAGTCATCAGGGTGAAGGAGATCTGTGAAAGCTTCGTACCCCTTTCCTTTGAATTGGTCCGGGGTGTAGCCAAGCATTGTAACCTTCAGGTCATTTGTGGTCACGATGTTTGTACTGTAATCCCACTCCCACCAGGCGAACGACGCATCGCGCAGAACGATTCGCTTCAACCTTTCTTCGCTGCTCATAGTCGGCTCCTTTGTTCTCTACTCAGTATCTTCACGTGTTCCACGTCAATGGCGAAACGATGTCGCATGGAGGGACGCATGGCGATGTCCGGAATCTCCGCCCTCCACCGACTCTACAAAATTAATCACGGGATGAAAAAAGTGCGAGAGGCAGAGAAACGCTTTTGGAAACACCATTGGGTACGGGGGCTCCGTGCAAATAGCCGGCCGTTCAGATATTTCCGTTTTATGATTGCTTCCATATGCAAAGCCTATCGCGTTTTGCGTCACCCCCCCTCATGAGGAGGAAAGAGGCTAGGCAGGTTGATTCGTACCTTTTGCCCGCTTATATTTTTTCTGCTCGAACAAATGCCGTTAGTTGGCATGCGCAAAGAATGCTTATGAGCCCTGGGTTCAACCACACTTGTCTCAAGAAGGTGATTCGGACGTGCCGTTTGTTATTGTTACAATGCGCTCTCTCCATAGTCGGGTAACCCGACATTCTATCAATTTTGCGATATAGAAGGGCTGATGCTCGTTTTGCTACCCCACTCCCAACCTAGAACTCCCCATTTCGGTGGGCCTTTTCAACAAGGAGGTTAATATGCTCAAACGAAGTACCGTATTCCAGATTCTGGCATTTTCATTAACGTTTCTTTTGTTTGCGAATATACTTTGGGCCCAGTCGGCGACCATGAGAGGGAAAGTCGTAGATGCCCTGACCAAGGATCCTCTCCCTGGTGCCAACATCAGGCTCATGGGCACTAGCATGGGAGCTGCCAGTGATTATGAGGGGAAGTTTGTCATAGGCGATATCCCCCCCGGATCATACTCCGTCAGAGCATCGTATGTTGGGTATACTTCGCGCGACATGAAGATTACCATCGTCAAGGGGCGGACTTACGATGAGAAGTTTGAGTTGGACCCGGCAGGCGTTCAGGGAAGGACCGTCACAGTCACGGCACAGGCTAGCGGACAGAATGAAGCTATCAACCAGCAGCTTTCAGCGACGACTATAAAGAACGTCGTGTCTATCGCCAGGATACAGGAACTCCCTGACGCAAACGCTGCGGAATCTGTGGCGAGGCTCCCCGGCGTTTCGCTGATCAGGGAAGGCGGGGAGGGATCTGAGGTCGTAATTCGCGGCCTCTCTCCCCAGTACAACGAGATAACAATCGATGGCATGGAACTCCCTGGTAACGTGGTCTCGAACGATCCCAACGACCAATCTAATTTTGTCGGTGACAGAGGCACAAACCTAAGCATGATTTCTTCAAGCATGCTGGGCGGAATTGAGGTCATCAAGTCGATAACGCCAGACATGGACGCGGCTGTGCTCGGCGGCGTGGTGAATTTCGGATTGAGGAAGGCGGTGAAGGGTAGAGGCGATCGCCCTACGTTTGAGCTCTCCGCGCAGGATGGTTATAAGGCGATAAAACACAACTTCGGCGATTACATGTTCGTAGGCTCATATGAACAGCGTTACTTTGACCAGCACCTCGGCCTGTTCGTACAGGCGTCCGTTGAGCGCCGCAACCTGAGCTCAAACGAGCTGGGGGTCTCCTATTACCTGAACGACAAGACGCACGGCGACTTGGGCATACCTGACCTTACCTCATTGAGCCTTACGGACGTTTACAGGCTGCGCAACAGGGATGGCTTTACAACCGTTTTGGATTACCAGGGTCCGCACACCGACATAGGTTTCATGAATTTCCTCAGTTCGAGCGATACAAGGCAGATCCCGAGATACGAGTCGTTGGCCCCAAATAACAACGATATATTTTTCGGAGCAACTGACGGCCACAACAAGTTGAATGTGATCGCAAATCTGCTGAGCATAAAGCAGGACGTGTCGATCTTCCACGCGGACCTCAGGCTTTCGCACACTTATTCTGAGAGCCGAAATCCGGGCGACCTTTCATTTCAGTTCTGGCAGGATTACGGCGGGTTGTCCGGGAACATGACGAAGCTTGCTCCCCAGGTGTTGGCGACACTCGCGCAGCCGAACGACTCGACCGCGCTTCTCGAGACCATTCAGCAATCGGGGAATTTTTCGCGTGACAGAGTCCTCACGGGATCTCTCGATCTCCAGACGCAGGTCGTTTTCTCCGACTTCCTTTCGGCCAAGTTCAAGTTTGGAGGAATGTATCAACACCGAATCCGATCATACGATTTCAATTATGGGATCGGCCCGAATATACAGCTCGGCGGCGGAAACACGGTCTCGAAAATACTGGCCGCGTATCCAAACTGGCAGACTTACGGCAGCAGTGTGACCCTGACAAATTTCCTCGATCCGTCTTACTCATTCGGAAACTTTCTCAACGGGGCCTATACTATCATGTACCCAATCGACGTCAATCTGATGCACACGATTTACAATCTTGTCAGGGTCGGGGCGTCTGCCGAGGGATTCCAAAACAACCTGCAGGCCTCAACTCTTTATAATTATCACGGCACGGAGGACAAGAGCGCGGGGTACGTTATGGGTACCTTCGATATAGGAACGACCGTTACTTTTATCCCTGGTGTGCGATATCAGAATCTGACCACAAGCTATTTTGCCTACAGGGGAGAGCAGATACCGGGTGGATATATGTTCAAAGACACGACCGTAACAGTCCCTCACGGCTACTGGCTCCCGATGATTCACCTCATTTACAAGCCGCTCTCCTGGCTCCAGGTCCATCTTGCTTATACCAACACGCTTAACTATCCTGATTTCAACGCAATCGTGCCGAGATACAACGTCACGACG
The DNA here is from genome assembly GCA_021812985.1 of Bacteroidota bacterium. Classification (GTDB taxonomy): domain Bacteria; phylum Bacteroidota; class Ignavibacteria; order Kryptoniales; family JAKASW01; genus JAKASW01. The sequence continues at coordinate 9,514 of JAKAMG010000040.1, forward strand.
AATGCGATCCAGTACAATAACTATCTCCTGAAACCTGCGACGTCTGAAAACTATGACGCCGTAATATCATTTTACAACAACGCACTCGGCCTGTTGACTTTCGACGGCTTCAAGAAGACGATAAAGAATCTCATATTTCCCTCGTCGACATACGTCACGGACCTGACTCCATACCCGGACCTTCCGCAGGGTAAAAATCAGCTGTACTCTTTCAGCACGTTTATCAACGATCCAAATCCCGCGGACGTATGGGGAATCGAGTCAGACTGGGAGACGCACTTCTGGTACCTGCCCCAGCCGCTGTCTTTCATCGTATTCAACATCAACTACACTCACATCTTCTCGAAAGCCTACTACCCGAAGAGCGAACTCAACTTCAGCTACAATACGGACGGGACTTTCACTCAGACGGTGTTAGACACTTTTTACACAACCAGGATGCTTAATCAACCTGACGATATCCTGAACATGTCGATCGGGGCCGACTACAAAGGATTCTCAGGGAGGCTCTCTCTGCTCTACCAGAATAACGTCTTCAAGCAGCCCGATTTCTGGATGCAGAACAGGGTGATCTCTGACAAGTACATCCGCTGGGATCTTTCCGTAAGACAGGAGCTCCCCTGGCATGGGATTCAGCTGTTCCTCAATCTCAACAACATAACCGGCAGGAACGACATGGATCTGAACCAGAAGACAGGATTCCCCGTGACAATACAGATGTACGGCATGACGGGTGATCTGGGAGTGAGAGTTAACCTTTGATTCGTTTCAGGCCTCTGAGTTGAGGCCGCAGGTGAACGCCGGCCCCACATGACTCACCATCGGGGGCCGGCATGACCCTGGAAGCCATGCCGCGCGGTGCGGCCGGGGAAGACTTACGCCGGACGCAATCCGTTCATCCTGTTCTAATTTGAAAGAAGAGCGAAATCTTCGTCGGATAGTTCAACACTGACTGCCGAGAGATTCTCGCGCAGATGCTGCGAGGACTTTGTCCCAGGTATCAGAAGTATGTTCGGCGACCTTCTGAGTAGCCACGAAAGAGCGACCTGTGCCACGGTAGCCTTGTGCCTCCTCGCGACCGCGTCAATCTTGTCCTTCATCTTGTCCGGCCCGGAAGCAAGCGGGAACCATGGAATGAAAGCAATGTTTTGGCTGGCCGTATAATCCACGACCTCCTCCCACTTCCTATTGTTCAGGTTGTATAGGTTTTGCACCGAGACGATGGGGACTGCTTTCCGGGCTCGTTCGATGCTTGCCACGTCGACCTCTGACAGCCCGACGTACTTAATCTTGCCGGAGCTGACTGCTTCAACCACCGGGCCAAGCGTTTCTTCAACAGGTACGTTCGGATCTATTCGGTGGAGTTGCCACAGGTCGATGCGATCGACCCCGAGGCGTTTCAGGCTTCCTTCAATCGTCCCGCGTATGTACTCCGGCCGGCCGTTCGGGGTCCATTTCCCCGGACCAGGCCGCTCAAGTCCCCCCTTCGTAGCGATTACCACTTTCCCGTAATACGGAGAGAGTGCTTCCCTGATCAGGACCTCGCAAGTATGGGGACCATATGAGTCAGCGGTATCTATGAAATCTACGCCTCCCTCCACTGCTTCAACGAGCACCTTCTTCGCGAGTTCTCTCTGCGGCGCGTCGCCCCACACGCCATGTCCCGTGAGCTGCATCGCTCCATAACCCATCCTCCTGATACTTACTTCTCCGCCTAAAAGAAATGTTTCGTTAGACATCTTGTTGTTCCTCTTCGTTGTCCTTATCTATGATTTCATCTGAAAAATAATCTCAAACTTTCGAATAGCATTAACAAGGTAAGCGATTGATTCATTCCCGAATCATTCCTGGATCCGCCGTGCACTCCTTTTTCCTGGCGCCGTTTGATACGGAAGAGCCTGTGACAAAACTTTCGGCTCATCGTCTATCCTGTTTTGGAAATGGGTGGTTCCGAGAACCGCCTGTAATTCATCGTGCGTTCATCTTGAAGAGGTAGATTATTCACTGATTTGGTCGTATCTGGACCAGTAGCGGCTCTGGTAGATGTTTTTGCGGGACGAGGCCGAGCGGAGGTCAGCCAATGCGTTGACTTGGATGAGCCGCTCGAAGCGACAGTCTCCAAGATTTCTACGGGCCTATTTCGAAAGAACAAAAAGGAGATGAAAATGAGAAAAGTTGCTATCGCTCTCTTCCTTCTTCTCGGCTTCAGTGCAGGGTTATACGCGCAGCCGGGGAAATCGGAGTACAAAATCGTGGACAGGATACATTTGCCGGGACAGACCTGGTGGGATTACCTCTCCATCGATGCCTCCAGCGGCAGGCTGTTTGTCTCGCGCGGGACGATGGTACAGGTTGTCGACGTGAAAAGCGGCAAGCTGGTCGGCACCATACCAAATACCGAAGGCGTGCACGGAATCGCACTCGCTTACGATCTGGGAAAGGGATTCATAAGCGACGGTGGCGACTCATCCGTTACGGTATTTAACCTCAGGACATTGAAAGTCATCGCAAAAATTGGCGTAACGGGGAGGGACCCGGACGCCATCCTCTATGACCCATACACGCACAGGGTATTCACATGCAATGGGGAAACGGGTAACTCGACTGTAATCGACGCGAGGAAGGACAAGGTGATCGGGACAATAAAACTATCAGGCCGGCCTGAGTTCTCGGCAAGTGATGCCGAGGGGAGAATCTACATAAACATAGAGGACAAGAGCGAAGTTGACCAAATAAATCCACGCACCATGAAGGTGGAACATGTCTGGTCGTTAGCCCCTGGTGAGCACCCGAGCGGGTTGGCGATTGACGCCAGGAATCATGTTCTCTTCTCGGTCTGCCACAACAAAAAGATGGTCGTGATGAATGCGAAGAACGGAAAGGTTATTACAACGCTTCCGATTGACGGCCGTGTAGACGGCGCGGCTTACGATCCCGTGCTCCAGCGTGCCTACAGTTCGAACGGAGAAGGGACCCTCACGGTAGTTCAGCGGGAGCGTGACGGCTCATATAAGGTCCTTGAGGACTTACCGACACAAGTCGGCGCGAGAACCGTAAGCTGTGACCTGAAGACTCACAGGCTGTATCTGCCGACGGCGGAGTTCAATCCGCCTCCAGCTCCGACTGCATCGAACCCCCATCCGCGTCCCACTATGAAGGAAAACTCCTTCGTCGTGCTCGTCGTGGCACCTGCCAGGTAGTCGCGATTCATTTTTAATGAGAGGCGGACTTGGATGTCCGCCTTTCCTTATTCGCTCTATCCTCATTCCGATTGCGGCTCAACGAAAAGAAAATTCCATCCGCGTTTGAAAAACGGAATTAGGATAGGTATTTTTTCTCATCCAGCATGAAGGTCAATTGAGAAAGGGACGGAATGGCGGGAACGAGCAACTCAGCAAACAGAGCAAGGACCGCGAGACAGATTGAGATACTCTCACTCGTAAGGAAAGAGCCGGGAGTATATGCCGTGGCGGACCTATGTGAAATATTCGGCGTCGAGACTGCCACGCTCAACAGAGATCTGAGAGAACTTAGGGAGATGGGGTTCGACGTTCACAGCACGAAGAACAAGCTCGCGCTCTTCAACGAGCTTGCCGAGAAAGATTACCGCGCGCTTCTCTCCTTATATCTTACATCCGTGAGTGGGATAATAAGTTTTCCAAAAAATATTTCGCTCACGGTCAGGGAACTCGGTGGGAAAACGCTGGAGACATTCACGACTCTTGTCGGTGCCATCGAAAGGCGGGAGCGGATAGAAGTAAAGTACCTCAGACATCAGGACTCCGCGCTGAGGGACTACGTTCTCGAGCCGTACGATATCATACCGGGAAACCGTGATTGGCGCTTGATCGCGATGTCGAATGGAATCTTCAAGCAGTTTATCGTTGGGGGAATAAGGGAGATCGAGAGCACGGGCAAGTCCTTCGAGCGTTCGGCCGGATACTCCGCCGATACCTACTATGCCAGAAGCTTTGGATTCTTCAGCGGCTCGGAAGTCTTCGACGTCGAGCTCGAATTCAGCAAGAAGGTGGGGGATGTAATAACGAACCGGACATGGAGCGAAGAGCAGGAGGTCAAGACTCGTGGCGACGGAAGCGTCCGGCTGAAGATGAGCGTAAACTCGATAGAGGAAGTCGGGAGCTGGGTCCTTTCGTGGGGTAGAGAGGTGAAGGTCCTTAACCCGCCTCAGCTACGGGAGTATGTGCTCGAAAAGGCAAGCGGGATAGTTGAGAGAAACGCAGGTTAGTCTCCAAGGAGGAGACGAGGCTGCAGAGTCACGGGGTAGGGAGTCAGGCGGAAGACAAGACCGCGGTCGGGGTGACTAAGAGGGGCCTTTTTTATTATCATCGGATGATATGATTTGACCTCCTCCGTTTGGCTATATATCTAACGCCAAATGGAGAAAGGTCAAATGAAAGAATATCACGGAATCGTACAGAGCATCATAGAGCGCGGGCCTGACGTCTACCAGGTCACCGTTGAGCTCCACCCCCAGAAAAACGCTCAAAAACCCACTTCCGGGCGGTCAGGCACCCAACCGGGTAATTTTTTCGTGCACAGGGTCGATATAGTTATTGAAGGCGACCGGACGATCGTTTACCCGGACCGCGATTTAGACAGATGTATGGACATCTTCTTTGATTTCGATGAACAGGACTCAAGAACGCTGGGGCTCGAAGACGAGTGGTCGATCGGGAGGACCGTCGGCCGAATATGCAACGAGGTCGGCGAGTATTTGCTCGAGCGAGCGCATGTGGAATTTGTCGAAGCATGATGGAGGTACAAAGATGAAAGACAGAAACGCACGCACAAGGAGAATCGCGAAGATGGAAAACTACCGTGGAGTGGTACAGAATGTAGTCATGATTGGTGACGGTGAATACCGCGTCACCTTTAGAGCATACAACAGCGAGGGGATCGACACAGGACTCTGGGAAAATGAGGATGTCCCCTTCGAGCTTTATTCTCTCATTGCCCGGAGGAGAGAGGATGAGTATGCCTTTATTCCCGAGGGGAGATTGACCGACTGCATCAGCGTCCTGCGGGAGAATCGCTCGGTGGACACTGTTCCCACGGAAGAGGTCGACAAATGGGAAATCGGAGTGATTGCGAATGACATCGTTTCTTCGCTCGCCGACGGAGGGATGTTCACTCCCTGCGAAGCCGAAGAGGAAGCGTAATCTGCTCAGGCTTTTTATCTTGGCCACAGTATAGATCGCCCGGGCAGCGGCATCGACGCCCTCACGCAAAGTCACTTAAGGCCGAATCGTGAGTGCTCCTCGAAGAGACAATTTGTAGAGCCATTGTCTTCAGCCCGGCACCCACTACCTCTGCCACGAGTAGTGTTTCATGCACAAAGCAGGTCGCCCGTCTATTCAGGTTTCTTGATAATCTCTCCGTCAAGCTGCTATATTCATCCCCACAAGCATTTCCTGTCGTTACCGGAGAGAGGCTGTTTTCCATCTTTCGAATCGCCCTCGCGTTCTGCTTTGTCTGAATAGAATGGCGGGTCTGATTACCTCTAGACGGAGGGAGATCAGAAGTCAATGCTTGCTGCTAGGTTGACACAGATTGCAAAGAAAATCCTGAGGCTCGATAATTACACATGATCGCATCACTCTCTCATTTAGTTACCAGAATAATCGGTCAATTCGGGTACCCGGGAGTATTCATACTCATGGCTCTCGAGAGCGTGAATATTCCGATCCCTTCAGAGGTCATCATGCCCTTCTCGGGTTTCCTGGCACAGCAGGGAGTTTTCAGCTTCTGGATTGTCTCGATAGCGGGTACACTTGGGAATGTGGCAGGCTCCTTGCTCTCTTATTTTCTGGCAGAGTGGATAATCCGCGTGAGGGAGCGAAGCAGATTGTTAGCGGCGGTTCTCTCAGAAAAACATCTTCGCACGACCAACGAGTGGTTTGTAAAGTACGGCGCCCTATCCGTCTTCTTTGGAAGGGTCGTCCCTGTTGTCAGAACTTTCATATCCCTCCCGGCAGGATTAGGCAAGATGAACGTTGTGAAATTTACGACGCTTACCCTTGTCGGTTCCTTCATCTGGTCAGTTTTCCTGACGTATGTGGGATTCGTTTTGGGGAGCAATTGGGAATCGATCGGCCACTATTTTAGACAGGCAGACTACGTCGTGGCTCTGTGCGCGGTAGCAGTCGTCGCCTACCTCATTTACAGGCACCGAAGCGCAAGGCGTGGTTCTCGCTAAACTGGCACGCTGACGCCCGCGTGGAATTAGAATTTGTAAGTCAGTGTGAACCCGGCAGGGCAAAGAGAAGGTGACACGCTCAAGCGGCCTTGTACTTCCGGGCTGACAGCATTTCTGGAGTACGCACTTCTGAAGTAGCTTCCTACAGATGAACCTATCGTGTACGAAATGAGCGCACCGGCCACGGCGTCCGAAAACCAGTGCATCCCTCCCCGGTTGTTGGCAGAGACTGCCGCCATCGTATACCCAACAAGTCCGTAACCCGCAATCCTGAGCCATGTGCTGTGCGGGTAATAGCTTGTGAGCGCGGAGACGACGGCCATGCTCGCGACGGTGTGGCCCGATGGCCATCCCCAGTAAATCCCTCCTCTGAGAAAACCAAACCTGAATGTCTCGCTCAGATCCTCCATGTTTGAATTCTGTCTCCAATTCGGACCCGGTCTTCCAGTGACGGCCTTAAGTGCGGAATTGTAGACGACCGCTATCAGACTTGCTTGTATTACGGCGAAAGAAGCGCCGAGGACTTCGTTGTCGTGTTCAAGCTTCGCGTAAGCAAGCAGGCCGCCGCCCGCTATGAAGGGGAGGAGTTCCCCCGTATATCCTACGGCGTGAGCCCAGCCGGTATACTGTGGGTGTGTGTTGAAATAGTGTTCCACTTTGTAGTCGACGTCGGTCGGGACGAGGATTGCAGTCGCCGCCACCGCGCTCAGCTGCATGTAGAGGTTTGGCCCTTTGAAGCTGTGGAGAAAATTGTTCCCGATGTTTCCAAACAAGTTGAGCTGTGGCTCACCTTGTGGTGTGGAGTCGGTGTCCGCGGGCCTTTCGCCCATCACATTATCGCTTTGAAGAGTCAACTTACAGTAGCTTCTACGGTTGGACGCTGAATACATGTAGGGCTGCCCGACATCCTGGGCCATGCAATTGGTAGAGAGCGCGACCGTCAACAAAACAGTCGAGATGACCATCGGACGAAAATCCTTGTTCACTTCAATTCTCCGCAGTTGTTATTAGCAAGAAATATGATGGCAAATAAGTTCCCCGCCGGTCCGTGAATATATGATTGACTTTGACGAACGAATATCTCCATATTTGTGCGTATGCAATGGGGCTTTGAAGCTAATGTTCTAAATCTTCGGTCTCACAAGAGCGGAGTGGTCCGCATCTACTTGGTGATTGTGCCCTTATCAACAATTAGCCCATTCGGGAGACAACTTGAGAAAAATAGCGGTGTTGACTAGCGGCGGTGATGCGCCGGGGATGAACGCGGCCATCCGTTCGGTGGTACGCGTTGGAGTTGAAATGAACATGGAAGTCTTTGGTGTCAACCACGGATATGCCGGACTAGTGGCGGGGAACATCAGGCAGCTCCGGGCGAGGGATGTAGGCGGAATCCTTGGCAAAGGGGGCTCTTTTCTCCAGAGTGCCCGCTGTCCCGAGTTTAAGACTGAAGAAGGCCAGATGAAAGCGCTCCACGTCCTTCGGGAGACGGGAATTGACGCGCTGGTTGTCATCGGCGGGAACGGTTCGCAGACCGGTGCGTACGCGCTCTCGAAGCGCGGGTTCCCCGTTGTGGGCATAGCGTCAACAATCGATAACGATCTCTACGGCTCCGAAATAACGATAGGCGTCGACACCGCTCTTAACGTAATACTGGAAGCGATAGACAGACTGAAAGTCACCGCCTCGTCCCATGAGAGGGCGTTTGTGATGGAGGTGATGGGGCGTGATTGCGGCTACCTTGCGCTGATGGCTGGCATCGCTGGAGGGGCCGAAGCGGTCATTATTCCGGAAGTGGAGACAGACCCTGAAGCCGTCGCGGAGGAAATTCGCAGCGCCTACGAGAGGGGAAAGACTCATGCGCTCGTGGTTGTGGCCGAAGGAGCTAGGTACAACGCGACAAAGCTGGAATCCTATTTCAAGGAGAATCATGAACGGCTCGGTTTCGAACTCCGCGTCACCATACTTGGCCACGTCCAGCGCGGCGGAACTCCGAGTGCCTTTGACAGAATATTGGCTTCGAGGCTCGGCGAGGCCGCGGTGAAGGCTGTCGACGACGGTGAGACTGGAGTCCTAGTTGGATTGATAAGCGATCAGATCGTGAGAACTCCATTACAGGAGGTCAATACGCACAAGAAGACGCTTGATCCGAAGGTCGTTAAGCTGGCGAGAGTCCTCGCGCGATAGGTGTCTTCCTTTCCGCACCAGCCTGCTTCGTCATATTGACTGAACATCCTATTGAGCTGACATAATGTATGAACTCGTCCGCATGTCCTTGAGAAAGGGCGCGTCCTGTCGGTCGCGCGATTCGATGTTTAAGAGCGTTGAACTTGGAGCTGCCAACCTGGCCGCCTGCGCGAGGAAGCGTTGTGACTTAATAATCGCCATTATGTCCGGGTCGAACACGGGATTGCGGTAGAGGGAGCAAACCCCAGCGAGACAACCATCACGTGTGTGTTCTTGCTGCATGCGGTATCTAATGCACCCTGCGCGTTCGCGCTCGATCCAGGCGTAAACTTATATAAGCACGGGCGTGAAGTTTGTGAAAGGCTGACCGATCTCACATCGACCGGGCAATAAGAAAAAGTCAGGCTTTGCAGATTCTCATCCGGCTCGGCACATCGGCGTTCATTCTCCGCTTTGACCGGGCTTAGACCGATTGAGTTTTTCGGACCGTTTTTCCGCAATTAGTCAGGAGGGTAGACAGATGAGGATGAATGGTGTTTCCGCGCTTTGGATGTCAGCGGCTTTTGCATTGTCTGCCGCGGTGGGTAACTTTCCACAGATGCTGATGGCACAGGAAATGACACGAAGAGCCGATTTCAAACCCGCCATGGATTATGTGAGTGCTTCTGCTAAAGCCGATGAGATTCTGGCAAAGCTATCGGTTGAGGAAAAAATTGAAATGATTGGCGGTCACGACTTCTTTTTCGTGAAGGGCTTCCCTCAATACGGTATTCCGCAACTTTACCTGTCGGACGCGACTGCCGGTGTCCACATCAGAAGGGAGCTTAGCAACCAGCTTGGGAAATCAGTGGCATTTCCGGCGCCCATTGCGCTTGCCGCGACCTGGAACCCCAATCTTGCAGAGAGGGCCGCGACTGCGATAGGCCAAGAGTGCAGAGCCGGGGGCATAGCTGTCCTCCTTGGCCCTGGAATGAACATATATAGGATCTCCCAATGCGGCAGGAACTTCGAATACTTTGGCGAAGATCCCTTCCTCGCATCACGAATGATAGAGAAATTCGTAACGGGGGTCCAGAGTACCGGGACGATCGCCACGTTGAAACATTTTCTCTGCAACAACACCGACTACAAGAGAAGAAGAAGTAATTCGGTAGTCGATGACAGGACCCTGCACGAGATTTATCTCCCTGCTTTTAGAGCGGGCGTGGATGCCGGGGCGATGGCGGTCATGACGTCATACAACCAGGTCAACGGGGAATGGGCCGGTCAGAGCAAGTACGTCATCGACACCCTTCTCCGGAAGGATCTCGGTTTCAAATGGCTGGTGATGACGGACTGGTGGTCCACTTATGATCCCGGAAAGCTGATAAAATCAGGGCAGGATCTCGACATGCCTGGTTCTCCGCGAGTCGGTGACCCGCAATTTGAGAAGCTCGGAGATGTGTATGTGAGGACTAACGCGAAGCGCCTTCTCGCGGAAGGAAAGGTGACGGAGCGAGAGATCGATCTTATGGTAAAGGATATCCTCAGCACAGAAATCGCGATGGGGTTATTGGACAGGCCGGTGAAGGATGACAAGTTTCTGGCGAATTTCCCGGAGCATGAAGCGGCCGCGCTTCAGTTGGCAATGGAGGGGACAGTACTGTTGAGGAACGAAAGGAACATACTCCCGATAACTGAGCGGCATGCGAAGAAGATACTTCTGACAGGGAGTTACGTCGCGAGAGTGCCGGCCGGAGGAGGCTCTTCACGTGTCGAAGGTTACGATAACCTCACAATGCTGGACGCGCTCACCGAAGAGTTCGGCGGCGCTCTGGACTATCTCCCGGACCCGTCTGAGGATGACATCCGCAACGCGGGAGTAGTTATCGTAGGCATTGGCACAGACGACAGCGAGGGATGGGACAGACCGTTCGCGCTTCCGGAGAAAACGAACCGAATGTTACTCCGTTATTCAAACCTCAATCCGAACGTAGTCGTCGTGGTGAATTCCGGAGGCGGGGTCGGGATGGATGCCTGGAACGAAAGAGTCGCAGGTATAGTCTACGCGTGGTACCCCGGACAGGAAGGGAACAGGGCGCTTGCTGAAATACTCTCCGGCAAGGTAAGCCCGTCGGGCAAACTCCCGATTACGATTGAGAAGAAGTTCGCCGACTCGCCAGGTCACTCCTATCTGCCCAAGGGCGAAGAGCTTTACACTGGCCCGAAGAGCGACATCGATCCATCAATCCCTGTGTACGATATCAGTTATGACGAAGGGATCTTTGTCGGGTACAGGTGGTACGACTCGAAGGAGATCGAGCCTCTCTACCATTTCGGTTTCGGACTATCTTACACGAGTTTTGATTTGAATAGCCTAAGCTTCTCGAAGGCATCGCTCATGAGCGGCGATACGCTCGGGATTGAAATCACGATCGAGAATACCGGGCGAATGTCCGGGGCGGAAGTGGTGCAGGTGTATGTCGGCGAAAAGAATCCTACCCTTCCACGTCCGCCGATGGAGCTGAAAGGCTTCACAAAGGTTTCTCTCCAGCCAGGCGAAGCGAAAAAGGTGTCGCTGAAAATTCCTGTCGATAGCTTCTCCTTCTGGGATTCTCAGAAGCATGCCTGGAATTTGAACAGCGGCGATTACAATATTCACATCGGGACCGCGTCCCACGATATTCGCTTTTCGAAAACGGTTCATGTGGAAGGGTGAGGCGCGAAGGCCGGACGATTATTTGTTAAATGTAATGAAATGAGTTGGAGATGAAGAGAATTGCGATCTTACTGGGAGCAATGGTAATGTGTAGTCTACTCGATGCTCATTCCGTCGGCGCGCAGGAGGTTATTCCTCTGTATCAGGATGCCATCCCAAACTCCAGGAGTGTGCCATCACGTGAAAATGTCGAAAGCGACGGTGTCGTCACGAGGATCTGGAACGTTACGGTTCCCACGATGACCGCTTATCGCCCGGCTAAAGATAAATCCGCGGGGTCGGCCGTGCTCATCTTTCCGGGTGGCGGGTATCAATATGAGGCCATCAATATCGAGGGAACTCAGATCGCGGAGGCCCTCGTCAGGCAGGGAGTTGCCGCTTTCGTCGTGAAGTACCGCCTTCCTTCCGATTCAACCATGTTGGATAAGTCTTTGGGTCCGCTTGAGGATGCGCAGCAGGCGATCCTTGTGGTCAGGGAACACGCCTCGCGTTGGGGGATCAATCCGGACAAAATAGGCGTAATGGGCTTTTCAGCCGGCGGACATCTTGCCTCGACAGCGGGGACACATTTTGACAAATTCTTCGTGTCCGACCCGCAGGGGATAAGCCTGCGTCCAGATTTCATGGTGCTAGTTTATCCAGTGATAAGCATGAGCGACAAGCTGGCACATATGGGGTCGAGGGATCTTCTTCTCGGGAAGAATCCGCCAGACTCGCTTAAGAATTTCTTCTCCTCGGAGTTGAACGTAACCGACAAAACTCCTCCGACATTCATCACACTCGCCGAGGATGACCGGGGCGTCGATCCCGACAACAGCATAGAGTTCTTCGAAGCTCTGAGGCATCACAAGGTTCCCGCGGAGCTGGTAATAATTCCTAAGGGAGGTCACGGATTTGCGGCGAGGATTCCGCCGGAGAAGTGGATGCCCCCTTTGATTTCGTGGATGCGCGACAACGGCTGGGTGAAATGACTGGATATGGTCCTGGAAGCGGCAGTGGATTATTTCACGGTCCGCACGGCGTAGATTGCCATGGTGTTGTACTGCGCGCCGTTGAAGAAGAACTCAGATGGATCGAGATGGACGCCGTTTTTTCTCACCTCGTAATGAAGATGAGGCCCCGTTGAAAGTCCGGTGTCGCCGCTCAGCGCGATAACATCTCCGCGCTTCACTTTCTCTCCCGGGTACACGAGAAACTTGGAAAGGTGTCCGAAGAGTGTTGTGTATCCGAAGCCGTTGTCGATCTCCACTACGTTTCCATAACCGCCCCGCCGCCCGATATACAGCACGGTCCCGTTGCCTGTCGCGTGCACCGGTGTTCCCACCTCGGCTTCTATGTCTATCCCCTCGTGCATCAATCGTACTCTCAATATTGGATGGAGCCTCATGCCGAAGCCATCGGTGAGTATGCCGGCTCGGATCGGATCTATTGCCGGCATATGGCGGAAGAGTTCCTGGTTCATCTTGTATCTGTTTAAAATATCCTCGTAGCTCGCAGACTGCGCCCCTGCCTCTCTGTTCAACGCTTCGAGCTTGGTCGTGGCGTTCGCGATCAGTCTGTTGGCCTCCACGGATACGCCGTAGTCCCTGTTCTCCCTTGTTCCTCCTATTGAGGCCATCTTTACACTTCTCGGGAGGCGTCGGAGATTGACTGCAGTCCTGAGCTGATCGTCGCTCGTGTTGAGCTCCGAAAGGACGCGTCCAAGTCTATCCAGCCTTTCACTCAGCGAACCGAGCTGAGCCTTCAGCACAAGATTCTCCCTTGCGGTGTTGTCGTCGCGCAATGCCAGCAGGCCGAACGGGTCCGCACCAAATACACCTGCCACCATCGTGCTTACGGCCGAAGTGATCACGATGGAGAACAGGATGACAAGAAGCCGGAGTCCTTTGATCGGCCGGTAGCAAACGTGTGATTCTGAGAAATAGTATAGTCCTGGCATTGGCTCTCCAATATTCCTTTCGGACAACCGTCATGCCGACTGAAATTGTGTGTGATCCTGTTCTCAGTGGCATCGATTGCAGGATGAATTCAGCCTGTTTCATCGGCAGCAAACAAAGCGGATGCTTGTCTCTTTGTAGTAATTACAGGATGGATGTAAAAGTTACTTGCATCGGGGGAAAACGCCGTTTTAGGCATTGATCCGAAGCCAAAGGGGGCCTCGCAATCTATCCGAATACGTGGTGGCTCCCGCGGTCGGCATCCGTCAGTTTGAAATTCCAACCAGCCTTTGATATTATTCTTCTGTCGTGTGCTTCTCGCTTCGGGGCAATGCGCCGTCAAGCTCGGCACGCGAAGCTTAGGTCCATGTCAAGGGCGAATGTGGAAAGAGAATTGGAGGCTGAATCTTATGCGGATCTCAATGTCCATTCTTGTCTCGATTTCCACGCTAATGATCGGTGTGGAAACGTCCGTCTCTCAGGAAGTCTATGTGAATCAGGCCGGTTACCTTCCCGACAGACACAAACTCGTCTTTTTTTCCCAGCCGAGGGACAGTTTTTACGTGGCTGACTCCGCTTCGGGGGAGCTCTTTTTCAGGGGCAAGCCGTCGCTTGTCTCCGCGGCTGATCCTGCGACTGGGTTGACGACATACTCAGGCGACTTCTCGTCGCTGACTCGAACGGGTTCATACAGGATAATTACAACCGGGGGTGACACATCATTTCCTTTCAGAATTTCCTCTGACGTGTTTGCGTCAGTCGCGGGCAAGTCGATAAAGGGATTTTACTTCCAGAGGTGTGGCGTCGCGCTCCTGCGCGGAGACGCGGGTGCCTGGGCTCACGACGTCTGTCACTTTGATGATGCGGCATTTCATCCTTCAACCGGCAGATCGGGTCTCGTGCGGACCATCGGCGGCTGGCACGACGCAGGTGACTACGGAAAGTATGTCGTGAACGCGGGCATAACTGTCGGCACTCTTCTCATGGCTTACGAACAGTTCCCTTCCCGATTCGAATGCGATGAACTCGGCATCCCGGAAAGCGGAAACAAGATCCCCGATATACTCGACGAGGCGAAGTTCGAACTCGACTGGCTCTTTGAGATGCAGGATACGCTTGACGGTGGAGTCTATTTTAAAATATCGACGAAGAACTTCCCGGGCTTCGTGATGCCGGAGGACGACAAGGACACGAGGTATATTTATCAGAAGTCGTCGACCGCGACCGGCGATTTTGCGGCGGTGACAGCGATGGCTGCGAGGATATTCCGGGACTATGACAGCGTGTTCGCCGCGCGATGCCTTTCAGCGTCGGTGAGTGCGTGGCGATTCCTGATGAGCAACCCCTCAATAGTCCCTGTCGGCGGGTTCAGGAATCCAAGCGACACGTATACGGGGGAGTATGGAGACGGAAACGATTCAGACGAACGTCTATGGGCGGCGGGTGAGCTCTTCATAACAACAGGCGCCGATTCGTTCAATACCTACTTCAGGAACCATTATGCCAACCAGGGAGTCGTTCCTTCCGTCATGGCCTGGCCGGACGTGACTACGCTGGCACAGCTGGATTATCTTGTCGCGAATCGCCCCGGCACCGATCCTGGCGTGGCGTCGAGTATCAGGGAAGCGCTTCTTAATTACTGTGCGAAACTTGTCAAGGCCTCAGCTGCCGACGGTTTTCACGTGACTCTTCAAACGTACCAGTATGTCTGGGGATGCAACAGCACTGCGCTCAACGACGCGATCCTGCTGATAAACGGATTCGAGCTCACGGGGAACAGAGACTATTACAACGCGGCCCTCGACCAGCTCAACTATGTACTCGGCTGCAATATGCACGACATGTCGTTCGTGACGGATGTTGGGACGAAAAATCCGATGCACATACACCACAGGCCATCCGGTGCTGACGGTGTAGCGGAGCCCGTACCGGGACTGATGGCGGGCGGACCGGACAGGCATCTGAGCGATCCGGTACTCAGGAGTCTTTACAGTTCGTCCACGCCTCCTGCAAAGTGTTACGTTGATGAGCAGGGGAGCTATGCCTCAAATGAAATCTGCATAAACTGGAACGCGCCGTTCGTGTACGTGGCAGGATATATGAACGAGTCTCCCTGCACAGGCGTCGTAGGGCAGCTTCCGAGCGGGGGAAAGGAAAAGGGAATGCTCCTGAATTTTCCGAACCCGTTCAACTCCTCCACAGTGGTGAGCTATTCCATCCCCGCCGGAGACGGCAGCTACGCGGTTGGGCGGTCTTTGGCGCTTAGTCGCGTCACGCTCAAAGTGTACGACATGCTCGGGAGGGAGTTGACTACGATGGAAGATGCGCGGCGTGCTGCCGGCGTCTACAGCAGAGTATTCAACGGATCAGGTTATCCGAGTGGAGCCTATCTTTGCAGGATCGAGGTATCAGATGAGAAAGGAAAGCAGTACTCGATGACCCGCAAGATACTTCTCCTGAAATAATTTCAGGTAAGGATATTTCGCGGTGGATCAATACCCCGCATCCCGGTTTCTTCCTCCGGCGTCCGGTGTTAGATTATGGAGCGGATGTCTTTGTATGCCATGGAGTCGACAGGGCTTCGAAAAGGGTGACAATTTCGGATAAAAACCAACAAGCCAATGGAGATTAAAATTGAAGACGAATTTGATCAGGCGCATTCTGACGGCAAGCTTCACTCTCTCATTTCTCTTTTTGAATTTCGCGGGGGTGCCGCCGGCGCGGCAGGCGGACACACCGGCGTATAGGAATTCCAACCTCCCTGTTGACGAGAGGGTGGAAGACCTGTTGAAGCGGATGACGCTCGAGGAGAAGATAAGGCTTCTCGGCGGCACGGGTTTCTCGACTCAGCCTATCGAGCGGTTTGGAATTCCGGAGCTGAAGATGGACGATGGTCCGCTGGGAGTCAGATGGGGCAAGTCAACGGCGTTTCCAGCCGGAACTTGCATGGCGGCAAGCTGGGACACATCAATGATGAGCGAAGTAGGCAAGGCAATCGCTGAAGAGGTCAAGGGGAAGGGAAGGGACGAGATTCTTGGGCCATGCGTGAACATCGCCCGGATTCCGATGGGAGGACGAGACTTCGAGAGCTACGGTGAAGATCCTTACCTCGCGTCGAGATTGGCAGTGAGCTACATAGAGGGGGTGCAGAGTGAGGGAGTCGCGGCCACTGTTAAGCATTTCGCGGCGAATAATCAGGAATACGAGCGGATGTTCGTCAACGCGGAGGTGGGGAAGCGTGCGCTTAACGAGATTTACCTCCCGGCATTCAAAGCCGCGGTTGAAGAAGCTCACGTCCTCGCCGTCATGGCCGCATACAACAAAGTGAATGGCAGCTACTGCACCGAGAACGATTACCTTCTCAACCAAAAGCTCAAGAAAGACTGGCGCTTCGATGGCCTGGTCATGTCTGACTGGGGTGCGGTACACAGCACGATCCCGGTCGCGAACGGCGGAATGGATCTCGAGATGCCGACGGGGGATTTCCTCAACGAGAAAACTCTTCTCCCGGCGATAAAGAACGGTGAGGTGAAGGAGAGCACGATCGACGACAAGGTCAGGCGAATACTGAGGGTGATATTCAAACTCGGCCTCTTCGAGCACACGCATAATCCCGACTCCACACTTGTCAATACGCCTGAGCACCAGCGCGTTGCGTACAGGGCGGCGGTCGAGGGGATTGTCCTTCTGAAGAACAGCGGAGACATACTCCCTCTGGACCTGAAGAAGATAAAGTCCTTGGCCGTAATCGGGCCGAACGCGGCTGTGGCAAGGACGACGGGAGGAGGAAGCGCCATGGTGGATCCCGTATATTCCGTCAGCCCTCTTGAGGCGTTGAAGGAGAAGCTTGGCGGGAGTGTCACGATCAACTACGCGCCCGGCATTTCGTTCAATGAGGAAGTGAAACCGATCGATCCATCATATCTTTATGTCCCCGGTTCAGACGGAAAGGAACATGGAGCAAAGGCCGAATACTTCGACAACATGAACCTGACAGGGAAGCCGAGCATGACGCGTGTGGACAAAGCCATCGACTTCAACTGGGATGCATCATCTCCCGCGCCCGGGTTCCCGAACGTGAAGTTCTCAGCGAGGTGGACGACGGAGCTGAAAGTTCCGGTCACAGGCGACTATTCACTCAGAGTCATGAGCGACGACGGTGAACGGGTCTTCGTGGACGGTAGGGAAGTAATCAGCGACTGGTCGGACCATGCGGCAGAGGCGCGCTCTTACGATATCCATCTCGAAAGGGACAAGCCGCGGATGGTGAAAATTGAGTATTACCAGAACGGAGGCGGAGCCATGATACGCCTTGGGCTGGCACCAGCTCACAAGGACGATATGGCCGGTCCGGTAGAAGCAGCAAGGAAATCGGATGTGGCGATAGTGTTTGCCGGTACATCGAGCCATTTCGAAACCGAAGGGAGCGACAGGGAAAATCTTGTCCTTCCGATGGACCAGGACAGGCTGATAAAGGAAGTGGCAAAGGCAAACAAACACACCATCGTGGTGATGGTATCGGGCGCCCCGGTACTCATGAGCGAATGGATTGGGGATGTCGCGGGCCTTGTGCAGGCGTGGTTTGGCGGCGACGAGGCGGGGAACGCGATAGCCGATGTCCTAATAGGAAAGCATGATCCCTCGGGGAGATTGCCGATGACCTTCCCCGTGAAGTGGTCCGATTGCTCCGCTTATAATTCCTACAAACACAGGGACAGCGTGTCTGTTTACAGCGACGGCATATTTGTGGGCTACAGGTGGTTCGACAAAGAGGGGATCAAACCGCTCTTCCCATTTGGGTACGGTCTCTCGTACACGAGGTTTGAATACGACGGACTGAAGATTTCCAGGGATGGTGCGGTTTACGATATATCCTTTACGATCAGGAACGCGGGGAAAGTCGCCGGTGTGGAGGTACCGCAACTTTATGTTCACGATCCCGACCAAAGCTCGCAGTCCCCTGTCAAGGAGTTGAAGAGGTTTGATAGGGTGACGCTTCAGCCGGGCCAGGAGGCGAAGGTAACATTCGTGATCAATAAGAGCGACTTCGCTCATTATGATCCGGTCAGGGAAGAGTGGCTCACGAGAGCTGGGAAATACGATGTTCTGGTCGGACGGTCAAGCCGAGACATACCACTGCGTGGGAGCGTGAAGGTTGAATGATATTTCCCGGTTAATGAAGACCGGAGTGAAGTCGTGTGAGGATTTAGGAGCTGCGGCGGCAGGTGAGTCTGCCGCCGAGGCTCGGGTTCCCGGTAAGTAACATGGGGCGCGGGTTGCGGTGTTCCCCGACGCCGCGACGCAGCTTCAGCCATAACTGCGTACTCCTCCGCGACTTTCAAGGAGATGGCCAATTGTACCCCTATCGTAACCTAATTAGACTAAATCCAAATTTCTATACAGGCGCTTCAGGATTTGGAATTGTCGTACCCGCCGGATAATATTGTGCATTATCGCGGCCGGAGCACTTCCGGCCATATCAAGGTAGGTTTGGGTTTTAGTTAGGGATTTTTACATTGCAGATTGGTTCAACGGAAGGATTACCCTCTCCGAAGTCCATCAAGTCGGTTGCCGCAACAGCGCTGCGTGCC
>JAKAMG010000001.1 GCA_021812985.1 Bacteroidota bacterium
GATCGCTTGACAGGATCGTGTCGGAGACACAGAAGTCTGTCGACATGATAAACCAGATAGCGGCGGCAAGCGAGGAGCAGTCAGCGACAAGCGAGCAGATATCGAAGAACGTGGAGGCGATCTCGTCCGTGTCCAACGAATCGGCGGCGGGAGTCTCACAGATAGCCCGATCCGCCGACGACCTGAACAGGCTCACCGAGAATCTGCGGAATCTCGTTTCGAAGTTCAGGGTAGACAACTCACGTGTCCAGTCTGCACTTGCCCAGCCCGGGAACGGTCACCATAACGGAAATGGACACAACCACAAAAAGCTGAGCATAGATTTCGAGAGGGCTAAATCGGCTCACCGGATCTGGAAGATGCGGCTGACCAACGTCCTCGCGGGGAAAGAGAAAGTCAGCGAGAAGGAAGCTGGCGATTATCACAAGTGCGAGCTCGGAAAGTGGTATTACACCGAAGGGGCGCGCGTCTTCAAGGACAGTACCGCGTTCGAAGAAATGGGTAAATGGCACGCGGATCTGCACAAGACGGCGGCGGACATCATACGGCTTGCCTCCGAATCGAAGAAGGACGAGGCGAAAGCCAGGCTGCCGCAGATTGACGAGTACAGCAAGCACATCGTAGCTCTTCTCGATGACCTTAAAGAACAATATCGGATAATGGCCTAAGCAATACTCTTACCTGGGAGAGGAGGCGAGTCCTTCTCTCCCAGGTTGGTCTTTGAAGAGAATCCCGCCCGCTACATCTCTGCCTCTCAGAGCTGCTCTGACCCCAATCGGCGTTGCTCTTTCAATCTTTCGAATACGCGTGTTCCCCGGTGGAAGCGCGACTTGGAGGGCCTTGCGGGATTCGAGTCGAGGCGTCAGGCAGCGGGAGCGACGCCCAAACCGGGACTGTCGCTTAGTATCAGCTTCCCGTCTTCGTTTCTCGCCCCCGTGAACGGGTCGTTTGAAATGAGGACGTTGCCGTCGAGGTCAGCCCAATCAACGAGTGGCGAAAGCTGTGCCGCCGCCGTGATGCCGACGGATGATTCTATCATGCATCCGAGCATTATCTTCATCCCGTGAGCGCGTGCCGTGTAGACCATTTTGCGGGCCTTGAGGAGCCCGCCGTTCTTCTGAATTTTTATGTTGATGCCATCATACGCGGTTGACAGCTCCGCAATGTCGAAGAGCGAGCCTACAGCCTCATCGGCGACGATAGGAATGTGCACCCTCTCTCTCAGCCACCGTACGTCATCGATCATGGAAGCGGGCATGGGCTGTTCGATTAACTCTACGTTCTGCTTCTCCAGCCAGAGGATCCGATCAAGCGCCTCATCTCTCGATTTCCATCCTTCGTTCGCGTCGACTCGCAGCGGCTTGTCGGTTGCGTCGCGTACGGCTTTGATGATCTCCTCGTCGTTTGCGAGCCCAACTTTTATTTTCAGGACCGGATAATTGGCGGCCTCTCTGACTTTTCGTGTCACCACTTCCGGGGTGTCGATCCCGATGGTAAACGTCGATAGCGGAGCCCTGTCCCTGTCCGCTCCGAAAAACCTGTAAAGTGGGATAGCGAGTTTCCTCCCTATCCAGTCGTGCATGGCTATGTCTATGGCCGCCCTCGCGCTCGCGTTGTGGCCGCCAAGCGAGTCAAGATAGTCGTTGATGCTCTCGAGCCGGAATGGATCGGACAGCTTGTCGAGGTCCAGCTCGCTTAAAAACTCAGCGACGCTTTCCGGAGTCTCGCCGTACCTGGCGTTCGGAGACGCCTCACCGTATGCCGTGATGCCGTCTTTCTCGAACTCGACAAGGACCACGGGCACGACGTCGCGCGAACTGCGTGATATCGTGAATGTGTGCCTTAGTCTCAGATCAAATCTGTGAAAATTAAGTCTCATTCTCTCTTCCGTTCTCCCCGGGCTGATAACGGCTGTAACGAATCAGCTCCCATGATTAATTCTGGCGAACTCCTCTGCGCAGGGATACTATAGTCAGTCGTTCGCTTTCTCTGGCGCTTGCTGAGTTGTCAGTATTCTCTTTGCTCTGACGAACCTGTTCAGGTCGTACTGGTCGAATGCTGAGTCGCTTTTCAGGAGGCCGCTGATCCTGACGCGGTCGCTCGAGTGGATGAAATATCCGTTTCCTAGATATATCGCGACATGGACTATTTTCTCGGGCTTCCCGTCGGCGGCCTTCTGTCCGAAGAACAGGAGGTCACCCTTCCTCAGGTTTTGGAAATCGGTTCCGGGATCTATGCTTTCACCCGTATTTACCTGCTGGCTCGCGTCGCGCGGAAGTCTGATCCCGTTCATCCTGAAGACTGTCTTCGTGAAGCCGGAGCAGTCGACGCCCTTCGCGCTCGTTCCCCCCCAGAGGTAAGGGAATCCGAGGAATTCCTTCGCCACGCTTTCTATGCCTTCCGGCGTCGGCTTGTGCGCCGCGTAATACTTCTCAAGGTCCTGCACGCTCGAAGAGGGGACGTAACCAACTCTGCCGTCAGGAAGCTGAACTTCGAAGGCGGGGCCGCTCTTTCCGACAGGCTTCAGGAGGTCCGCCATGACGAGATCTGACACAGTGTTCCCTGAGTTTCCGGGAAGTGTGCTCATGCTCGAAAAGACAGATGTGACGATGAGCTTGGGCGTCTCGGTGTAAGAGGAGAGGGAGCCGGAGTCGACAAGAACTATGTTGCCCGGTTCAATCCAGCCAAGGTAGTTGTCTTCAGATTTGATGTAGTACCAGCCGTGAGATTTCTTGAGCACCCGCACGATATGTCCGAGTAGAACCTGGTTGACGAGTTCAGCCTGGTACTTCGGAGTCGCGCGGACATTGCCCACGCTGACGTCAACTATGCCGTAGATCTTCCCGCCAAGCGACGGATCGGGAAGTACCACCACGGAGTCGACCAAGTGCTTCGAGGTGAGAGGGGATATTCCGGCGAACACGGCTTCCTTTGCGTTCAGGTTGTCGGTTTCGCCGCTCAGTATAATTTTCTTCCCTTCTTCCCTTGCGGTTATGGAGAAGACCGCGGTCCTCGGGTCCGGCGCGAAAGCGCTTCTCAGTGAATCTATGGTCCGGTCGATGCTTACGACGCGCATATTGTTCGTGCCGCATCCCGCCGTGATCAGAGCCGTGAGTAGAATGAAGTAGAATCGTTTCATTTATGGCACCTCTTGTAGCTTATGGTTAGCATCGAATGATACTATTTCATGAGAATCATTTTTCTTGTTTGTGAGAAACTTCCCGCATCCATCCTGCAGAAATAAACGCCGCTCGGGAGCCCTGTGGCGTTGAAGCTTAGCACGTGCAAGCCGGGGCCCTGAGATTCATCCATAAGCGTCCTAACTTCTCTCCCAAGGACGTCGTAAATCTTCACAGAAACGCGCGTGGCCGTTGAAAGCTGATAGATTATGTCCGTTGTCGGATTGAACGGATTCGGGTAATTCTGGAACAGGCTCGTTGAAGTCGGTATGCCGACAAAACTATTTGCCTTCCCGCTGACCTGTATATCGTCGACATAAATCGAGCTGCTGTCGAGGAGCGCGGACTCCAGATGCCTGACGGCGAATCCCTTTAAGATGCTCGTGGACACGTCTCCCTTGTCGCGCCACATGCCTACGTACTTCCAACCATACCAGTTTATCGTGTCTACGGGCGCAACGTACCGCGCAGGCGAGCCAAATATAAGGTCGAGCTCGTTGCCGCTGTTGTCCCCGAAGATCCACATGCCGAACGAGCCCGATGAACTGACGTCGATGCCGTTCGAGTTCTCAACCGCGCAAAGTGCCTGTGTTGAGTCGAATGAATACCGGAGCATCCCGGCCTCGCTCCCGTCATAGCACTTGGACGTAAGGCTGAACGTGCTGAGCGTCGTGTCGGTACCTGTCGTCAGCGTGCTCGACTTCGGCTGCGTCCACGCTCCCGCCGATGTCTCAAACCCTTCGACTAGCTTTCCGCCTGTCGAATCGGATGTGTCGACGGTGAACGTAATCGAATAGGTGGTCTTGCTCACGTTGCCGTAAAGGTCGACGAGCCCGGGCGCGAGTGAGGCTGTGTATCTCATTCCCGGGGCAAGCGGCGAGAGTGAACGCAGTCCTATCAGCGTAAGGTTGTTATCCGTGACCTGAAAAAGGTCCTTGCCGAAACCAATGTTCTTTCCTGTCGAGTCCGTGAATGTGATGCGCGAAGGGAGGGAGTTGTATTGTATCGGCTCATCGAGGACGAATTCCATGTAGGCCTTAGAAACTGAAGAGCCGTCGACTCGCGGTGACGCGGCCAGGAGCCCGGGGCCTGTCGTGTCTATCGGAACAGTCGTGAAACTGTAAATGAACGGCGATGAAAGCGGAGTCCCGTTTGTGGCTTTTGCCGTCGTGTCTATGGTAATGGTGTACTTCGTGGACCATGCGAGGAGCGAATCGGGATGCGTAAAATTCAGTTTCATTCCAGAGACATCCAGCATTGGCACCCCGGGCATTCTGGGTGTTACTTTGCAGGCGGCATAGAGCGACGTGGGATCCATCGGTACGTTGAAGGTGATTGTCGGGGTCGCGTAGGCGGGAATGTCAGCCGTCTCGCCGGCCGGGCGCGCAGAAGCTATGTAGGGTTTCGTCGTGTCGTAAGAATGTATCAAATCGAAATAGTGATGCCACTTCCAGTATTTCCCGGGGTCGGTGTGGTTGTTGCACGTCGCGTAGCCGGCACCGACGTAGCTGACATAATTCCCGAACGGGATGAGATTGAACCAGGGATAGGTCCAGGCATTGTGACCGAAAACATGTATCGAGTCTTCCGGGATATTGAACTTGCGGCAGAGATACTCCGTAAGGTGCGCCGAAGCCTCGTACATCGTCTCGGTGAAGTAGGAGGAATCCGCGACATATCCTTCGTGTTCAATGTTCAGCGTTATCGGATTCCAGCACCTTACCGCCCATGCTTCGTCTGCGTCATGGACGAGCTGGTCAATGTAGCCGTCGTTGCTTCTGATGACGTAGTGCGCGCTCGCCTGCGCCGACGGATTCTTGAGCCACGAAACGCTGGCGTCGAAAGGACCCTCCGTGTCATGAATAATGACGAAGACGACCGGAACACCCGGTCTGGTGTCAAAGTTTGGGCTTGGATCCCATGTCGCGCCCGGATAATCCGCTCCCCCGCCGACTACTGCCGACGTCTTCATGCGGCCGCTCCTGTATCCCTTTTCCTTCACTGACTCGGGAAAGCCGCTG
The DNA here is from genome assembly GCA_021812985.1 of Bacteroidota bacterium. Taxonomy (GTDB): domain Bacteria; phylum Bacteroidota; class Ignavibacteria; order Kryptoniales; family JAKASW01; genus JAKASW01. Next base: position 5,201 of record JAKAMG010000001.1, read on the forward strand.
AGGTTAATTGGCTGGGGTGGTATGACGATGCCGCGTTCGTTGATTCCCCCCTTGGCCGTCTGCAGCACATGATAGGCGAATTCATCGGCGATGTCCTTCTGCGGTATGCCGCTGAACCTGGCGACGACCCCGGCCCAGGTGGAGAGGTCATCTGTCACCTCGGCCGAGTCTTTGTTCGCCTGGTCGCGGTAGCTCGAGAGGAGCGCTGCCGCGCCGCGTATGTTCTGAAACGCGTCATCCTTTAACGCAGTCACCGGCTTGCCGAGGAGCGTCGCTGCATCTGTAAGGGAATGGCCGAACCAGTCGTCGTCGCGGAGTCCCATCACCCCGAACAAGGGCGGCTGGACGTCGCTGGGACGGTTGGCCAGCTGTGAGTCTGTGTACGTCAGCTGGTGCCATCTTGTCTGGACGTAGCCAATGGATTCGAGGAGCGGTGCCGGAACGTTGAACTCCGCAGATGCGGATTCAAAGTAAGACGACAATTGGTCCGGAGTCTGGGCGAATAATGCCCGGGAAAGCAATAAGGGGAGGAGAAAAAAGTACTTCTTCATTTTGCCGAAATCTCTTTAATATCCAGTTCGTAATTGAACTGATTAAAATATATGTTTTGTTTAGCTGTTTCCATCTCGCCTCTCTGGAAATCCACATTGTCAGACCTGAAGAACTTCTTGGCGGGGATCAATTCCTGGTTGTTGTCGGAGTTGGCCGTCATCCTGTACTGGTCGAGACCTCCAAAATAAAAGTCGCGGACGCTGTCCCGTTGAACCCGACTGAGATCGTTCATGTAGCGGGAGGCGCGTATCCCCATGTATGGATCTACCGGCACCCAACCGTAAGGGTTAATGTAAATCTGGGTCCAGTCGTGTATGTCCTTTCCGCCGGGGAAGAAGAACCATCCCGATTGCCACCTCGCCGGGATGCCGTTGAAGCGGCAGAGAGTTATGAAGAGCATGGCCTCCTGGCCGCAGTCGCCGTATTCCTTCGTGAGGCAGTAGTCGCTGACATTTCGTATCGTGGAATACTCGCGGGCGAAGCTGTACCTGATGTTCCTTGCGACCCAGTCGTAAATCCGCCGGGCTTTGAGCAGAGGATTCGTCTCACCTCCGACAATGGTGCGTGAGAGCCTTTCGATCCTCTTTGTAAAGACGATGTTTGGCCCCTCCGATGTGAATCTTCTGTAAGTTGCGTCCGATGTGTCATAGGGTTTCACGCTCCCGGCTGACATTCGAAACTTCACGCCGAAGGTCTTATAGCTGTACCTGACGTCGAACGATGCTCCTCCGTTCCTGTCCGCCGTTTGTTCCAAATACGCCGACCGAATGGGGCTTTCCGGAGGGGCTACGTCAAGCGGCTTGCTGGACGATGATAAAAGCTCAAAGCCGCCCTGATACGGAAGCTTTCTCGGGATTGGGAGCCAGGCCCTTATCGTCTCGCCGGGCGCGGCGGCGCCTGAATCCACGCTCAGCCGCATTTCCATCTCGAACTTCATCGGAAGGACGTAGGGAGTTGTTGCGGTGTCGACGCATCTTTCGATCTGCTCGCAGGCGCTTAAAATCTCTCTGTTGACTCCCGATTCGTCGGCGGGAGGATTTCTCCTCGCGGCGATTGATGGGTACCTGAAGAATAGATTGCTCCTGCTCGCGTTCACGAAACGAAGTGTATCGTCGATTGTCCGCGCGTCGAACATCCCCTTCTTCACCCAGCCGTCGAACTCCGGGCGTGTAATGTCCTTCACGCTTACTTCAAGCTGTGCGTACAGCTGGCCGGCGGTGAGTGAGTAATCGATGCGAATCCTCCGCATCCTCTCTATCTCGAAAAGCAGTTTCTTCTTTTCGTCCGCCGTGAAGCTTCCCGGAGACTTGTCGAGGTCGTTGATGAGGAGCCGGGTTGCCTCCTTGAACTTGCCCCTTCTTTCGAGCTGCAATGCGGTCGTGTATTGGTTTCCCTGCGCGGCGATGTTTGCTGACGCGCTCGAGAGGATCATCCCGAATGTCAATACCGCCATCGTAAGCGTGGAGAGTCTCATCTGTTGCCTCTGATTGATTGCCTGAAAAAATGCGGAGCACTTCCCATGGCCTGAACGCCGCCATCGTCAATCATGTGCTTCTTCATGCCTGAAAACTCTCATAATATAATTCAATTTGTGTTTACCTCCTTTTTGTTGAACGGACATACCCGCAACTCGGATCAGTCATGTGCCGGCGGGATACAGAGTCGAATGGGGTCGCCTTAAGCGAGGATCGGAGGGGCGGGAAATGTAGGAATAACGGAACCGACCTTATATTTTCTGTGAGGCCGACCCGTTGTTCTGCCTTTGATATTCCATGAGTTTCGAAAGCAACAATACTGAGGTGGTGTCCAAATGTACAAGAATCATCCTAAGGGGCTCTTCGTCCTATTCTTCACCGAAATGTGGGAGCGGTTCGGCTTTTACACCGTCCTGTCGATATTCGTCCTCTACCTGATTGAGAACTTCCACTGGGATCCCGCGACCGTCGGCAATATCTACGGCATCTTTGTGGGGACGACATTTTTCCTCCCGCTTGTCGGCGGGTGGATCGCTGACAGGTTTCTCGGCTACGGGAGGACGATACTCATTGGCCTGTGTACCATGGCGGTTGGCTACGCGCTCCTCGCGACTCCGACGAGGGAGCCCTGGCTGTTGTTCCTCGCGCTGGTGGTCATTTCGTCCGGCACCGGCTTATATAAGGCGAACATATATGTGCTGGTCGGGAATCTTTACACTGGTTCGGCCGCCTCTCTGAAGGATGCCGCTTTCACAATCTTCTATATGGGGATAAATCTTGGGGCTTTCCTCGGCCCCATCGCAGCTTCGAGCATAAAAAATTTCATGATTGGAACGTACCATCTCCCTCTCGCTGAGGCCTACAACGCGGGTTTCGGCGCCGCCTCCGTCGGGATGCTCATAGCCATTACCATTTTTCTATCTTTCAGGAGACATCATAAAATGGCTGATTACCGGGTGGCCGCACGGGGGGCGGGGGAAGGCGTCGAGGCAGATATACCGAAGTCCGAGGAGAAGGAAAGGCTGTTGTCCCTCCTCGTTGTCTTCGCATCCATAATCTTCTTCTGGATGGCGTACTACCAGAACGGTTATACGCTGACGCTGTTTGCAAAGACCTATACAGCGTCGCACGTCGGCAGATTCACATACCTTCTATTTGACCCAGTCTCCCTTCTCGCACTCCTCGCTGTGCTGCTTGCGGTGTCTGCCGCGATCAGGAAGACTTCGACCGGCAAGTCGAGGATTATCGGCGGAATCGTGGCCCTCGCCGCGCTTGCCGTGATGGTATTCAAGGCGGCCGGTTTTCCGGAAAGCAATCCGATTTCGCCTGAGAGTTTTCAGGTTTTCAACCCGCTCTTCATAATTTTCCTGACACCGGTCATGATATGGATGTTTGGCTACATGGGGAAGCATTCGAAAGAACCCTCCTCGCCCGGGAAGATGGCGATAGGCATGAATCTCGAGGCGTTGTCGTTTATTCTGATGATCATCGCCTCGATTGGGCTACCGCGCCTGGCCGCTGCCGGTTCGGGTTTCTTACCGGTGAGCCCGTACTGGCTCATCTCATCCTATTTCGTCATAACCGTGTCTGAGTTATTCCTGAGTCCGATCGGTCTTTCGTTCGTTTCGAAGGTCGCACCGCCGAGGCTGAAAGGCGCGATGATGGGAGGATGGTTCGCCGCTCAGGCACTCGGGAGCTATCTCTCAGGATTCGTCGGAAGGTTCTTTGCCAGGTGGGAACTCTGGGAGTTCTTCTTCCTCCTCGTGATCACGTCTCTCTTTTCGGCGTTCATAGTAGTCGTCTCGCTGAAGCGGCTGAAGAAGGTTAGCGGGGCGTAAACCATCGGAAGGGTTCCCGGCAGGCCGCGTTACCGCGCCGGCATGTCATCACCCGCAATAAGTCGAATTTCAAAGTGTAATAAGGAGAAGAAATGAGAAAGTCGATATTCGTTTTCGGAGCCGTATTGCTTTTGGCGGGAGCCATCCGCGCGCAGTCCTTGCGAGATTCAGTCGCGGCGATGGCCAGGGCTTTCAAGGGGGATGTCGGAATCTATGCCGTCAACCTGCGAAACGGGGACACGCTGTCCTACAATGCCGACAAGAAATTCCCGACAGCCAGCGTCATAAAAATTTTTGTGCTCGGGAAGCTGTACCAGGAAGTGAGCCGGGGGAGATTGTCGATGAACGACGAGGTGGTTCTCCACGATTCGGACAAGGTCCCAGGCAGCGGCATACTCCTTTTCATGCATGACGGGATGAAGCTGACGCTGAACGACCTCGCATGGCTGATGATCAACATGAGCGACAACGTCGCCGCGAATCTCCTCACTGACGAGGTAGGAGGCGTGGGCAAGGTCACTGATTTCATAAGGTCGCTTGGGCTCACGAGGACCGCCGAGCTCGCGAGAATATTCGACAAACGCGTCTATGCCGACTCGGCCGAGCGGAAGATTTACGGAATTGGGGTCTCGACTCCGAGAGAGGCGGCCGAATATCTGGCGATGCTCTACAAGGGAGAGGTGGTCAGCCCGCAAAGCTCAAAGGCGATGGTAGACCTGATGAAGTATCAGTTCTATGACACGAGCATTCCCCGTTTTCTCCCGACATACCGGGACACGATAGAGATTGCGCACAAGACAGGCGCGCTCGATGCAACGCGCAATGACTGCGCGATCATATTCACGCCGGGAACAAATTACATCCTGTGCGTCTTCACGACGCATAACAAGGACCAGCGCTGGATAACCGATAATTCCGCCGAAGTTTTCATAGCCAACGTATCGAAATTAGTTTACCGACGCTTCGTGAAATGACACCCTGGTGCCAGTGATTTTCCATATAAGTTCCGATTAACCGGCGTCGCGCATGAATTTTTTCCGGGCGAGCCTATTGACATTAAAATGCGTTTATATTATCGTCAGAGCACAGTCAGAGATTCGAATTCCCCAACCTGGAGAATCCTGATTACGGGGGACGAAGGGCAAAGCACTTTTATCGGCGTCCCTGCGATTTTGTCTTTAATGGTTTAAGCAGCACAAAACCGAGGTAAATCTGGTTGTTAGTTTTACAAAGAGATCCGATCGGTCGTTTCATTCCTCTCATTCCGGTTCCACACCTAAAATCTAATTAAGTACAACCAGGAGGAAGACTATCGTCCTTTGATTACTGCATATCCCATTCCCATCGCAGACAAATCAGTCTCTCAACCTCTGGTAATATCGAAGCAGAACCTCACTCAAGGAGTCTGGTATGAATAAGTTTGTGGCATCCTTGTTTATGCTCTTGGCAATTGCCGCGTCGAGTCTTGCGGGCACAACCGGAAAGATAGCCGGGACCGTAACGGATGCGAAAACCGGCGAGAAGCTCGTCGGCGTATCGGTCTCGATCGAGGGGACTACTCTCGGCGCTGCCACGGACATAGACGGCCGTTATTTCATAATCAACGTTCAGCCTGGAACCTACACCGTGAAGGCGTCGGCGATAGGATACACTCCCATCGTGGAATCGAACGTTGTCGTGCACGCGGACCTGACGACGGAGATCGACCTCGGCATGCAGCAGCAGGCCGTCGGACTCCCTGAAGTCCGCATCGTCGCGCAGCGTCCTCTCATACAGAAGGACGTGACGGCGTCCACGGTCACAATGACAAGTCAGCAGATCCGGACGCTTCCTGTCCAGAATCTTCAGGAGATACTCGCGGTGCAATCGGGAGTCGTCGAAGACGCGGGCGGGGGTTTCCATCTCAGGGGCGGCAGGTCTGACGAGACCGTTTTCGTGGTGAACGGCGTCGAGGTTAACGACCTCTATTCCGGCGGGTTCGGCAACATCGACCTGAACAGCTCCTCCGTTCAGGAGATGCAGACGATAACCGGTGCCTTCAACGCGGAATACGGTAACTCCGAGAGCGGCATCATCAACATAACCACAAAGAGGGCTCCTGACCATTTCCAGGGGCGCGTGACAGCGTACATGGGAGACTACGTTTCCAACAGAACCGACGTCTTCCCGGCGATTAACGTCATCGACCCGTTCAACGACAAGGACGCGGAGCTCAGCCTGGGCGGCCCGGTCCCCCTGATCAAGAACATGAAGATCCAGTTCGACGGCAGGCTCTTCAATACGGGCGGCTACCTGTACGGATATGAAAGATACAGGGTCAATCCTCCTGTCGACACCGTAGCCTCGGATCCGTACAACTTCGGCGGGTACGCGGTAGCCCCCGATACGACAAACCCGAATTTCATGAAGAGGGTATCGCTGAATCACTCGAACGAACAGGATTTCTCCGCGAACCTCTCGTACAGCATACTCCCGACGCTCAATCTCAACCTGAGCACAGTGTGGAGTAACAGGGACTACCAGGTTTACAACCACAGGATGATGTTCGTTCCGGACGGACTCCCCCAGCTGAACACGCACAGCAACCTGGTCACTGCGCAGCTCACGTACACGTTCTCGCCGAGCACATTTGCCGATCTGCAGGGGGCTTACTACTATCAAAGATTCCGGGAGTACGTGTATCCGAATTACATGGATTCGCTTTACATCACTCCGCCGATATATTTTTCGTACGGATACATCAGGCTCGGCACGCTCGATTACTGGCTGTTCCGCGACCAGACGAAGTGGCAGTTGAAGGGAGACGTGACAAGCCAGATCGGCGATCATAACCTGGTCAAGGCGGGCTTCGAACTCAAGCCTTACAGGTTCTATTACAATGACTACACGCCCAGCGCGTACATTCCCGATCTCCTGAACAACAACCCCAACATCATCTACTTCCATAATTATTTTCAGCGCTACCCGTTCGAAGGCGACGCCTTCGTCCAGGACAAGCTCGAGTTTAAATCCATCATCGTGAACATCGGTCTCCGCTACGATTACTTCAAACCCGACGCCGAGATGCTGGTCGATCAGGCCAACCCGTTTGGCGCGAAGAAACCGGTTGGACCATCGTACCAGTTCAGTCCGCGCCTCGGGGTCTCATACCCGATCACCGAGTCGTCCGTGATGTATTTCTCCTACGGACATTTCTTCCAGGTTCCGCCGTATTCGCTGATCTACACGAATCCGAACTTCCTCATAGAATCGGGGCGGCCGACACAGAACCTCCTCGGCGGGGGAAACCTGAAGCCGGAGAAGACGGTCACGTACGAAATGGGATTCAAGCAGTCGTTCGAGGATATGTTCGCTCTCGATGCGTCGATATACTTCAAGAATATTCAGAACCTCACCGGCACGCGCCTCGTCGGAACCACGGCCGCAGGTGACGAGTATTTCCAGATCGTCAACAGGGATTACGGCGATGTCAAGGGTATCAACATAAGTCTCTCGAAGAGGCATGTGGGCATCGTCGGTTTCAGCATAAGCTACACATATCAGGTTGCGGAGGGGAAGGCGTCCGATCCTGAAGCGGAGTTCATCGCAATAGCCAACAAGCAGCCTGTGAACAACCAGCTTGTCCCTCTAGATTGGGACCAGCGGCACACGCTGACGGGTACGATGGATTTCGGCGAGCAGGATAACTGGAACATCGGACTTGTAGCGAGGTATGGGAGCGGACTCCCTTACACACCGACGGATGAGAAGGGAGAGATCATACAGGGGCAGCTCGAGAACAGCGCGCGCATGCCCGCCACTTTCTCCGTCGACCTTTATGCCACCAAGGATATCAAGGTAGCCGGAGTGAGCGGTCAGTTGTTCCTCAGGATTTACAATCTCCTGGACAACCTCAACCCGGTCGTAGTTTATTCCAACACCGGTCAGGCGACGTACAGTCTGTCTTCCATAGATCCCGCAGTGACTTATCAGGGGGCGCCAGCGCTGTACCAGGAGCAGGTACCGCGGGGCCTGGTGCCTTCGGGATACTGGGTGCGTCCTGACTATTTTGCGCCTCCCCGGCATGTTCAGGTCGGGTTCTCGGTGCTTTTCTAATGAATGAGGATAAAGGATGAGACAAAGTTTTAAGCGCTCAACTCTATTTCTCCTGATCGGCATCGCGTCGTACACGTTCATCCACGCGGGAGCGAATGGGGGCAACAAGCAGAATCAGAAACCGGTACTCCAGAAGTACGTCAAGGAAGGCGGGATGTCGCTGGACAAGGTTCTCTCCCACGCCGACAGACGCTCGATGGTGATTGCCGGCGACAAGATCCGTACGCGCATCGCGAACTTCGGATCGATAGGAGGACCACGCGCCTTCAACAGGCCGAAAATAGAGTGGCCTGCGTTCAGCGGGAGAGATTATGGCTATGAGTTCGGACCTCTCGTCGGCGCGAGGATCATGAACACTCACGGCGACTCCATCTCGATGACCGAAGACGGTATTCAGGACGGAGGATCCGACAAGTTCGAGCCGGACGGCCATTACCTGAACACGTCGAACTCAAACGCCTTTGCAAGAAGCGACGACCCAACGACGTGGCCCTCGGGATGGTCGGCATGGCTGAGCGACTCCGTTTATGCTCAGCCCGGTCAGGTCCTAGCGGACCTCGAGACCATGTATGTCCTGACGGATCAGGACAGCACAGGTAATTTTGGTAACACCAATCCGCTTGAAATGCTCACTCCCAACATGAAAGGGCTTGGCGTTCAGATAACGGGACGGACGTACCAGTATTCGAATGCTCTTGCCCAGAACATACTCTTCATGACATACGAGCTGAAGAACATTAACTCCAAGGCGATACCGAACATGTTCTTCGGCACGTTCAGCGACGGGAGCGTCGGAGGGAGCGACAATTTCGAGAACAACACAACGCGCACTGACATGATAGACCAGGGAATTGTCTACACGTTCGCGACTAACGGGCATGGAAGCAGCACGATTCCTGAATGGCAGGGAGTTACCCCCGGCTGGATGGGCGAAGTTGTGCTCCAGACCCCGACGGGGGACGACGGCAAGCCGCTCGGCGTCACGAGCTGCTACGTGGTCCACTACGGCAACCTTCTCAACGTTCAGGACAGTCTTGTCTATCAGCAGGCGATGACTCCTCGAAAACCAGCTAGCAACCTGGCCCCCTCGAACAGCTACGACGGCGACTCGATCTGGTGGCTCACATCCGGTCCTTTCACGCTGCAGCCGGGTGAGACCAAGAGGTTCGAGCTGGCGATTGTCCTCGGCTCTGACAGCGTCAACCTGATGAAGAACATCGCGGCAGCAAAGCTTATAAAGGACGCGAACTACCAGAGCCCCAAGGCGCCTGTCCCCCCCACGCTTCACGCCGTTCCCGGCGATCACAAGGTGACGCTCTACTGGGACGACAGGTCCGAGCGATCTGTCAACCCGCTCACAGGCAAGCATGATTTTGAAGGCTACAAGATTTATCGCTCGACGGACGGCATCAACTGGGGCGCGCCGATAACCGATCTGCAGGGGAACGATGTCCTCGTCAAACCGCTCGCGCAGTTTGACCTTGACGATTCGGTCAGTGGTCCTTTCCCGCTCGATGTGAACGGATTGTCCCCCTCCGACCCGGGATACGACGGCGTGCATTTCTACCTCGGGAGCAATTCCGGGCTCCAGCACATGTATGTGGACAACACAGTTACCAACGGTGTCACGTATTACTATCTGATCACCGCTTACACCGCGGGAGACGTATCACTGAAGCTTCCTCCCATCGAGGATGGGCTCACGATTTCCGACCTTAACAACGTGACGCAATCCAACGCGGTGAAGATAACTCCCAACGCGCCTCCCACAGGCCTGACTAACGGAAGCTTCACGCTAACGAAGACCGCCGGCATCTCGACAGTGACCCCGCAGGTAAGCGTCGTCGACCCTAACGCGGTCACGGGAGACACGTACTCCTTATCCTTTGATTACGACACATCCGGAACCAAACTGGCCGTCATAAAAGACGCGACGAAGAACACCACGCTAGTCAGCGGCTCAAAGTTCGAAGGGGGAACGCAGCTTTTCGCGGACGGTCTTAGCTATGTTATAGATGACGTCCCGGTGACCACCCCGATCGACTCTCTCACCGGCTGGCGAGTGGGGAACTGTTCCTACCAGGTTCAGGCCTCGCTGTACACCCAGAACCCGAGAATCAAGAGCGTCAGGGTCCCGGCGGATTACGAGATAAGATTCTTCGACACCGTGCAGGACACGGACCTGGTATTCAGGCACCCGGTGAAATTCCAGTGCTGGGACGTGACAAACAATGTCCGGGTGAGGCCCATTCTCCTGACGACACAGTACAACGTGGACACTCTCGCGTCCGGCTCGAGCATCGTCTTCGCTTACTCGCACGACGGGAAGACGATTGATTCGACGTCTTGGGATGTCACCTTCCAGCAGCCGGCGGGCGCCGCGTACGTGCCGCCTCAGGCAAACGATGTCGCGCTGATAAGCATCGCGAAGCCGATCGTGCCCGGTACCGATACCTATTCAATAAAGACCGTTCCGACGGCTACCATGGCTCAGGCGAGCAGCAGCCTCCTCGACAACGTGAAGGTTGTGCCGAATCCGTATATAGTCGCAGCGGACTGGGAAACCGGGAGCACGGTGTTCAGCGGGACGCGCGGCGAGAAGAAGATTGAATTCACGCATCTTCCGGCGCACTGCACGATCAGGATCTATACCGTTGACGGCGAGCTCGTCCAGACGCTGGATCACAACAGCATCGCCGACGGAAGTGAATCGTGGAACCTCAACTCGAAGGACGGGATCGAGGTTGCCTACGGAGTTTATGTATACCAGGTCGATGCTCCCGGGATCGGGACAAAGATCGGCAAGTTTGCTTTGATAAAGTGAGAAAGCGGAGGTTTAAGGACTTGAAGACTCGGATGTGTTTAATCGGACTATTCGTGCTGGCTGCATCCTCCGTTGCGTTCTCTCAGGGCGCATCCAAAGTTGCCACCACCGGCGCGCAGTTCTTGAAGATGGAGCCGGGAAGCAGGGCGATGGGAATGGGCGGCGCTTACGTCGCAATCGCGAACGATGCTTCCGCCATCTGGTGGAATCCCGCGGGCATGTCCCGCCTCGACAAGAACGAGGTGATGTTCATGCACGCCAACTGGTTCGCGGGGATAAAATACGAATACTTCAGCGCGGTCGCGCGGTTCGGCGACAATGCCGTCGGAGCCTCCGTGACTTCGCTGAACTATGGACAGATGGAAGTGACTACCGTTGACCAGCCTGACGGGACGGGGCAGCTCTTTACCCCGACGAGCTTCGCGCTCAACGTGGGTTTCTCGAGAAGGCTCTCCGAGAATTTTTCATTCGGCGTCAACGGGAAGTATGTCAACGATCAGATAAAAAATTCGAGCGCGTCTGCCTTCGCGTTCGACGTGGGCACATTGTACGACATAGGCCTCCTCTCCATCGGAGCGGACGTGTCGAACTTCGGAACCAAGATGCAGATGGAGGGATCTGACCTCACCCTCATCACGCCTGTCGGGAACGACCCGAACGTGGTGACCACTCTGCAGACTCAGCAGTATGACCTGCCGCTGAGGCTGCGTGTCGGCGTTGCCTTCCATCTCCTGCGGACTGAGATGAACAGCCTGATCGTGGCGAGCGACGTTGTCCATTCGAATGATAATTATGAATACGTGAATGTTGGCGGAGAGTACACTTGGAACGACGCGGTCTCTCTGCGGGTTGGTTACTCCGAGCTCGGCGTCCCTGACAGGGAAGCCGGACTCACTTTTGGTGCTGGCGTAAAAATATTCGTGACAAATGCCCTGGGTGCCAAGTTCGACTACTCTTACGGTTCCTATGGGCGACTTTCAAATGTTCAGCGCTTCACGTTCGCGCTGGATTTCTAAAAACTAAATCCACAGGAGGAGCTTCAAATGAAACAAAACTACCGCGCTTTATGGTTTGTCGTAGTAGGTCTGCTGGTCCTCGCGGGAACACGGTTTGGCGTCGCCCAAGTCGCGGACGGAGTGAACCAGTTCGTCGCGGCGGCTGTCAACTCGCCAAGCGATTCCCTCTCCGCCGGAGTCGGAAGAGGAATGGCGGTTGTCCAGGCTACCGATCCGCTCAACCCGGTCGGTAAGACGCTTGTCGCGATAACCGATTATACCACGCACGGGATACACGTCTTCGAGATTAATCCGTCAGCGGGACACGGCCTGCCTCCAACGATCGAGCAGATATTCAAGTCTGCTCCGGTCCCGAGCAGCTATTCCACCACGCCGAGAACCGTCGCAGCGGGGGATCTGGACAACGACGGTAACCTTGAGTTCATTGTCCCGGTCGGATATTTCACGTCTGACAGCGCCCGTGGACTCTACGTTTACGAATGGAACCCGACGACGCACACGTTCGGCAACGACACGGCAGGGCCGTCCGCCATCATCACCCCCTCAATGATCGATACGGCTTACAACCACAACTCCTTTGGCCGCAGCGAAGCCGGCCTCTATGTCGGTGACATAGACGGCGACGGTGTCAACGAACTCGTGTGGGGAGACCTCGTTTTCAGTTTCGACGTGGCTAAGGTATATGTCGGATCCGTCTCTGGAACTTTCGAGTCCGGCTTCTGGTCGTACTCGACGGAATATGTTGACAGCACCATGACGCACGCCATCCCTTCTGCCAACGATGGATACGTGCCGTTCGCTCTCCAGAGGGTAGACAACCTCTTCGGCGACAGCAAGCCTGCAATACTCTGGTTCGGTTGGACAAACGTCCATTCGGGTGCGGCGATGGGTGCCTTCGAGGCCACCGGCAAGAACACGTATGCCGCGAGCAGCGTCCTAGTCGTGGACAGCACGAAGAGCCAGTTCCGCGTGAAAGGACATGCGGCTTATGTCACCTCAGCCTCGGGGAACGTCCTCTACTTCGAGAAAGACGCATCGGGCGAACTCTGGGCCGCCACCAACATAACAACTCTCGCCAACTTCGGAAGCGCGACACTCACGAAAGTGGCCAAGCTTTCCGGATGGAATGAGATCTACACGGGTGATCAGGACCATGGAACGGGAAGCGACGGCTTCGACCTCTACATCCCCACAACTACGGGAGTCGAGGACGTCGAATGGAACCAGACTGGAAACCTGACCGACTCCGCGAACTTCTCGTATTATAAAATATTCGACATACTCAAGCAGGAGAACTATCTGAAGTACGGAGGCGCCATAACGACCATATACACGAAGGCCGGTATGGACGTTGATAACAACGGACACAAGGACATACTCGTCGCTAACAAGCCGGGTGGACCGACCGCAGACAGCACGGCCGCAGGTTATGTGACCGACTTCCCGGGACTCTTCCTCCTCGAGTGGGGAGATTCCACGATGATAACCTCCGTGAAGGAGCTTCAGCCGATCACGCCGGCGGATTACAGGCTCGATCAGAACTACCCGAACCCGTTCAATCCGACGACCGAGATCAGCTTCTATCTTCCCGTCAGCAAGACGATCCGCGTCAAGATCTACAACACGCTTGGCCAGCTCGTAAGGACACTCGTGAACAACGAGCGCTACTCGAGCGGTCACCATATGGTTTCATGGAACGGTCTGGACGACAACGGACGGCAGGTCGCCAGCGGCGCCTATTTCTACAGCCTGGAATTCAACCAGCAGAGAATGGTAAAGAAGATGCTTCTGGTGAAGTAACCTGAACTTGTGTTGGGCAGGTTAATTGAGAGGCAATCCGGCCTGCCGGGTTGCCTCTCTCGTTTTTCGGGCGCTTCGATGCCGCGTCTAAAAAGGGATGTCCCAATATTGAAAGGTGCAATATGAAATCATTGGCAGCCATGTTCGCTTTGCTGTTCGCGGCGGGAGCCACGCTCGCCCAGAACGTAAAGATCCCTTCCTACTTCACCGTCGACCCGGCCCTATCTGATTCACTTAGAGAATTCGTGAAAGAGGTCCGCCTTGACAGCACATTCGACGTCGGCGCTGACGGGAAGGAAAAGATCTCGCTCGCGGTGGTGGATCTGTCGGGTGAGACACCGGTTTTGGGCGGCGTGAACGAAGGAAGCTTCCTTTATCCCGCCAGCGTCTACAAGATGTTTGTCGCGATGGAAGTGCTCAAGGAAATAAGCGAGGAGGATTACAATCTTACCACCCCTTACGTCGTGCGCTTCCCGAACGCGGTGGACACGCAAAAGGAAATCAGCTGGGATCCGCGGCCGCTTCTACAAAACGGAGACACGGTCAACATCAACTACCTTCTTGACCTGATGATAACTCGGAGCGACAACTCGGCGGCAAACTGCCTGATAGACGTCGCCCGGAGAGACAGCATCAACTCGACAATCGACAGTTACGGATGGTACGGTAGCGAGGTTACGAGGAAGTTCCTGTCCCGTGATGTCGAAGACTCCGCGTACAGGAACATACGCGGGACACAGTTATGCGCGCTTCATGCCGCCGACTTCATGTACCGGATCTATACGAACACCCTCGTCAACCCGTGGGTCAGCATGGAGATGAAAGCGCTTCTCGGAAGGCAGCTCGACACAACGAAGCTTTCGGCCGGGCTTCCCCGTAATACAATGTTCTACCATAAGACGGGATGGTGGAGCTACTGGACAAACGACGTGGGTATCGTCGACAACGGAAGAATCAGGTATATAGTCTCCTGCTTCGTGCCGGTCGAAGAAGGCGAGGCCGGGCCGAGGATGAAGGTGCTGTCCCGTGACATATTCAGGCTGATCGAGCGGAGACACAGGAACTAAGTAAGAGTGGCTCCGCCGGTCGTCTGCCGCGGTTTCTCTGAGTCAGTACAAGTCCGTGGTCACGTATTCGGCGCCGGTCCCGCTATAATTCGCCAAATAGGCGGTTTTTCACCGGATTTGAAAATATCCCAAGGAACTATCCCCGCGAGTTCGTTATATTGTCATATCAAAAGTAACATCTTCACCCTACTGAAATGAAGATCGGGCGACGGTGTTCGGAAGCCGGGATTTGGTCTTCTTCAAAGGGTACCCTCTGATACAAATCAGCCAATACTTCTTCTCAGCGGCTAACCTTCCCAGCACAATTACTATATATAAATATTGAAAGGATTTATGAAGTCTAAGACTTTTGTGCTTAGCAGCCAAATCACTGCTCTCCTGGAAGGAGAGGGGATTACGGATGCAACGCCCGTGCAGGAGCAAATCATTCCAGCAATCACAGAAGGAAGGGATGTCCTCGCGCAATCAGAGACAGGGTCGGGAAAGACGCTGAGCTTCGCTATACCGATAATTGAAACCCTCAAGAGGAGTGACGGGCTCAAGGCGCTCATACTTGTTCCGACCAGGGAGCTGGCGACGCAGGTTGCGGGCGAGTTCGTAAAGTTCTCGAGAGGGAAGCACCTCGGGATCGTTCCGGTATACGGCGGGGTCTCGATAAACACACAGGCCGGGAAACTGCGTCAGGCAAATATAATAGTCGCCACGCCGGGCCGCCTGATCGATTTGTTGAATCGCCACGCGCTCAGGCTGAACACCGTGAAGTATTTCGTCTGTGACGAGGCGGACAGGATGCTCGACATGGGATTCATAAAGGACGTCGAGCGGATCGCCTCGAATCTTCCGGGCGAACATCAGACTCTCCTCTTCAGCGCCACCGTTCCGAAGGAGATAGAGAAACTTGCGTCGAAGTATCTTCACAATCCGATGAACGTTCGACTCGCCGCCACGGTTAAGCCGGTATTTCTTCACCAGACATATTACAAAGTGTCGCCCGAACGAAAGCTCGACCTGTTGGTCGCCCTCCTCGGACGCGAGCGGAGCCTCGCCATCGTATTCTGCAACAGGAAGCACATAACTGTGAAGGTTTCTAAGAAGCTGACCACTATGGGAGTGCCCGCAAAGGCGCTAAACGGCAACATGTCCCAGCCCCAGCGCGAGAAGGTGACGAACGACTTCCGCTCGGGCAAGTTCACTGTACTCGTGGCAACCGACGTCGCCGCGCGCGGCCTCCACATAGATGATGTCTCTCATGTTTACAACTATGAGATACCGAAAGATGTGGAATCGTACACTCATAGGGTCGGCCGGACTGCGCGCGCAGGGCAGGAGGGCGAGGCGATATCGCTTGTCGCGACCGAAGACGAGAAGAAATTTTTCCAGCAGATACTCTTCGAGTACCGCGGTGACATAAAGCTAAAGGAGTTTTCGGGTTTCGAGTTGAAGCCGGAGCAGCAGGATCGTCCGAAGGCCGCCGTGAAGCCGCAGAAGGAAGAGCGACCCTCATGGAGAAACCGATGGCGTCGTAACACGGGCGAAGGTAAGAAGAAGCGCTAGACGCGGCGAGGGAGGAATTCCGGAGGACCGAGAAAGCGCCCATGTGGGTGTCCCGGACTTGCCGGCCCCTCCCGGACCTGGTCCCGCGGTGACATCGCGCTTCGAGCTTCGTCTATTCATCCAGGCAAATCAAGAATTGAGGAGCAACTGTCATGGACAATCTTGTTGAAATAGCAGAATATCTTGAACCCACCAAAACAGTACTGGTATTGTGGGACGTTCAGAAGATGCTAGTCGACGCCATATTCAATCGTGAGGAGTTCCTTGAGAACGTGACGAATCTGGCCGCTGCCGCCCGGAAGAAAGGGATCCCCGTCCTTTTCACGAAGATCACTCCCCTTTCCGAAAGGTTTGAGTCCCCCGGCCGGAAATTCATGAGGCGAAAAATGCCGGCGGGATACAAGCCGGGTTCAGACGGCTACGATCTGGCTCTTCATCCTGAAGTTGATGATATTGTCCTGAACAAGAATACGGCTTCCATATTCGTGGCGACGAATTTCGAGCTTATGATGAGAAACGCGGGGATATCGACGGTCCTTTTCACCGGGATTGCCACGGAAATAGGTGTCGAGTCGAGCGCTCGTGACGCCCTC
Source organism: Bacteroidota bacterium (assembly GCA_021812985.1). Classification (GTDB taxonomy): domain Bacteria; phylum Bacteroidota; class Ignavibacteria; order Kryptoniales; family JAKASW01; genus JAKASW01. Next base: position 22,015 of record JAKAMG010000001.1, read on the forward strand.
AACCGGGGTTTTTTCCCCGTCATAGTCTCGGACGCTGTATCCTCACGTGACAAGGAGGCGCATTTGCGCTCCCTCACGAACCTCAAAAACATGCTCCCCATCGTTACGAAGCAGGAACTTGTCGGCTTCTGGAAAAAGTGACATTCCGGCCACTTACGGATTAACCCTTTTACCGAAAGACGCATCTAAGAAGAAGTAACAGACGGGCCGCGACAGGGGCGCCCCGTCTGTATCCTTCAACTTAAACAAAAAGGGAGCACCTGGTATGAAGTATCTGATTGTCTTCTCGGCGGTAATCATGATTGCCGTTTCCGCGTTCGGGCAGGGGATGGGGCGCAGAATGATGTACGACCAGTCAAATGTCACGACGTTCACCGGGACCGTTCAGAGCGTAGACACGCTGACGGGACGGGGCGGGAATTTCCAAATGATAATGCTTACGGTGAAAGTGAAGTCCGGCACCGAGCGCGTCCACGTCGGTCCCGTCTCCTTCATCGAAAAGGAGAAGTTCTCCTTCAAGACCGGCGACGCCGTCGAAGTCACGGGGTCAAAGGTCGACTTCAATGGCTCAGACGTCATAATGGCGGCGAAGGTCAAAGATGGGGGGAAGGAACTGACGCTGCGTGACGAAAGCGGGAGACCACTTTGGGCCCGAAGAGGGATGAGGTAGACTTATCGATGGCGGTGCGGGAATGAACCCGCATCGCTAATTTTTTCGGTGTACCCGGGCGTGCTGAAAAACAGACTAACCGCTCGGGAAGAGGGGTCAGTATGTCGCAGATAAAGTGATGGTTCCGCTGTAGTTACCTGAAGCGGTGCTCGCGGAAAGAGCGGGTATCGATCCTCCAAGCCAGAGATAGTAGTTGCCCGTACTCCCGGTTTTGCCACTCAGCTTAACAATGCTACCGCTCGAGACCGTCGAAGACTTGGTTTGACTCAAGGTGCTATACCCTGCAAGATTTGGAGTGAACGTCAGGCTGTTCGTGCCCCAGGTGAGCGTGGCGGAAGAGGGGTATGTCACAGTTACTGACTGACCTCCGTTGCCTGTCAGTGTGATTGCCACGGCACTTGCGCTCGTCTGCGGGCTGATCGAGTTAGGGATCGTCCCTGCTATGAGGGTTCCGAAGTTGAGCGGGCCGCTGGCGCTCATCGTGAGCCCTTGAATGACTGTCGCTCCGACGGTCAGCTGATTGCTTTTGCTCGGACTACCACTGGCAATGTATGAAGCGCTCAAGCTGAAGAGCCCGCTGTAGCTTCCCGGGGGAAACGTCGATGTAAGGTTGGCCGAGCCATATACATATACATAAGCGGCATATGTAGTCTTGTTGATCCTTGTATTCAATGGAAACGATGCTGTAGTTCCGGCGAACGTTGTGGCCCCCGATGCACTGTTAGCACTGCTGTTGTACGAGGCCGCCCAGCTGTATGGTACATTATTTCCTGAATATGTCATGTTTGCCGGCGGAAGTAGGGTTACGTAAACAGTAGTGCCCTTGGTTCCGTAAATCGAAAAGGAGCCTTCGCCTGCCGCGCCGAGAGAGACGGTGTACGTCCCGCCTCCGGAAACGACAGTCCCGAAGCTGAGGTTGGATATGAAGTTGACCGTAGGTTGAGCATGCGCCCCTGGACTAAGTAAAAACAACGCGAGAAATCCCGCCGCGAGCGCAACACTTTTAGTCCCGAATGTTCTTCTTCTCAAAGCGAAAGTCATGGTCTGGTTGTCCTTCCGTGAAAATACCAAAGGGCGTCGAGAAAATCCACAATCCCATCTCGCGGGTTTGTGTTCGTAAGAACTTTCCCGATTCATTTGGCAAATCGAGGCTCAGCCGAGTGAATCTCTCCTTCACATCCGCCGTGTAAGCGAAGTGGGGGCGGCAAGGAGCCAATCTTCCTGGGCGGTGACCTTGAAATTGTGCCGTTCGAAAGCTATTGCTATCTTCTTACGCCCTCGTTACCGGAATAAGTAATCGGGCCGGCCATCGATGAGTAAGTTTTTCATTCAGCCCTGATAACAGGGGCATTATCATGCCGAAATCAACTCGGAGTAGGTTGCAATGACGTTTCGAAAATTTGTCTGGTCCATCGCGTTCGTGCTCATCATGGAGTCTCTTCCTGCCGCATTGTTCGCGCAGGATTTCCTGGGCAACGTCACTACGTATTCTGTCAGCGGAAACGAGGTCACGGTAAATGCGGACACGTCGGCGGTGAGACTGGTCTTCTATAAACCGGAAGTCGTCCGTGTAGACTTCATGCCATCCCCCTCGACGCGCATTACTCGTTCACTTGTGATCGTGCCGGACTCACTGCAGCAGGTGGCGGTGAATGTGACAGAAGGTGACTCCAGTATATCAATTGCCACATCCGCCATGCGGATAGTCTGTGCGAAGTACCCTCTCCGACTCAGCTTCTTCGACGCCGGGGGGAATCTCCTTGTCGGCGAACCGGTGCAGGGGGGACTCGAGTCGGACAACCTCCTGCGCGCGGCAAACTTCTCCATCAAGGGAGGGGAGTCATTCTATGGGACTGGCGAGCGGGGGCTGAGTCTCAACCTCAGAGGCCTCGCGTTTGACAGCTATAACCAGCAGCACGGAGGCTATCCAAACAGAGGCATACCGCCGGCTATGAACGTCAACATACCCTTTATTGTCTCATCGAATCATTACGGGATCTATTTCGATAACACGTATCCCGGGCATTTCGATATAGCGAAAACCTTCCCAGGGATATTCACTTACAGCGCGGCAGGGGGCGAGCTGTCGTACTATTTCATATCAGATCCCACCTACCAGGGGATATTATCGGATTACACGTGGCTCACAGGGAGGGCGCCGCTCCTGCCCAGGTGGGCGTACGGTTACATACAGTCGAAGTTCGGATACAGAGATTCTCAGGATGCAGAGCAGACGATAGAAAGATTCCGGACGGATTCAATTCCCGCTGACGCAATCGTGTTTGACCTGTACTGGTTCAGGGACATGGGGGATCTCGACTGGAATCCGAGCTCCTGGCCTGATCCGACGCAGATGAACGCGCAGTTCCGCTCGCAGGGGTTCAAGACGATAGTGATTACTGAGCCGTACATTGTCCAAAGCTCCGATAACTTCGCGACGGCCGACCAGAACGGGTATCTTGCGAAGTCTCCCGGCGGCGGGAGCTACATACTTAACGACTGGTGGTCATGCGGATGCAATGCCGGACTCCTCGACATAACAAATCCGCAGGCGCAAAGCTGGTGGTGGAGCAAGTACCAGCATATCTTTCAGACTGGCGTCAGCGGACTCTGGACAGACCTGGGAGAGCCGGAGCGCGACTCGCTCCAGATGAAGTTCATGATGGGGCCCGACGCGGAGGTGCACAACATCTATGACTTCCTTTGGGCTGAGACTCTTTTCAATGGAATGAAGGGGTCGTTTCCGGGCATGAGGATGTTCAACCTCACACGCTCCGGGTTCGCCGGAATTCAGAGATTCGGCACGGTAACATGGTCGGGGGACGTGGCAAAGACTTTCTCAGGCCTCGCCGTGCAGCTGCCAATTCTCCTCAACATGGGGATGTCCGGGATTGCCTATCACAACTCGGACATCGGAGGGTTTACGGGAAACTCGCCGACGACACCGGAACTCTACACGAGGTGGATGGAGTTTGGGGCCTTCTGTCCGGTCATGAGGGCGCACGGCTACGACGCGCTTGGTGGTACAGAGCCCTGGGCGTTTAATTCAAACAGCCCATCGACGGAGGGAATCGTGAGAAACCTGATCAGACTCCGTTACTCGCTCCTTCCTTACAATTACACGATCGCCCACGAGACTTACGAGACGGGTGTGCCCATGGCCCGGCCTCTATTTGTCCAATACCCTGACGACCCGAACTTGTCCAACGAATCATCGGCGTACATGTGGGGGGACAATTTCCTCGTCGCCCCTGTCGTTGCATCTGGGGAGACCAGCAACACGTTCTATCTCCCCCCCGGAAAGTGGATCAGCTTCTGGGACGACCATGTTTATACTGGCGGTGGCGAGGTGACAGTGCCGGCGCCTATAGATGAGGTCCCGCTCCTTGTGAAATCAGGAAGCATAATTCCCATGCAGAATGTCATGGATTACAGCGATCAATATCCTCTTGACACTCTCAGGCTGGCGTTTTATCCAGACCCGGCGGCCTCTTCCTCATTCACTTTGTATGAAGACGACGGAAAGTCGCTGGACTACCAGTCGGGGAGTTACTCTCAGACGCTCTTTGGCGAAAGGATGACCTCCGGAGGGAATGGCGGGACCATGGAAATTTCCATAGGAGCGTCTGTCGGCGTTTATGCCGGCAAACCGGCTCGCCGTCTGTACGTTTGTGAGATTCACAAGGTGTCGCATCTGCCGAGCGGGGTATCTCTGGATGGTGCGGGGATCGATCTGAGGCCCTCCCTCTCAAGCCTCTCTGCATCCTCCGAAGGGTATTTCTACGATGCGACGGCTGGTATTCTCTACATCAGGTTCAGCGCGAGCGCTGACAGCGCGTACTCCGTATCCGTTGACAGCGTTGAGGTCACGAGCGTGAAAGACGGAACCGGCTCCCCTACTGGGTATATGCTCCGGCAGAACTACCCGAACCCATTCAATCCGACGACGGTGATCAGTTACAGGCTTTCGACCTCCAGCCGTGTGAAGCTAACAGTGTTTGACATGCTTGGAAGAGAAGTGGCGACGTTAATTGACGGGGAGCAGGAGGCCGGTGGTCACTCGGTGGTATTCGACGGGACAAGCTTCCCAAGCGGGGTGTACATGTACGTCCTGAACGGAGATGGGTTCCGGGACGCGAGGGAGATGCTCCTCTTGAAGTAGCGGATTGGGGGGGAAGCATGTTAGCGCTAAAGTTAGATGCGGGTCAAATGTGGAAGAAAAAATTCGACCGTTATAACTTCCAATAATTCCGTGATTTGCGGAAGTGTTTCCACGAAATGACACAAAGGGGCGAAAACAGGACTTGACAGAGTCATTTTTTTTGTACAGCTTTGGAAGCCCTTCCAAAAATGTGAGGTCATGGCGAAAAAGGTTACTATTTACGACATCGCGAGAGAAGCCGGGTTCGGAATCGGTACCATATCAAGGGTGCTGAACGACCACCCGAGCGTTACACCCGAAACTCGCAAGAAAGTCATTGAGGTTGCCAAGCGTCTCAACTACCAACCTCATACCTACGCCCAGCGTCTCGCCCGCAGGCAGTCGGAAACCATCTCCGCCGTCATCCCATTCTTCACTAACTACTTCTTCATAGAGGTCCTCCGGGGAGTACAGGACAAAATATCCGAGCTTGGATATGACCTCGTGCTATACGGAGTAGAGCACCCAGACCAGGTGGAAGGGTATGCCTCGAGGGCGCTTCAGAGGGGGAAGGTGGACGGCATACTCTTCTTCTCGATGAAGGTTCCGGACAAGGTGTTGGTCCGCCTGAAAGAAACCAACCTCCCGATAGGTCTCGTCGATTCCGTTTCTCCGGATTTCGACTCGATCTCAGTGGCAAACGCGGAAGGGGCTTATGCCGCGACGGCACACCTGATTGAACTCGGGCACAGAAGGATCGGCATGATAAACGCTCAGTCGGTGAGCGCCCCCGCTCTGGAGCGCCTGCAGGGATATCGGCGTGCCCTCGAGAGGCACGGTCTGTCGTTCACGGATGAGTTCGTGAGGATTGGCAGAAACACGAAGCAGGACGGTTTCAACAGGGACGCCGGCTACGAGGCGATGACAGATTTTATAAAAATGGGTTCCGAGATGCCTAAAGCATTCTTCGTGTCCTCCGATATACAGGCGATGGGAGCGATCGCGGCGCTCAACGAGAACGGTTTCAGAGTGCCGGAAGATGTCGCGCTTGTCGGGTTTGATGACATCGAACTCGCCCGCCACATGAGGCTTACAACCATGCGCCAGCCTATGTTCCAGATGGGAGTCCTTGCGATAGAGCGCCTCGTCGCCAGGATGGCGAATCCCGACATGGAAATCCTTCACACCACATTTTCGCCTACTCTCATAGTACGAGAGAGCTGCGGAGCTCTCATAAGAAATCAAAACTGAGGTAAAGCATGCGAAGAGTTACCAGTTTATTGATTGTCTTCATATTGTCTCTAAAGGCCTTCGCCGGCGACACAGGCAAACTTGCCGGTGTCGTTCTGGATGCGACTACCAAGGAGCCGTTGATCGGCGCAAGCGTACTCGTCGTCGGAACGTCGATGGGTGCCTCCACCGATCTGGACGGAAGGTTCGTCATACTAAACGTGCCTCCCGGCGTTTATGCGCTCCGTGCTTCGGCGGTCGGGTACAGGCCGATGGAGGTGACGAACAACCGTGTGTCCATAGATCTCACGACGGATGTCAACTTTGACCTTTCGGAATCAGCAGTCACGACAGAAGCGGTCGTCGTAACCGCCCAGAGGCCGCTCGTTCAGAAGGACATGACAGCCACGACCGCAGTTGTAGACAACAAAGAGATACAGTCTCTTCCCGTGACAAACGTCCAGGACGTGCTCAACCTGCAGGCGGGAGTGGTCGCGGGGCACTTCAGAGGCGGCAGAGGCGGCGAAGTGTCGTACATGATAGACGGCGTTCCCGTGTCCGACGCCTACAACGGCGACGCAGCGATAAGCGTCAACACCAGCTCAGTCCAGGAAATGCAGCTCGTCACCGGCGCCTTCAACGCTGAATACGGCCAGGCGATGAGCGGAATCGTGAACATAGCTACGAAGAGCGGAGGCGACAAGTTCAAAGGCTCAATCACAGCTTACACCGGAGCGTATGTGACGAGCCACTCCGATATCTTTACCGGCTTACAGACGATCAATCCTCTGAACGACAACTGGCTCGAGGGTTCGCTCGACGGGCCGCTCGTCAAGGACAAGCTCTTCTTCTATGCCGACGCGAGGTATTTCCACAACAACGGATATTTCTACGGCATCAGAAGGTTTAACACATACGACATCACGAACGCCCGCGACGCGAGTCCGGCGAACTGGACAATACAGGCTACCGGCGACGGCAAGCTCGTCCCGATGGCCCCCTACTGGGAAATGTACGGCCAGGGGAAGCTCACGTATAAACTGTCGCCCGAATTTCAGATCTCGTATGACTACATACTCGACAACAGCAGGGGAGCCGATTACGACTTCAGTTATAAGTATAATCCTGACGGCGAACTGAGCAATTTCACGAAGGGCTACCTGAACACGATCAACATTACTCACACCCTGAGCTCGAGAACATACTACACCGTCGGGCTGTCATATTTCTTCCACGACTACAGGGAATACCTCGATCAGAGTCCATTCTCCATTTCGGACTTTTTCACCCGGCAGGATCCGTTCAACCAGCAGTACGTGCATACGGCGCTCCTCCAGTCTCCTGAAGGGACGTTCGTGACGGGCGGTACGAACATGGCCCACAACGTCCGGAACACCGACACCTACGTCGCTAAATATGATATCACGAGCCAGGTGACGGACAATCATCTCATCAAGGCCGGAATCGAGTACACGCAGTATCAGCTCTTCCTGCACAACATCAATCTTCAGATGGCGCAGGTTGACATAAACCGCGATCCGATACTGAACGGAGGGCCGTTTCTCGAGGCGCCCCCCGTCATACCTGGCACCGAATCGCCCAACAATCTTTATTACGTCCACAAGCCTCAGCAGTTCTCCGCTTATGTTCAGGACAAGATGGAATACAAATCGCTCATAGTGAACTTCGGTGTCCGCTTCGACTGGTTCCATCCGGATGGACAGGTCCTCGCGTTTCCGTCCGACCCGAACGTTTACTCCCCGCTGGAGCCGCAGTACCAGGACAGCGTGATAGCTCCGTTGGGCAACGGGGTAACCGCGGCGAATCAGCATGCGATCGCCGTGCAGAGAAGGATGGGCTTCTGGTACAAGAACGCCACCAACAAGTACCAGTTCAGTCCGAGGCTCGGCGTCTCTTTCCCGGTAACCGACCGGGGCATACTCCACTTCTCGTACGGTCTTTTCTTCCAGATGCCTTCCTTCGATCAGCTTTATCAGACTCCGGGATACAAACTCCAGATGGCGGGGAGCACCAACCTCGGTATAATCGGGAATCCGAATCTCAGTCCTGAGCAGACGACAAAGGGTGAGCTCGGACTTCAGCAGCAGCTAACGGACGACATTTCGATAGACATCACTGGTTATTTCAACGACATCAGAAATCTTTCCGGCACTCTCAACGAGATCGAGTACGTTTACGGCGGCGCGGCTCAATACAGCAAGTACGTCAACACCGATTTCGGTTTTGTGAAAGGGGTCGTGGTGTCAATAGACAAGAGGTTGTCAGACTCATGGGCTGCGACACTCGACTACACGTTCCAGATCGCGAAGGGCGACGCCTCCGATCCTAATTCCGCGTTCAATCTGCGGAACAGCGGCGTTCTTCCCGAGACGCAGCTGATACCTCTCGATTGGGACCAGAGGCATACGGTTAACGCGACTTTCACTTACGCCAACGCATCCGACTGGGGGGCGAGTTTCGTATTCAACTTTGGGAGCGGGCTCCCATACACGCCGCAGGCCCTTTCAAACGTCGGTCAGCTTGTCTACAATTCCGCGCTCATGCCGGCGACGTATAATTTGAATGCCAGAATCTACAAGAATTTCAGGCTGGGACAGAATGCTTCCATTATGCTCTTCGCGCGTATAAACAATCTCCTCGACACTAAGAACGCTTTGAGTGTCTACACAGACACAGGGCTGCCGAACGTCTCGCTCGCGGAGGAGGATCTGTTAGCGACAAACCCCTCACAGAGGATATCGACGGTTCAGGATTGGTACACGAAGCCGTATTTCTACTCCGAACCTCGCAGAATCGAAATTGGAACAACTATTTCCTTCTAAAGCAAAAGGTTGATTATGAGAAGATTCGCCATCGCTTTTCTTGCGTTTGCCGTCTACGGAGTCGCCTTCGGGCAGACCAGCGAGTTCGTAAACTACGCGAAGACACACAGAGGCAACGCTCTCTATACACGTTTCGGCGTGCACAACGGAAACAGAGTCGCCATATCTTTCAGGAACAACGGTTCGATCTCCGGCACGAACGCCAACGACGTCCGAGGATACTGGCCTTTCCCAGCCACTGAGGACAGCTACATAGGTGATGTGACGCCGCTAATCGGCATCGAACTTCCAATAAGGGACTACACGGGAGACGGGATACCTGACACGCTTCATTCCGTCACGATCTCGCCCGGTCCGCGAAATGGGCAGAGCGCAAAGGTCGACCCGACCGACGGGCACTTTCAGGGATTTGCTCCGGAACCCGGGTATGTGAACCCGAACCAGGACACCGTCGCGATGAGCCAGATCCCCGGGTCGTGGCCTTCCGTGTGGCCTGACCATCCGGACTGGGTGGACCCTGCGACTGGAAAGCCGCTCTGGGACGGTTATTTCGGAAAGGGGGTCTTCAACGCCGATCAGGAAAGTTATTTCGTGATGGATGATGCGCCGGACAACAGCGTCCAGCAGAGGACCAACGGCCTATTTCATCCTGACTCCACCGACACGACGAGGAACGGCATGGGACTCGTCGTCGCTGTTCGCGGACTGCAGTGGTCACAGATCCAGGCGCAGGATGTCCTCTTCTGGCTGTACGACATCACCAATATCGGGACCACGAACTACGACAAAGCCGACTTCGGACTCATCATCGGTGGATGCGTCGGCGGATATGACAACGCGCTCGGCACGCTCGGCAACATCTGCAAGGACAACCTTGCCTACTTCGACCTGAACAACAACCTTACGTACACCTGGCAGGCTGACGACAACATGTATCAGCCGGGATTCATCCCGCTGACGCAGGTCCTCCCAGGAGTCAGAAATAACATAGGCTATGCCGGCTACGCGTATTTGGAGAGTCCGGGCAACCAGTATGACGCCATCGACAACAACAACAGCAGCGTCGACCCCACCGCACCGGTCTTCTCAAGCGCGGATTTCACGTTTAACTCGGCGACGAACAGCTACACGGCCGCCAGGACTCTGAGCAGGTCGAGCGCGGGCAACAATCCAAACTGGCCCAATGACCGCATCGTACTTATCAACCTTGTGCCGGTCACGATCAGCGCGGGGACTCAGACTCCATTCCAGGTGATACAGTACCAGAGAAAGGTTGTCCTGCTCGACACGCTTCTGAAGAGCCCGACGGACACCGAGACGGTTTATTCACAGGGGAGAGCATACAGGATTTATGACGGCGAGACACTCTCTGAGATTCCGAACAACGGCTACGACGACAACCTTAACGGCGTCATAGACGAGAATCACGACCTTCATTACGAGAGGCTGTTCAAAGACAGTCAGGGGAACGTCATCAAGCAGGACACCCGGCCACTCGCCTACATCGATTACATGATTGACAAGGGAACGGACAACACGATGGTGGACGAAGCGCGCGACAGCGGTCCGGGAACACTCGTGACGAGCTGGGTCCCAGACTATACTCAGCCGCGTGACCCAACTACCGGGAAATATCCCGGCGTCATGAAGTCTCACTGGTCCGGGGACGAGAACGGGAACTGGAACCAGCAGTTTGACGATGTCGGCGCTGACGGCGTGCCGAACACGCATGACTTCGGAGAAGGCGACGGCATGCCTACCGAGGGGGAACCGCACTTTGACAGAACGGACGTCAACGAATCTGACCAGCTCGGTCTGACAAGCTTCAACTACTTCAACCAGCCTGATTCGCCCGACATGAGCAAGAGCGAAGTCCTCTGGAACAGGATGGTACCCGGATACTTCGACGTCATTCCGCAGACGCCGATGGACGGAGACTTCATCTTCGCGTCCGGATACTTCCCGATGCCGTCGCTCCACACGGAGAGATTCTCGATGGCACTCGTGTTCGGCGCTGACAGCTCGGCGATATTCGACAACAAGCAGATTGTCCAGCAGATATACGACAACAATTACAACTTCACGAAGCCGCCGTACAAGCCTACGCTCACGGCCGTCGCCGGCAACAGGAAGGTCACGCTTCTCTGGAACAATATTTCTGAAAGCTTCGTGGACAACACGATACAGGACACGACGAAGCAGCATACCTTCGAAGGTTACAAAATATACAGATCCACCGACCCGGGGTTTACAGAAGGGGGCGGTCAGGCAATCGCGACTTACGACCTCGTCGACGGAATCAGAGGTTACTTCCTCCCTCAGACGCAGGCCTTGGCTGCCCTGCCGAAGTTCTATCTCGGCAACGACATCGGCCTTGTCCACACTTTCGTCGACAGCGGTCTCCAAAACGGGCAGGGATATTACTTCGCGGTGACGGCTTACACGAAAGGGGACGCGCAGAACAACGTCTACCCTGCTGAGACTCCGAAGTTTGTCACCGTCGACGCTCAGGGCATCGCTCATCCTGATATAAACGTGGCATACGTGGTGCCCGAGGCTCCGACCGCGGGCTACGTCGGTCCGGACGTCCCGAACATGCTTCTCAGGGCTCCAGGCACGCAGTCGTTTGGCACAGGTCAGGTCTTCCTGAACGTCCTCAAGCCGAGCCTGGTCCCGAATAAGACTTTCCGCGTGACATTCGCCGACTCCGTACCAAACTACGTTCCGATCACTACCGGATATAACGTGATCGACTACAGTGACTCTACCGCGCCGGATACGCTCCTTAGAGCTCCCCTCGTTCCGAACGAGACCAACGGAGACTATGACAACTACGTGTTCGACGGAATGTATCTCACCTTCAACAACTCCTGGGGTGTAACACCGGTGGACTCACTATCCGGGTGGAACAGGTCTTATGCCCTCTCAAATCTGAGATACAAGGGTCCGGTAGCCTTCCCGCTCCAGAGCGGCTTCAAGGACGTTGGCATCGCGTACCCGAGAAACTATATCATTGTCTTCGACTCGACACTCGTCGATTCATCGACGCAGTTCGCGCTGCAGAAGACCAGCGGTGGTACCCAGACGATACCCGCCGTTCCGGTGAACTTCAGGGTTTACGACGCCGACACGCACCAGAGGGTCGGATGCATGTTTGTCCCGTTCCCCTCGAAGATAAGGCCGCTTGGCTTCGTCGTGCCGAACTCTCAGATCGTGCTTCTTCAGAACCTGAAGACCAGGTCCGGTGCTGACACGACGGTCGTGACATGGTATTACACTTTTTCTGGGAACGATTCAACTTATCACATCCCGACCGCGGGCGACACGCTCTTCCTCTACACCAGCAAGCCATTCAGCTCGACGGATATTTTCCAGATCCAGACTAAGGCGCCGACTGTGGACAACAAATTGGCGAGTCAATCGCTCGGGAACATCAGGGTGGTTCCGAACCCGTACGTAGCCGCCACGACACAGGAGCAGCCGCTTCCGCCGGGAATCAACAGCGGCCGCGGTACGAGGCGGATTTCGTTCATTCATCTTCCGCCAAACTGCACGATATACATATTCACATCGCGCGGGGAGCTCGTACGCAAGCTCACGATGCCCGCCGGCCAGAGCATCGGTGACGGGACGATGGACTGGAACCTTCGTACTGACGCCAACCTGGAGGTTGCTTACGGAGTCTACTTCTATCTCGTTGATGCCCCGGGCATCGGTCAGAAGTACGGCAAGATTGCGATTATAAAGTAGACGAGGCCACAGATGAAATTGAAGATACTTGCATTGATTTTGGTCTTGAGTGCGGCTCAGGCATTTTCCCAGAACAAGGTGGGAACCACAGCCGCGCCATTTCTCGGCATAGGCGCGGGACCGCGAGCCATCGGTATGGGAGGCGCCTTCACCGCGGTAGCCGACGACCCCTCGGCGCTCTACTGGAACCCGGGAGGTATTTCGAGGACCGGCCAGTCCGCCGTCCTCGTCGAGCACACCAACTACCTCGTTGGGACGAGCTTCAATTATTTCGCCGGCGTGGTCGCGCTTAACAGCGATAACGCACTCGGACTCAGCGTGACCAACCTGAACTACGGGAGCGATATCGTAACCACCGTTTCGCAGCCTGACGGGACTGGGGAGACATGGAGCGCGAGCGACTGGGCGGTTGGCCTAAGCTACGCTCGGAACCTGACGGACAGGTTCTCCATCGGCGGCACCGCCAAGCTGATCATGCAGAACATATGGCATGAATCGGCGACGGGATTCGCGGTGGATGCGGGCCTCCTGTACATCACCCCCTTCAATAACATGAAGATCGGGATGGCTATCTCTAACTTCGGAACCGACATGCAAATGGGCGGCACAGACCTCCTGATATCGTACGATCCGAACCCGTCAATGGCGGGAAACAACAAGAACATCCCCGCTCAGTACTACACCGACTCTTATCCCCTTCCGCTTTTCTTCCGTGTAGGACTCGCCATGGACGTCATCAAGGCGGGGGACAGCAAGCTTACGCTCGCGGCGGATGCGATTCATCCGAGCGACAACGACCAGAGCGTGAATGTCGGAGCGGAATACTCATGGAGCAACACCCTTTATCTGAGAGCGGGCTACAAATCGCTCTTTATACCTAACAGCCAGGAAGGTCTGACCCTTGGCGTAGGTCTGCGCTACGCGATAACGATGCGTCTCATCCTCTCCCTCGACTACGCGTACGAGAACTACGGCCTTCTGAAGAACATACAGGAGTTCGGCGTATCGGTGGGCTTCTAACCGAACAGAGGAGTTTAACAATATGCGCAAAGGATTACTGTTTGCTCTCATCTTTTCCGCGGCTGCCGCTTATGGGCAGGCATCGGGGAACGTTGTCCCCGTCACCTTCCAGTTCACGAGGAGCGTGTCCGCTCCGGACGCCGGCATCGGGCTGAACGGCAGCTTCAACAACTGGGGAAACAACCCTGACGGGACAGGAAGCAATGCGCATTTGATACCATTGACAACCTCCGGCTCGAATTATTGGACCGTCACGCTCAATCTGGTCCCGGGAACATACTCCTACAAGTTCGTCACATACAAGGTCAGCGCCGCGGGGGATACTTCGGTTGATTCGTGGTTCACAGACCCACTCAATTCAAACGTCGACGGTTCCGGCTACTACAACAGCATCATCAGTGTCAGCGATCCGATGATATACTATGTCCTTCCGCTGAACAACGGTCTAATTAACACTAAGAAGCCTGACATCAGCGCGCAGATATCCTGGGCATCGGCGTCGACTATCGCAACCTCTTCGCTGAGCATACTTCTCGACGGCCAGCCCGTGGCGAACCCGGGCCAATATTTCGATGCGACGGCGCGCAAAGTGGACTACGTGCCCTCGCTGTCGCTTTCGCTTGGCACGCACACCGCGCAGATATCGGTCTCAAACATGGCCGGCGGGGCTGACACGGTGAAGACTTCGTTCACCGTGACAAACGCGGTCGTCTCGGCTCCTTACACTTTTCGTTTCGATCCTCTATCACCGAACCTTAAGCTGGTCGGCCCGCTCGAGAGCGTTGCGGTGAAAGGAGCATTCAATAATTACGGCGCGGATCCGCTGACCGGTCCGGACAGCGACGGCGTCTATTCGTATACCGTTCCCCTCAACGTCGGCGCGGCCAACTCCTATCAGTACATTATCAACGGCGGTCAGTACATAGATGATCCTGACAATCCGATCCTCGACCAGAATTTCATGACCGTGGCAGTGAAGCAGGTGAGCCCTCTTCCGAAATTCAGGTTTGTCCAGCCGCGGCAGGGCCAGATATTCACGCCGGGAAGCTCAATGTCGGTTACGGCTGACCTCATGATGAGCGATTCGACAATTGCCATAAACAAGTCTTCGGTGACTGTTTCTCTCGACGGGACGCCGCTCCCGATATCCGCGATCGACTCGATAGACGGCGGGGTATCTGTGCAGACAAACTCATTCACGCTCGTCCAGGGAAGGCATCAGCTGAAGTTCACGGGCGCAGACGCGGACGGCAATTCCACGACATCATATGTCACGTTCGGCGCTTTCCCGGCTGGGTCGGGATTCCACTACGTCGATGCCGACTTTGACGACAACGGACCGGGGAATTATTCATATCCTTCCTTCTCGCCGAAAGGATCAGCGGACCTCAAGGAAATCGACATTAACACGAACACGACGAACGATTCACTTGTCTTCACCGCGACCATGGGCGCTATCTCGGACTATACACGGCTTACGTTCGAAGTGCTGAACTCGGTTGGAACACCTTTGGTCATGGACCCTAACAATGCCGGCGTACAGATACCCGACTATACGAACCGCGGCGTTTATTTTGTGATTGCGCCCCCGAACTCATCCGTGCTTTCAGGGAAAGAAAACGCAGTCTACGACAGCACTAATCTGGCGAGCGCCGGGATCTATGCGATCAAGGTGAACCAGGATGCTGAGAGCAGCGGTAAGTTCACGTTCAGCATACCTATCAGCCTCCTCGAGTCCAATCTCGGCACTTTCTCGAAAGGTTGGCACTTCATCGCCTTCACGACTCTCGGAAACACTTCGGGCGACTGGAAGGTGTCGAAACTCTACGGCGGATCCGGTTTCGACGAGCAGCCGAACGTTTATGACGCCGCCTTCTTTTACAATACTTCCATCGAGAAGAGAAACCTGTCCGACTACAACTATTCTTTTAATTACGGCGGTTCGAAGTATGTCAAGCTGGCAACTGACATGCGAGGAGCTCTTCTCGTAAAACCGGGAGATATTTCGCAGGCGATAGCGGGCAAGCCATACGTTCAAATACTGACGGGCGGCGGAAACATGCGCTGGAGCGATAGCGTTACAGTCTACATCGCGGTCAGCGATTCGTCAATCACATCAGGTACATTGACGGTGGGAGCGTCATCCCTTCCAATCACATTCACGAACGACACGGGCGAAGTGGTGGTCCCGCTGCAGGACGGCATGAACGACCTCCAAGCGTCGGTGCAGTACGGCGCGTCGCAGACGAGCTACAGCACGAAGGTGTACTTCAACCTGATAAGGGAGCACAAGCCGCAAATCAGCATAAGCAAGTCTCTGTCCGGGGGAGCCGTTACTCTTGACGCGTCCGCCACGACAAACATAGATATGCTCCCGCAGGCCTATGTCTGGGCGCAGGATGCCACGAATCCTCAGCAGGTTTCGATGTCCGGCGCAAACAGCCCGACGCTCACGTTCCAGGCCCCCACTGTTCAAGGCGAATACTACTACACGCTTCATTGCTCGACGCAGAAGGACAGCTCGTTCGCGAGGGTCGTGCTCGAGGTGGACACATCTGGAGCTTATTTCCCCGGGACTTCGGACTGGCACGCGGCATGGATTGATTCGGCAATCATATATGAGGTTTACGTCAAAACGATGAGCGTCGACGGCAACTTCCAGGCATTGACCAACCGGATCCAGCAGATCAAGAGCCTCGGCGTCAATACGATTTGGCTCATGCCCATTTATCCGGGTCCGCAACTTTCACCGAGCCAGCCCGGATACGCCATCACGAACTACTTCAACATCAACCCGGTTTACGGTAATCTTTCGGACTTCAGGACGTTTGTCGATTCCGCGCATGCCAACGGAATCAGGGTGATGCTCGATTACGTCGTGAACCATACACACAATACGCATCCGTTCATGATCGACGCCATGAAGTACGGCAAGTATTCTCCGTACAGAAGATTCTACAATTGGAACTCCGACGGTTCGTATGCCCACCTTTACACATGGACTGATCTTCCGTCCATCAATTACGACTCCGCCGGCTATCAGCAGAACATGAATTACCTGATTGGCATGGCAAAATACTGGGTAGAGAACTACAATATCGACGGATTCAGGTGCGACGTAGCCTGGGGAATCAACGATCTCAGGAAAAACGGCCCCATGTTCTGGCAGGATTGGCGGCAGGCGCTCAAGACGATAAAACCAGATTTGTTCCTCCTGGGCGAGATGGATGCGACGAGATACGGCGCGCCATACAGCTACTTCGGAAAGAAATTTGACAGCGGCTACGATTACTCGACCATAACCGCTCTGAGGAACGCGTTCGACAACAGCACGCTTACTCCTCAGCTTGATTCCGCCGAGGCCCACTACGCCTCGCCGTCATATCCGTCCTACGTGATGCCCATGCACTATATCGAGAACCATGATGAGCCGAGATTCATCTCGCAGTTCTCCCTGGCTCAGACGAAAGTAGCCGCAGCCCTCGACCTGACTCTCCCCGGCGTACCCCTGATCTATGCGGGGCAGGAGGTCGGCGAGGAAACAAACCGCGGCCTGATAGACTGGTCCGATCCGAACAGCCTTCTTCCATTCTACAAGAAACTTGTCGCGATTAGAAGAACCTATAAGGCGTTCGAAGTGGGAAAATATTTCAACATAAACACGACTTCTCCCGATTCCATTTTTGCCTTCGCGAGGGTGGTGGATTCGCTTCCGGCCCTGGTGCTTAGCAACGTCACCGGCAACTCGGTGAAGTTTAACCTGACAGCCGATTCATCGATCTTCAACCTGGTTCCGGGCAAGGGGTATTTCCTAAACGATGTCTTGAACGGCGCTGTGTACCCTGTTACTTCAACGACTATAGGCCACCTGCAGATGACCATGTCCCCGAATTCGTCCGATATACTGGTCCTTTCGGATAAGGCGTTCGTGACGGCGGTGAACGAGGAGACTAACATCCCGCTCAGCTATCAGCTTTACCAGAACTATCCGAACCCGTTCAACCCCACGACCACGATCGAGTTTTCGGTGGCGGATCGGGGGATGACGCGGGTCACGCTGACGGTTTACAACGTGCTCGGGCAGAAGGTGAGAACCCTCATCGACGATTTCAGGTCGCATGGCACATACAGCGCCGTTTGGAACGGGAGGAACGACGCGAATGTTGAAGTCGCCAGCGGAGTTTATTTCTATACTCTAAAGACAAATGGATTCGTTCAAACCAAGAAAATGTTGCTACTGAAGTAAGGAGGTGGTCTTTGCTCAAGGCCGTAATGAAGTTTGACAACCAACAATCTAAAACCACAAAAAAGAGGAGAAACACCATGTTAAAGCGATTAACTGCTTTGGCTGTTGTGGCCCTGCTCTTCGCCTTCTCAAGCAAGGCGTTTGCCACGAAAAACGTGGTATTCCAGGTCCACATGGGTATCCAGATGCAGCTTGGCACGTTCAACCCTGCCACTGACAGCGTCGTCATACGCGGCGACTTCCAGACGATGGCGGGCGACACGGCCAACTGGTCCGGCGTCATGTTTACCATGGCGAAGTCGACAACCAACGACTCGATCTACACACTGACCATTCCGTTCCCGGACACGGCGGCAGGCAAGTGGATACAGTACAAGTATGTCATCCACGCGAAGTCCGGAGACACTTGGGAGAGCGTAAGCAACCGTACTGATTCCATCACCACGGATGCGAACCAGCTTCTTCCGCTCGTTTACTTCAACGATCGTACTTTCGTGGGAGTTACCGCGAAGGTAACTTTCCAGGCTGACATGACAGATCTTCTCGCCGCCGGATTCAATCCGTCGACTGATTCGATCGGAGTCATGGGACCCTTCGCGCCGAGCAACTGGGGCACTCAGGTTACGATGAGCCCCGTGTTCGGAACGCCTACCACGTACGCCGTCACGGTGACTTTGACCTATGCTGTTGGAACACCTGTGGAATATAAGCTTCACGCGATGGGCCAGGATCTCTTCACGAACGGCGGCTGGGAGAATTCAGGGAGCGGAGCAGGCTGGGATGCAGGCGGCAACCGTGTGTTCCCCTTCCCGAGCGCTGACACCGTGCTCGCTGCCGTGAAGCCGAACATCAACATTACCGCGGCGACCACAGCGGCAGACACCGTCACATTCACCGTCAACATGAACGGTGCTACGGAGAGATACCACAACACGGCCATCACCGGTCTGACGGGCGTGTTCGTCGGAGGCGCGGATGCCCCATTGAAATGGCCCAGCAACTGGACGTTCCCCGACACGGCTGCCGGCACAGGTTCACTCATTGCCCTCTATGACGACGGCAACCTCGCCCTTCACGGCGATAGCGTTGCGGGCGACAACAAGTGGTCCGCCATCGTAGTGTTCCCGAAACAGTCAGTCGCAGCCCTTCAGTACAAGTATGGCGCGATCTTCTCAGGCGTCGACACACTGAACGGCGGCACCAGCTACCTCGACAACGAGGCAGGTTACGCGAACAACCATACGGTGGTCCTCACGGGTACTCATCAGTACGTGTACAATAAGTTCGGCGATCAGATCACAGCGATCCGCGAGAATCCTGATGCCGTGAAGCTCCCCTCGACGTATCAGCTGACCCAGAACTATCCCAACCCCTTCAACCCGACGACGCAGATAAGCTATTCGGTCCCGAAGAACAGCTTCGTGACGTTGAAGGTTTACAACGTGCTCGGTCAGGAAGTCGCGACTCTTTATGCCGGTATGCAGAAGGCCGGAAGCTACATCGCGACGTTCAACGCCGACAGGTTTGCCAGCGGTGTTTACTTCTACCGCCTGCAGGCCGGCAACTTCTCTTCAGTAAAGAAAATGATGTTGCTTAAGTAATATTTTCTCCTTCTGGTTAAACTGTCCCGGGGGCGCAAGCCTCCGGGACGGTTTTTTTGAGGAGGGAGGCGGAACGACGCAGCCTCCTTGATCTTCACGAAGTCGGCGCCGTAAATTTGACATCGCTTTTCAGTACTCAGCTTGCGGGAAAATCGACTCGCAACGATTTTTTATGGCCGGACAGTCAGGGCCGGCTCACCGGGCACAAAAGATTTGCTATCTCCCTAATGTGCGGCGCGGGGTGCTTCGGATTTACCCGTGCCGCATTTTGTTATCGTGTATTCCTTCGTCTCTTCGGGTGGTTGGGTCCTTTTGGGATCATGTGGATAAGGGCGAGTGTTATGAAAGGAGTTTTTGAAATATGAAATTGATGATTGCTGCATTGTTCGTGTTCACTTCAGCAGCACTATCCCAGGTGTCCCAGGTCCTGCCGTCGAGCGCCAAGCCGGGCGATACACTCACGGTTACTTATAATCCCGCCGCAACTGGTGCAAATCTCACAAACCCGACAAGCCTGGTCCTTCATTGGGGAATTAACGAGGTCGGCGCCCAGGGCTCCGGCAATTGGGAACAGCCTCCACAATCCATGTGGCCGGCGGGGACTGTAGGCTTCGGCGACGGCAAGGCGGCCGAGTCGCCCATGCAGAAGAACCCGGACGGGACGTGGAGCCTAAAGATTGTCTCCAACGATACGACCAGGAGCATTCATTACGTCTTTCACACAGGCACCCCCGGTTCAACAGCCCAGACGGGGTGGAGCTGGTCGAACAATGGAAACTTTAATTTCTATCTTGTCTCTCCCCCAAATTACGGGAGCAAGGAGGTCGAGTTTGTATTTGATCCGCGGAGCTCTTCAGTGAATTATTCAGGCACGGTCGATACCGTGTATCTCGCCGGTTCATTCAACAGCTGGGCGAACAACAGCGCGGGCGTCGTCAGCAATCCGGCCTTTGCCATGACGAAATGGCCCGACGGGACGTTCAGGAAAATCGAGACGCTCCCGATAGGGGGCCCCGCCCAGTATAAGTTTGTCATACAGCCAAATAACTGGTACACGGACCCGGATAATCCGCTCATAGATCCTTCAAGCGGCAATTCCGTAGTAAATGTTGACTCCACGGCGCCATCGATTGTAGAGTTCTCTCCGGCCAGCGGAACCGTCTTCCGTTCTGACACCGCCTCACTGACTATTTCGGCACGCGTCCTTAGAGGGTCAATTCACGGGATAAATGCGTCGACACTCATCGTGACGCTTGATGGCTCGGCGCTCCCCGCCTCGGTCGACGCTGCTGGAAATATCTCCGCGACGATCACGTCTCCGTCAGCCGGGAGGCATGACATGCTTTTCACAATCTCCGATTCGGCCGGTGCCACGGTGTCCGTGCCTTACGCCTTCGGGATATTTCCAACAAGCGCGGGATATGTCGCGGTGGATCCCACAGGAAACGATAACGGACCGGGGACTTACACATATCCCGCCGGATACGCAAGCGGATCAGCGGACATGAAGGAACTGCGGATCGTCCCCACGGTCGGGCAGGATTCCCTGACTTTCGTCATGAAGTTTGCTCACGTCACAGCGAATACAGGCGCTTCGATTATCATAACTCCTTCTCCGTCCGGAAGCCTCGTGCAGGATCCCATAGTCTCAGATCTTCAGGAGCCTGACTGGCAGAGCAAGGGGATATACATTGCCATTGCCCCCGGCCAGGACACGGGCAGATTCAACGCTGAATATACAAGCCGGTCGCCATTTACGAAGGCTGCCAGCATAGCACTCAATTCGGACGCTCTCACGTCGGACAGCCTGAGGTTCACGCTGGCTCTTTCGGACCTTCAGGGAATTCTCGGCTCCTTCACCGGAAAGTGGTACATCGCGGCGTTCAGTTATCTAGTTGACAATGGCGGCAACCTGGTGAAAATCGGAGCGGCGAACGGAGGCTCCTCGAACTTCGGAAATCCGTCTGTGTTCGACGTCATGTATCTTACACCCGACCGGCAGGCGAAGCTTCTTTCAGATTACACGGCGCCGTCATCCGGAACTCCGCTTCTCGCGAGGCTCGACAACGACGGAAGAGGCTTTCATGGTGTCATGGCTGCAGACATGGGGCTCGACTACTCGGGTCTCCCAAATGTTGTTATTCTTACGCAGCCTGCCACGACTCACCAGGGGGCCTGGACCGTCGGTGGCAAGGTCCTTAGAAGTGACGGTACTCCAGACAGCAGCATAACTTCTGTCTCCTTCTACATCACAGGGGGAGGGCTTACATACGCGATGAACCAAATCCCGGTCAGCGCGGGGGCATTCAGTCAGTATCTCACGATGCTAAGTCCCGGCGACAATAAGATTCAGGCGAAGGCGACGAATTCGGCGGGGAAATCGTCCTACTCAGCCGCGCTCCACATTTATTACGTCCTGGATAAATCTCCAACGGCTGTCATAAAATTCAAGGACAACGGTTCTTCTATACTTATATACGGAGACTCGAGCATTTCGAAAATCGGCGGCCCGCTTACCTACTCATGGAGAATCGACACGGTCCTCAGCGCATCGAGGCTGACGCTCAATCCAGGGGCAATCCCATCCCAGGTCAGCGTAGCCAGGCCAGCTGTGTCGGGTGAATACTATTTCACGCTGACCGTGGTCGACACGGCGAACGACAGCGACGTCACGAGGGATTACTTCACATACAGCAAAACTACGGACAGCGTCAGCGTACCGACTGTCGGAACGGTGCCGGATTACGTAAAGGCCGGAAGGGTATATCAGATTTTCGTAAAATCATTCACGCCTCAAGGAACCATCGCCGCGGCGGCGCAGCAGCTCCAGTACATTAAGAGTCTCGGCTACAACATCATATGGCTGATGCCGATAATGAAAAACGAATACACGATCGACGGAGTCGGGGCCGGATACGACATTACTAATTTTTATCAGGTCGCCCCGGAATACGGGACCATGACCGACTTCCAGAATTTCATCAGGGAAGCTCACTCACTTGGGCTGAGGGTCATACTCGACATAACGCCCAACCATGTTTCGCCTTCTCACTTGTGGGTGACTGATGCCGCGAAGTACAAACAGTATTCTCAATACTGGGATTACCTGCAGCACAGTACAACGGGACCTATTAAGCCGGAACCGGACGGGTTGTCTCAGGGCATTAGTGCTGACGGAACATATGTACACTACAGCGACTGGGCGCTCGCGAATCTCAACTGGGACAATCCCGACCTTCGGTATGCCATGCTTAACGTTCTGAAGTTCTGGCTTAACGAAGGGGCGGACGGCTTCAGGCTCGATGTTTACTGGGGGCCGCATGGAAGGTCTGGCGACGCAAACTTCGATCAGCCCCTCCGCAACGCCATCAAACACAGGAAGATGGACGCGTTCATACTCGCTGAGGCTACAGGGACAGGTACTTCGAGTGAACAGTACTACGCCGACCAGGGGGGCGGGGCTGACGCCGCATACGACCGAAACCTCTGGAACACGATGACGAACAAAGGTTCTCAAAACGGGACTGTCCCGTTCACGTCAGGATTTGTCACCAGCATGAGCTCAGCGGTAGTCAACGGCAATTATTATCCGGGTCCCGACTCTTATTTCCTGAGGTATCTCGAAAATCAGGACGAGTCGAGGCTTGCGTATGATTACAGCAATATAAACCAGACGATGCCGCTCGCCACAGTGCTGATGACAGTGCCCGGCATTCCGATGATCTACGCCGGTCAGGAGGTTGGGTTTGGGGCGGGGATGGACCAGTTCTCCGGCCGAAGAAACAATGTGGTCTTCAAAACCCCTTATACCTCGCTTCTAATACCTCATTACGAGAAACTTGGCTGGATACGCGGGGCGTTCATGGCTTTCTACTCGCAGACTATCACACCGATTCCGACCGGCAACGGCCTGGTTTACTGTTTCGCGCGTCCCTATCCCGACCAGAGCGCCATAACGCTCACAAACTTCAGCGATACCGCGGCGACTGTCGGCATCACACTGACGGGGAGCGGGGTCTCCCCGAACGTGACATTCCCGGGGGGCGCCGTCGACGGCAAAACTTATTACATGAACGATGTCTACAACGGCGGCTCAAACCCCGTTAAGTTCTCTAACGGCCAGGCTACTTTTACGGCGTCGCTACCCGCTTATGGCTCCGCTGTGTATATACTCAGCGACTCGACGATAAGCATGACGTTCCCGACGATCACGTCAGTAAAGTCGGATGAGGAGACAAAGCTTCCCTCGACGTACGCCTTGTTCCAGAATTATCCCAACCCCTTTAATCCGACGACCGTGATAACGTATCAGCTCTCGGCGGTAAGCCGTGTTTCGTTGAAGGTGTATGACGTGCTGGGAAGGGAAGTGAGAACACTCGTCGATGAGACGCAGAACCCCGGAGTGCACGAGGCGGAGTTCAGCGGAAATGGCTTGGCTTCAGGCGTGTACTTCTATAAATTGACTGCCGGACCATTCACAAGAGTCCGCAAGATGCTGATGTTGAAGTGAGCCGGATCTCCTTCTGAATTTAGATGAGGATTCTTTGCAGCTGAAAACCCCCGCCTCCAATGTGGGGCACAGGAACGGGTCGGGAGGTGTGTCTCCCCGACAAGCGGCAGCGGCAGTCGCCGTGTTGAGCCTCCTTGTCTGCGGGAACGTCTTAGCGCGCGGAAAGGCAAAGGCCGAGAGCACCGACCGTCCGGACACACTGGCCCTCGTCGCGGGAAAGCCGATCACGAGCGGTGATTTCCTCACGCGTTTCGAAATGTCGCTTTATCCCGGCAAGGACGATCCGACGATGCTGGAGAAGACCAAGCGGGAATTCCTTTATTCCATGATCGCGGAGAAGCTCCTTGCCCAGGCCGCGTCTTCCATGAACATCCCGTACACATCATCAGAAGAACTCCTCAGGAAGCAGATGGAGGAAATCTTCATGAGGGACGCGCTTTTCAGGAAGGTGGTCGTGCCGCGCGCGAAGGTCTCCAGCGATGAGCTCCTGCATGGTTTCGACATCTCGGTTTACAAGTATCTGGTTGACGCGTTTTATTTCGACGCGGACAGCTCGAAGGCGTCCGCGCTTTACTCGGACGTCAGGAGAGGACAGAACATATACAAGATGGCACAGAGCCTCGGCGTGCGCCACGATACGCTCGAAATTCCTTACGGGGAATCTACCGAGGCTATCGAGGATGCGTTCTTCGGTCATACGAAAGGCTTTGTGTCGAGGCCTACGGTCACGGTCGATGGCCTTGTAGTATTCAGAGTTATATCCCGTGAACTCAATCAGAAGTTCATATCGGGCGGCACGCCGGACAGGCTGAACAAGATCAGGGAGATACTCGTCAACAGGCGGCAGACGGAGCTCGGCAACGAGTACATCGAGTCGGTGATGAAGGGCGTCCGCGTCGATGTCAACTTCAGGATCTTCAGGCCGATGGTCTATGAGATTCAGCGGATTTTTAAGAGGGAAGTTCCTCCTTCCTACGATCCCTATTACAGGCTGTCGCCGGCTGACCTCGCCCTCCTAGCTGATGAGTTCAGGAATGAGCTCAAGGAGCCGTTCCTTTCGTTCCGTGACGGCTCCCTCTCGCTCGACGATGTCCTGAGGGAGATGCCGACGGCTATGTTTGCGTCCGACGACACGACGCTCCCCGGCGTGACCTTCGCGCTTCACGGCTCCCTCCGCTTCATCGCCCAGAATTACTTCCTGGTACGGAGAGCTGAGGAACTCGGACTTCAGGATTCGTGGGAGGTGAAGCATAACGTCAGGATGATGCTTGACGCTTTCAGGGCTTACAGGGCCGCGAACGCCGTGACCGACACTGTGAAGGTTACTCCCGCCGAGGTCGATTCCTATTTCGCGAAACATCACGACGAAGTGCTTAACGCCGTCAGGCTCAAGGTCCGAATGTACGAGGCAGATAACATCAACCAGGCCGTGGAAATCTACACGAGGCTCAGCGACGAAAAGTCGGAGATCTCCGATAAGTCGGATACCACCATTCATTGGGTCAACGCCTACAACCTCGGCGAGCTCGGTGCCGTCCTTGCCCGGCTGAAGAGGGGAGATGTCTATGGCCCTGTCCAGGATCACGGAAAGTTTTACATATACCGGTTGATAGATGAAAAATCTTCGATCGGCGAAGAGGCTATTCAGAACAGTATAGACGTGGCAAGGGAGATGCTCCTCGCGAAAGAGAAACAGGAGGCGCTATCACGTTTCATAGCGGGTCTCGCCGAGAAAGAAGATGTCAGGATATTCAGGCCGAACGTGCTCTCGCTGAGGGTAACCCCGTTTCAGATGCTCACGTACAGGCTCATCGGTTTCGGCGGGAGGGTGCTTGCCGTGCCGGCTCTTTATCCGCGGGAAGGATGGATGAAATACTTCCGCGAGAACATGAAACCGCCTCAGCCTTAGAAGAATTGAATGATTGCACGATCGAAACTTCGAATCACGAATTCACGGGCAGACGAATTGTCGAATCGAAACGAATACGACAATTCGGTTAACATTGCGGCTGATTGCAGAGCGGACAAGGAAGTGTAAATCGTGAGATATCTCCTTTCGCTCCTGCTTCTTTCGTTCTTCATCTCTTCCTGCGCGAAGAGCACGCTCGAAGACCCGCACCAGATAGTAATCTGGCACCAGATGCGGCCGGACGAGAGGACTGTGTTGAAAGAGGTCCTCGACAAGTACATGGCCGCGAATCCGGGAATAAAGGTGACGGCGTTATACAAGGAGACCGAAGAGTTGAGGTCCGGTTTCCAGATAGCCGCGATCGGTGGAGCCGGTCCGGACATTGTCTACGGGCCTTCGGACCAGGTCGGGCCGTTCCAGGTCATGGAAATTATACTTCCGCTCGACACGCTCTTCAGCAAGGAATACCTTTCAAGGTTCAACCCGAAGGCGCTGGTCTACAGCCACGGCCGCCTTTATCAGATTGCCGACAAGATCGGCAACCATCTCATGCTGATATACAATAAGGCGCTTCTCCCGAACCCTCCAAAGACGATGGACCAGCTGATTGCCATCGGTGAGAAGTTTACTCATGCGCCGAGCAACTACGGGCTCGTCTGGAACTACACGGAGCCTTATTTCTTCATACCGTTCCTGACAGGTTACGGCGGATGGGTGATGGACTCGCTGGGGAACCCGACGCTGGATACCCCTGCAATGGTTGCCGCGCTGAAGTTCATGATGGAGCTGCGGGACAAGTACAAGATCATACCGAAGTCATGCGATTACGAGACCGCGGACGCGCTTTTCAAGGAGGGGAAGGCGCCGATGATCATAAACGGGCCGTGGTCGTTCGGAGATTACAAGAAGGCTGGCATCAACTTCGGCGTAACGAGGATCCCGTTCATAAAAGAAACCGGGCTGTGGCCCGCGCCGATGGTTTCTCCCGTTGGCTTCTCGATAAACGCCTCCGTTCCGCAGTGGAAGATCCCTGAGATCGTCAAGCTAATCAAGTACCTCCTCAGCCCGGAGGTCCAGCTTGAATACACAAGGCACTTCGACACGATACCTACTCTCGAGTCTCTTTACAGCGACCCGGTCGTGCGCAACAATCCGATAGTAAAGGAATCGGAGAATCAGATGGAGGTCGGGAGGCCGATGCCGATAATCCCTGAGCTGCGCGCGGTGTGGGACGCGATGAGGCCAAGCTACCAGGCGGTCCTTGGCGGGACCGAGTCGCCGGAACAGGCGGCGCGCCAGATGCAGAAAAGCGCCGTTGAAAAGATCAAAGAGATGAACGAGTGACAAATGTCGAAGGGAAGGTTAAGGCCCGGAAGCGTGAACTCCGCGGATTTCATTTGTGGCTCGAACTGTATCCCTGACCTATGAGACCTGACGCATGGCTTTCAACCGGAATAAAATGACACAACCACAAGAGCGGAAGACGAGATTCTTCGATTCCGAAAGTCTTTCGCCGAACACTTTCGCCTACATCCTCATGATCCCGGCTGCGATTGTTATGTTCGGCGTCGTGGTATATCCTTTCTTCTACAACGTCGTCCTCTCCTTCTCGAACATGAGCCTGAGGCATTTCAGGGACTGGCATCTCATTGGATTCAGGCAGTACATAGAAGTCTTCAGGGGGCAGGTGTTCTACACGGTTTTCCTGAAGACTCTGGTGTGGACTTTCGTGAACATATTCTTCCACGTCACGATAGGCGTCTCGCTCGCGCTCGTACTCAACAGGAAGCTGTTCGGCAAGGCGGCTCTTCGGACTCTGCTCATACTTCCCTGGGCGATACCGCAGGTGATAGTGGCCCTCACATGGCGGAGCATGTTCAACTACGAGTACGGCGCGATAAACCTCTTCATCGCGCGGTATCTCCAGATGGCCCCAGTCGAATGGCTTGGAAAGCCGCTCGAGGCTTTCAGCGCCTGCATAATCACGAACATCTGGCTCGGTTTTCCGTTCATGATGACGATCGCGCTCGGAGGGCTTCAAAGCATACCGCAGGAGCTTTACGAGGCGGCTGACATTGACGGGGCGTCGGCGTGGCAGAAGTTTTGGTCCGTCACATATCCTCTCCTGAAGCCGGTCATGATACCGGCGATTACGCTTGGAATCATCTGGACCTTCAACAACGTGAACATCATCTGGCTCGTGTCGAACGGGGGAGAGCCTTCAGATCAGACGCACATACTCGTGTCTTATGTTTACAAGGCAGCATTCAACCTCTATCGTTACGGATACGCGGCCGCGCTCTCAATGGTGATATTCGCCATCCTCCTCATCTTCAGCCTAGTATTCCTGAAAAGGACTAAAGCGTCGGAGGCGGCGTACTAGTATGAACGTTGAATTGCCAATTTTAAAATCGCAATTCCCGGAAGGACGCCGGGATAATTGCCGCGAATCTATCCGTGAGGTTGTCTTCGAGATATATCCTACGGCTTCACTTAGGGAGCAAGAAGGCGCGCATGAGTCATAAAGCCAAAACTCAGAATTTGAAATTGAGAATTCTCAATTTAGTGCTTTACTTCCTCCTGATCGGTTTCACGCTCGCCGTGCTTTATCCGATAGTCAACGTATTCAGCATCTCGCTCAGACCGGGGAACAGGCTCCTCTCAACGTCTCTGAGGATAATCCCCGACGGCGCCACCTTTCACGCGTACAAGGAGCTGTTCACCCAGACTCAGTTTCTGCTCTGGTTCTGGAATTCGTCGATCATAGCCGCTACCGTGACGGTGACGGGAGTGGCGCTCGCCTCGACGGCCGGATACGCCTTCAGCCGGTTCAACTTCTACGGCAAGAAGAGCGCGATGGTCGGGCTCCTCGTCACTCAGATGTTTCCGCCGACTATGCTTCTGCTTCCCATGTACATCATGCTTCTCAAGCTCCACCTGATAAACAGTTACCTCGGCATAATCGTCATATACACTTCCACGGCTCTTCCTTTCTGTGTGTGGCAGATGAAGGGATACTACGACACCATACCGTTCAGTCTTGAGGAGTCGGCAAGGATCGACGGCTCGACAAGATGGGGTGCGTTCACGAAGATAGTACTCCCGCTCGCGGCGCCCGCGCTCGTCATAACGGCGCTGTTTTCCTTTATGACGGCCTGGGCTGAGTACGTCGTGGCCGCGCAGGTATTGCAGGACACGAGCCTCTTCACGCTGCCTCTTGGACTGAAGCAGTTTGAGGCAAGCATGTCGACTCAGTGGGGGCTTTACGCCGCCGGCTCTCTGATCATAAGCATACCGGCTGTCGCCCTGTTCCTTTTCCTGAGCAGGTGGCTGATCTCCGGCCTGACACTGGGGAGCGTTAAAGGGTGAGACGATTTTTAACAAATGGTTTCCTGTTTTGAATTAACCAGGCCTGGTCGACGGTGCCTAATTTGAGATTCGAAATTTAGAATTGAGAATTGTATGAAAAAGCCTCGTTTGAGTTTCTGGCAAATCTGGAACATGAGCTTCGGATTCCTCGGAATCCAATTTGGGTTTGCCCTTCAGAACGCGAACGTAAGCAGGATATTTGAGACTCTTGGCGCGAAGATCGATGCCATACCGATCCTCTGGATAGCCGCTCCTGTTACGGGGCTGGTTGTCCAGCCGATCATAGGTCACATGAGCGACAAGACGTGGGGGCGGCTCGGAAGGCGAAGGCCTTACTTCCTTTCGGGCGCGATACTCGCCTCGATTGCTCTCTTCATCATGCCGAACTCTCCTCTCCTTTGGGTCGCCGCCGGAATGCTGTGGATCATGGATACGTCTATAAACGTTTCGATGGAACCTTTCAGGGCGTTTGTGGGAGACATGCTTCCGTCAGAGCAGCGTACTATCGGTTTCGCGATGCAGAGTTTCTTCATCGGTACGGGGGCTGTGGTCGCCTCGGCCCTTCCTTACATCATGACAAACTGGTTCGGAGTCAGCAATACTGCCGCAGAAGGGATGATACCTGAGTCTGTGAAGCTCTCATTCTATATCGGCGGCGCCGTCTTTTTCCTTGCTGTCCTGTGGACGGTCTCGGCGTCGAAAGAATACCCCCCGGACGAGCTGATGGCATACGGCGATGAGGCGGCGGCGAAGGCCGGGCATGTCGCGGCGCAGGTCCCGTCGTCAAAGTTCCTGAGAAACGGAATTATCTGGATGGTAAGCGGAGCCGTATTGTTCGCGGTCTTTTACTTTTTCATCTACATGGATTACGGCCTCGGCGTGTTCTTCGGCGGGTTGGTGGCGTTCGGCGTTCTGCAGATCATAGCGGGGATCCTTACAAATCGAAAGAGCACTGCTGGCGGACTCGTCGTCGTAATGAACGACCTGTTCAACATGCCGAAGACTATGGTACAGCTAGCATACGTGCAGTTCTTTTCATGGTTCGCGCTTTTCGCGATGTGGATCTACACGACGCCGGCGGTTGCCCATCATATATACGGCGCGACGGACACGGCATCCGCCCTTTACAACGAGGGGGCGAACTGGGTCGGAGTTCTCATGGCGGTTTACAACGGCTTCGCGGCAGTGATGGCCTTTCTCCTCGTCTGGATAGCCGGCAAGACGAGCAGGAAGATGGTCCACGCCATCAGCCTCGTTTGCGGCGGGATCGGACTCCTCTCTTTCTACGTCATAAAGGATCCGACTCTTCTCCTGGTACCTGAACTTGGAATCGGGCTCGCGTGGGCGTCCATACTGGCGATGCCTTACGCCATCCTGACCGGATCGCTCCCGGCGGACAAGATGGGAGTTTATATGGGGATATTTAACTTCTTCATAGTTATACCCCAGATCACCGCGGCTGCCATACTCGGATTCTTCGTTAAGCACCTTTTCGGCGATGAAGCCATATACGCGCTCCTCCTCGGAGGGATATCCCTCCTCATCTCGGCGCTCCTTGTAATGAAGGTCGAGGACGCGGAAGGAAGGAATTCGTGATTCGTCGCGGGCGGGAGCAATGAATTTCCGCCGCCGGGCTGTCCGGGCGGCATGATTGTTTTTCAGAAAAAATATGTCGAGGCAAAAATGAAGAAATGGATTTCTACCGCTCTTGTCATGATCTGCGTGTTCGCGCAGGCCGAAGCTCAGGTTCACGTTCCCGACTGGGCCATGAAGGCGGTCTGGTATCAGATATTTCCGGAGCGTTTCCGCAACGGCGATCCGAAGAACGATCCGACGGCGACCGACGCTGAGGTCGCTAACCCGGCCTGGCGCATCTCTCCCTGGACGAGCGACTGGTACAAAGTCCAGCCGTGGGAGAAGAAAGTTTCCGATAAGTTCTATGACGTCGTCTTCGACAGAAGGTACGGCGGCGACCTTGAAGGGGTGATCGACGAGCTCCCATACCTTCACAAGCTCGGCATCAACGCGATCTATTTTAATCCGCTGTTTGAATCCCCGTCGCTGCATAAGTACAACACCGCCTCCTACACTCATATCGACCATAACTTCGGGCCGGACCCGCAGGGCGACCTGAAGATAATGGCGGAGGAGAAGCCTGATGATCCCTCGACGTGGAAGTGGACATCGGCAGACCTGGAGTTCCTGAAGCTTGTCAGAAAAGCTCACTCCATGGGGATGAAGGTTATTATGGACGGCGTCTTCAACCATGTCGGCACGGACTTCTGGGCATTCAAGGACGTGGAGAAGAACCAGGAGAAGTCCCGCTACAAGAATTGGTTCGTGATAAAGAGCTGGAACGACCCGGCCAAGGGGACGAAGTTCGATTATGACGCCTGGTGGGGAGTGAAGTCGCTGCCCATTTTCAGAAAGGACAGCATCACCGGCCTTGTGCACGGACCCTACGAATACATCATGGCCATAACGAAGCGATGGCTTGCCCCCAACGGAGACGTGAAGGACGGCATCGACGGCTGGCGGCTCGATGTTCCCAACGAAGTGCCGCACGTCTTCTGGAAGGACTGGAGGAAGGTTGTCAAGGGGATTAATCCGAACGCGATAATAATCGGGGAGATATGGACGGACGCGTCCGCCTGGCTGCAGGGGGACCAGTTTGACGGGGTGATGAACTACGAGTTCGCGAAGGCGGTCATGAGATTCTTCGTCGACCATAAGATGGCTATCACTCCCGAGCAGTTTGACTCGACGCTTGCGGCGATAAGGCACATGTACCCCGACAGCGTTGACTTTGTTCTCCAGAACCTTGTCGACAGCCACGACACCGACCGTCTTGCTTCGATGATCGTTAACCCTGACCGGACTTATAACGGCGACGCCACCCCGAGAAGCAATCCGAAATACAGCGTGCGGAAGCCCAACGCGGCAGAGATCCAGCGCCAGAAACTGATCGTTCTCTTCCAGATGACATACGTCGGAGCGCCGATGATTTACTACGGCGACGAGGCCGGGATGTGGGGAGCGACAGACCCTGACGACAGAAAACCAATGCTCTGGCCTGATATGAAGTATCAGGACGAAAAGACGAGCCCCCTGCCTGGGGTCAGGAGGCCCGACGACAAGAACGTCTTCAACAGGAACCTCTTCGACTACTACAGTAAGCTGGTACACGAGCGGGAAAGCAATCCGGCTCTGACTGTCGGTACTTACAGGACGCTCGCCGCTGACAACGCGAAGAAGGTGTTCGTGTTCGAACGGAAATACGGAGCACATACCGCCGTAGTCGGCTTCAACCTCTCCGACAAGACTCAGAAGATGGAAGTTGCAGCCGAGGGAGGAACCTCCTCGTTTAGAGATGTGCTCAACGGTCGGAACGTACGCGCCGCCTCCGGCAAGCTGATGTTTTCGATCAGACCCGGATGGGGAGTGCTTCTCGTAAATAACGCCAAATGACAAATCTGATTTCACAACAGATGCTGAGGATTGAAAAGTGGCAGGTGTAAGACTAGTCAACGTTTCAAAGACATACGAGGGGGGTGTTTCAGCGGCGAGGGACATCAACCTGACCGTCGAGGACAAGGAGTTTCTCGTTCTCGTAGGACCCTCGGGATGTGGCAAGACTACCGTTCTCAGGATGATAGCAGGTCTCGAGGAGATAACCGGCGGGGAGCTGTACATCGGCGATCAGCTGATGAACGACGTCGCCCCCAAGGATCGAGACATAGCCATGGTATTCCAGAATTATGCGCTTTATCCGCATATGACGGTTTACGACAACATGGCCTTCGGCCTGAAGCTGAGAAAGTACTCGAAGGAGGAGATCAGGGAGAGGGTTACCGAGGCGGCCGAGATTCTCGGGATAAAGGAGTATCTCGACAGGAAGCCGAAGGCACTTTCTGGCGGACAGCGCCAGAGGGTGGCGCTTGGCCGGGCGATAGTGAGGAAGCCGAAAGTCTTTCTGTTCGACGAGCCGCTCTCCAACCTTGACGCCAAGATGCGCGTTCAGATGCGGGCGGAAATCTCGAAACTCCACGCGCGTTTGGATGCGACCATGATTTACGTCACCCACGACCAGGTCGAAGGGATGACCATGGGCGACAGGATAGTTGTCATGAAGAGCGGCGTCATACAGCAGGTCGGGAGTCCCCTCGAGCTCTACAACAAGCCTGCTAACAGGTTCGTCGCGGGCTTCATAGGAACTCCCGCGATGAATTTCTTTGACGGACGCATCGTCAAGGGAGAGAGACTCTACTTTGAAGAAAAGGGAGGGGGATTGAGGTTCGAAGTCCCGGCGGAGTACGAGAAGAAGATCGGCGGGATTATTGGAAAGGAAATCTTCCTCGGCATCAGGCCAGAACACATTGTGCTCGCCCAGACAAAGTCAGGAGAGTTCGACGCAAGCCGAAAGCTGAAGGTGGAGATTTCGGAGCCGATGGGAAATGAAGTGTTCCTCTACTTTCAGTCCGGCTCCGGTCAGATCGTCTCGAGAGTTACTACATCCGTCGACCCCAGGCCCGGGACCGAGCTTGAGATGTACTTCGACACGAAAAGGGCACATTTTTTTAGCAAAGAGAACGAAGAGACTATCGCTGTCAGCTGAGCCGGTCTTCGCATGGCGAGTCTAATATTGACCGCGGCCGGAATCCTTCCCGCGCAATTCCCTCTTCATTTCCCTGACAGTGGCCCTGATGATGAACGAAACAGGCGATACGCCGCTGAAGGCCCCCGCGATCGCATATAGAGCTCTGAATGAGACCCTGCGTTCGCTCGTTATGGCGTAAATCGGTTCCCATCTGTCAGGGAGGAATTTGGACTTAAATGAGTCGAGTCCGTCGAAGTTGTAAAAGCGGGAGCCCAGCAGGCGGACGCCTGCCAGAAGAATCCTAATCCAGGCCGCGAGCGGGACCTGCGGAATTCCCGATCTGATTGAGAGTGGAGAGAGGCCGAGCGTGACGTATTCAGAGCCTGCTCTCGCGAGGTCCCTCACCGCTGTGTCAAGCATTAGCTCCGCGGTGCCGTTTGGCGCGTCAGCACCTCTGATTATCTGCTCGATAAGCCACCCATGTCGCAAAGGAACAGGAGAAGCTACGATGAAACCTATGTTCCTTCCGTCGCGCTCCGCGACATAAACACGCCTGTCATAAATTCTCTCAAGAGTTTCGGGTTCGACCAGGAAATGCATCGGCGGGAGACCCCGCGTCTCGAGCCACTCGTCAAGACACCGTTTTAGATCGAGATTGCCCGCCGCGAGGTCCGAACTCCACAGTCTTACGGTCACCCCTTTGTTCCTTGCCCGGGCAAACTGGGCGCGGAGCGAGGACTTGGAAGAAACGCGTGCCTCCCAGTTACCCGGATGCCAGACGGGCTGTGAGCCGAGAATCAGAGTGGCAACTGCTCCCATGGCCCCCAGCACCGAAGTTATCCTCTCCTGTGCCCCGAAGTAACAGACCCTCTTGCCGTCCCTCGCCGAGTCATTTGCGAAGGCGGAGACTATGCGAGACAGCTCCGAGGGTTCGCAGACCGGCGCGCCCGCGACGACGCGAAAGCCGTACGCCTCCACATATCCTACCACCGCATCTCTATCCTCAGGAAACCATAGGCGTATTCCTGGATTCAATATCTGGTAACACATCGCATTCCAGCCGTATCTAGAAATCAGATCCCTGGCGTGGAGTATATCCTCGAGCTTTTCGGTCAGTGAGGGTGATTCTGGTGGCATATGATTAATCGTGTCGGGCCTGTCGCCTTAATTGGGGCGCATATCATTTTGTCCAAGATAAGAAACATTGCCTGATTTTTTTTAAATTCCAGAATTGACTTCCATGTTCCGCAGGCTGAAGGACAAGCTTTAGCGTTAACAAGAGATGGAGAGGGAGGGATATGCCGGTGATTGATGGACGATTTGCAGAACGCTGTACCAGTTTAATGACTCGTGCGACGATACTTGTCACCGCGTTATTGATCGTAGCTATTTACGCCCCCGCCGATTTTGCCGGCGTCCTGCTACTTCGAAACCCTGCTGTTCGCGACACGACGAGCCGGCAGGCTGCTCCGGCAACTTCCCTCGACTCGTTCATGGATCCGGCGGATGAAGTTGATCCTTTCATAGGGGTACGCGATGAGGTGAGCAACTGCGTCATAGGTCCCCAGCTCCCTTTCGGTTCTATCAACCCCAGCCCTCAAACACCCGGCGGGTCCCACGACGGTTACGCGCCGGACCGACCGATAAGGGGCTTTGGTCAACTGCAGGTCAGCGGCACAGGCTGGGGAAAGTACGGGCAGATATTCGTTTCACCGCAGACGGGGCTCGCCGTAGGTGAGGACATGCACGACTCGCCGAAGGATGACGAGGTCGCGAAACCGTACGAATACTCAGTTCGACTGAAGAGATATAATATCAAGGTGAGCGTTGCCCCGTCCCGCCATACCGCGATATACAGGTTCACCTTTCCGAAATCGGATTCCTCCTGCGTGCTGATAGATCTTACGCATAACATTCCGATGGATATCGCGACGATGGTCCATGGCCGAGTGTCCTCGGGAAGAGTCGTGATCAGGTCGTCTCGTTACTGGACCATAGAAGGCGAAGGGGTCTATTCGGGCGGGTTCGGAGACGGGAGTTACCCTGTCTACTTCTGCGCGGAGTTCAGCAGCAGACCGTCCGGTTACGGAACGTGGATCAACGGCCAAACAGAACCCGGGACGAAGATAAGGAGTCTCCTCAAGCCGGACGACAGAGTGGGTGCTTACCTGCGATTCTCGACGAATGACGGGGAGGACGTCTACATGAGAATCGCGGTATCCCTGAGAAGCCTCAGGCAGGCGAGGAAATGGCTGGATTCCGAAATACAGTCATGGGATTTTGAGGCCGTGAGGGATTCCGCGAAGGCCGCATGGAACAGCGCGCTCGGAAAGATCGAAATAAGGGGAGGGTCGGATACTCTCCGAACGATGTTTTATACGGCGCTGTACCATGCCATGCTTATGCCGCGCGACAGGACAGGCGACATTCAGGGGTATCCGGCGGACGCGCCACTTTGGGACGACGAGTATGCTTCGTGGGACACATGGAGAACTGTCTTTCCTCTCATGGAGTTTGTCGATCCTGACATGGTGCGCGGAAACATCGGGTCCTTCATTACAAGGTACAGGAAGAACCACAAGGTGCGCGACGCATTTATCGCAGGGATAGACATGAACGAGGAGCAGGGAGGAGACAATATAGATAATATCATCGCCGACGCTTTCGTGAAGAAACTCTCCGGTGTGAACTGGAATGAGGCCTACAAAGTCGTGAAGCATGACGCGGACCACGAGCGCAAGGCCTTTCAAGGGCTCGACGGGATAAAGGGGAACGAGGAAGATGTCGGGGCGTACAGGAAGAACGGATGGCTCCCTGCCGGGATAATGTCCTGCTCCAAGACTCTGGAGTTCGCGTACAACGATTACTGTGTCGCAGAGATGGCGAGGGGACTTGATCACATGGGCGATTACAGAAAATACCTCAAGAGAAGCACCGGGTGGGAGAACCTCTGGGATCCGAACGCTGAAAGCGACGGATATCACGGTTTCATTGTCCCGAAGAATTCTGACGGTACATTCGTCAGCATAGACCCGAAAAAGAACTGGGGGTCGTGGCACGACTACTTCTACGAGGGGAGCTCCTGGACGTATTCCTACTTCGTGCCCCATGAGTTTGACAGGTTGATAAGTCTGTGCGGCGGAAAGAAAGAATATGTCGCCAGGCTGCAGCACGCGCTCGAGGACGGGCTCATCGATTATTCCAATGAGCCCTCCTTCCTGGCGATACATACGTTCCACTATGCAGGCCGCTCCGATCTCGCAAGCTACTGGGTCCGCAGGCTCATGAGCACGGGTTATACTTTGAAAGGCTATCCGGGCAACGACGACAGCGGGGCGATGAGTTCATGGTTCGTCTTCGCCGCGATGGGGTTCTTCCCTAACGCCGGTCAGGATTACTATTATCTTCACGGTCCATCCTTTCCGGAGATTATCATACATCTGGAAAACGGCAGGTCGATACGCATAATCGGAGAGAACGCCTCGCCCAAGAATGTTTATGTCCAGTCCCTGAGAGTGAACGGGAAGGAGTGGAACCGTCCCTATATTACGCATGCCGACCTGGCGAACGGCGCAGTCCTCGATTTTATAATGGGGGACAAGCCGTCTTTCTGGGGAGAGAGTGGAGAGTAGGAGTCGGATGGACTCTTATTCTTCAGAAAGTCAGTGAGAGTGTTAAAAGGGGTGACGTTACGGGTGCGATGTACGCCAAGGCCTGCTGAGTCGG
Organism: Bacteroidota bacterium; assembly: GCA_021812985.1. Taxonomy (GTDB): domain Bacteria; phylum Bacteroidota; class Ignavibacteria; order Kryptoniales; family JAKASW01; genus JAKASW01. Next base: position 59,627 of record JAKAMG010000001.1, read on the forward strand.
GCCGGCCGTTGAGATCCTGCTATAAGTGTCTCGGTAGTATTTGCCTACGGTTGAACCGATCGCGTAGGACATGAGCGCTGCCGCGACCGCGTCAGAAAACCAGTGCATCCCGCCCCTGTTCACTGAAGAGACGGCGTAGATGGTGTAGGCCACCAGCCCGTATCCCGCGATTTTCAGCTCCAGGCTATTGGGGTAGTAGCTCGTCAGGGCAGACACGACGGCCATCGTAGCTGCCGTATGGCCTGAAGGCCATCCCCAGAACACGCCTCCCCGAAGGATGCCGAAGCGGAATACCCTGCTGAGGCTGTCCATGTCGGAGTGGTGTCGCCAGTCAGGTCCTGGCCTTCCCGTGACGGCCTTGAGTGCCGTGTTGTACAGCAACTCCATGACGCTCGCCTGGATGACAGCGTACGATGCGCCGAGGATCTCCTTGTCTCTCGCAATTCCGCCGTACAATAGGAGCGATCCGCCGGCGACAAAGGGGAGGAGCTGTCCGGTTATGAACACCCCTCTTCCGAATTGCCCGTCCTTCGGATTTGTATTGAAGAAGTGCTCGACGCGGTAGTCGACGCCTCCTGTGACGAGAATGCAAGTCGAAGTGATTGCTGCGAGATGGAGGTAAATGTTGTCGCCCTTGAAAGCGTCCACAAAGTTACCCGGCATGTTTCCAAACGGCGTTAAGGCTGGGCTCCCGGGCTCTGGCTGGTTAGTGGGAGTCGCAACTCCCGCCCGGCCTGCCTGCTGAAGTGTCTGATTCGCGATTCTAAACTGGCCGAAGGCCTGCGAGGTAGCTGATATCATAAGAATCGCCACGGGAACAAGAAGAAGTCGGATTTCAAGATCTTTCCCTATACTTAATATCCGGCTTGAAGAAAGTACAGGCTTTTGAGCCGAAGCTTCGTCACATCCAAAGTGACCCATGAGCACGGCCCTTACCATGTTCCGGTGTTTTCCCACTAGTCTGTCTATTTCGAGGCGAGTGCAGTTATGAATTTAGAAATTGACAAAGGGGCGCTTCCTTCCAGGTGGTTGTTGAAGTTGGCATAGACGTCGAATTTTTGTGGAATGAGTTTGGTGACTAATTCCGCGATCTCTCCGATCGTCTTGTCGTGCGGGTCAACCACCTGCGTCCATCTCTTCCTCGTCTTTTTCTCGATCCCCTCCCTGTCGGAGCCGAGGAGTCTTATCACGACGCTCCTGGCGGGCAACGCGACCTTTCCGAATTTCTCGAAGACGCTCGCAGCGGAAGGCATGTAATATCCATCCACGAACACGTGTCCCGTCCCGTGCTTCTTCAGGAAAGTAAAGTATTCCTCCTTCAGGTAGTTGGGGTTCCTAGTCTCTATCGCGAAGGCGTAATCGGATGGAAGAGACGAGAGGAAGGGCGAGAGGTGGTCCATGAATGCCGCGAGGCCGGGCATCTTTTCCTTGTTTAGGTATTCGAACTCGAACATGATGACCCCGATCTTGCCCTTCAGAGGCTGGAGCGATCTGAGGAACGCTTTCATGAAGTCTAAGCTCAGGAAGTGTGGGTTCGGCTTCCCGGCGAATTCCTTGTTCGCCTGTTTGTAGAAGTGCGTGAGCGTAATCGAATTCGGTGCCTTAACGGTAAACCTGAAATCGTCCGGCGTCAGATCGGCATAAGCCTTCACATCCTCCGGGCGCGGGAGCCTCACTACGTCAGGCGAGTCGAGGCTCCAGAACCACTGGTCGACTTCAGCCGTGCTGAAGCGCTCCGTGTATTCAGGAAGATAGTCGTAGTGCTTCTTCTGCCGTTGGGTGTAGACGCCTATCTCCTCCCATTCAGGGTAGTTCCAGCTGCAGGTGCCTATCCTCAGGCTCGGACGGAGTCTTTTGGGAAGGTCGCTTACCGACTTCAGAGAGTCTTTGTCCACGAACCACATTATAGAGGGTGGGAGGTAAGAAAGCAAAGACTGGATGCTAGAAATGAAAAAGGGGACCCGAGCAGGGATTTTGCTCGCGTCCCCCGAAGTGATTAATGCTGGAGAAGCGTCAGTTGATACGGATAAACTTCACCTCGTAAGGATTGAACTTCACCTCGCTGGTTACTTTCCTGAGCGGTTCCTGAAGGCTGTTTACCTCTTCGACGCTATTCACGAGTCCTGATTTCCTGAGGCCTGAGAGATTTACAACGGCGTCCCTGCCGTATGTCTCTCTCATGCAGAGAACGATGCCGTGCCCGTCCCATGCCGGCCTGGCGTAAATAAGAAGCGGGTCGCCGTTCCCGAAATTCAGAAGCGACCTTGAAGCGAGCGCCGTCTTCTTGCCGCCTCCCTCAGACACTCGCGCCACCAGCGGGACGCGCGACTCCCAGCCGAACTTCGTGGCGTATCCAATCGAACTGTCCGCCGTGGAAGTCAGCTCGTACTGCCAATCCATTCCACCTTTCTGAGATGCGGGGAAGTTCGTCGTCCAGTAGTTGTTGAGAACCCATGAATAGATATAGGGGTTCTTGACGGTGGAGACCTCCTGAAATTTGCCGAGGTTGATGTCCCCGAACTCCATGATGGGAATCTGCGGACTCACGAGGACGATCTGTCCTTCTCCGCTTCTAACCGTCGCAAAGTTCTGTACTCCGTCCCAGTCCGAGGCGCTTCCGGGAAGCTGGTCCTTTCCTGGTACAACCGTTCCACCTTCCACTTCGAACGATATCTGTCCCCCCTTCATGTCAAATGGGAACGAGACGTACACGCCTTCCGGGGACGTCACCGGGAGCTTCTTCATGGAGTAGGCGAGCTCAATCCGCTTCTCGGTCTTGTAGAGTCTTATCTCGCAGGTGATACCGCTGTTGTCGGCGCAGGCCGGTACCTGGCCGGTGATATCGACGCTTGTCCAGAGCGGACCATCCACAACCTTTCCTATCTTTATGTCGCTCATCGTGGTGCGAGAGTAGTTCTTCAGGTCGTGTCGAGAGATCTGCTCCCTGTCAGAGAGGGTCTCGTAGATAAACTGTCCAAGTTCCCAGGGAGCTTTGGCGTCCACAAGCTCCTTGCCAAGCGACTTATCGTATATCCCGCTTATCGCGCCCTTGACAGTGTCCACGGTGACTGTGTAGTACTTGTTGTCCAGCTTCCCGTCGAAATTGCTCGTTCGGTACTGAGCCGAGGGTTTGTCGCCGACCTCAATTTCGTATGTTTTGTAGCCGAACGCGGGGACGTCCTTCGCGTAGATAGCCCAGTAATTGCCTTCTGACCTGCTGCTGAGAATTTGCGCCGGGACGTCGTTTCCATTCGCGTCGACGAGCCTGAACTCCTTCTCGGGAGGAAGTATTTGGTTATATATGAATGCCTTGGTGACTCCTGATCTGGCGGAGCTCATGGTGTTGAACACAGTTATCGTCGGCTTCTCCGCCTTGGGGACAAGGGGCTCGAACAAGCCGACGGCTTCATCCTGCAGTATGCCGTTGAGCCGGAAGGCGTTCCAGGCGAAAGCTCTCTTCTCATTCCATTGGACCGTCGAATTCTCGCTCAGCGGATCAGAAATCGATTCGGCCGCCCCGAACGTGTGTTCATCGTAAAAGGCGTCGTCTTCATTCACAGTTGTCACGTGGTCTATGATTGCCGGGCTTGGGTGCTCGCCGAGGAGCGTCGCCATCGCGAGAAGTCCCTGATTTGCGATCATGTCAGCCTGGACGTCCCTCACGTGAGCGGTTTCCTCCTCAGCCGAGCCGAAGCCGTCTATCCACCAGTCGGGCCAGGCCATCCTGTACGTGCTCAGCTTGCTACCGTATTTCTTCTCGATGTATGAAAAGAACGTCGAGACCGTGGAAAGCTCGAGCTTAGGCCATTCGTATCTCGAATCCCACTCCCTGACGAGGTCGCAGGCCTTTGTCGAAGGGGGAGCGTTGTCCGTGAGGTAACCAAGAAACTGGACCTGGGCCCTGTCGTAAGGGAATCCCTTCGCCTCGAGGCTTGTCAGGTAACGGAACAGGTTTCCGCCAAGAGTGTTCATGTCTCCGCTTAGTATCCCCAGGTTGTCGCCGAACATGTAGTGCTCTCCTCTGTAGGCAAGTATCTTCTTGCCTGAGGGAGACTCCCACCAGAATGCCGTGGGCATCTTAAAGGGTTCCATGGCGCGGTCGGTGTTCTGGCCCATCGTGAAGTACTTTACGCCGGCGCTGGTCAGATAGTCCACGAGGCACCATGACGCTCCGTTAACGTCATCCTGCATCCCCGTCTTCACCGGGATACCTTTCGCTTTGAATTCCTTTATGGTCTCCATGAGATTGGAGAGAGTCGGTTCGTCGTACAGGTTGGACATGTTGAGGAACGCGCCTGTCACTTCGATTCGCCCTTCCTTGATGCGCTGGAGAAGACGCGCAACCTGTGAAGGCGGACGTGTTCTGATGTACTCCCTGACGGCCCAGGCGGTCTCGCATGTCCAATGGAACTGGGCGTATGAAGGATACTTGTCTGTCTCGTCGCAGTAATCGAGCGCCTTGTCTATGTAGTCGAGGTGCGCCGCGAGTATCTCGTTCTGCGGGCGCGTGTAACCTATGTCCGTGTGCGTGTGCTCTACGAAGTAGACGGTCCATTTGCGGACCGGCTTCACGGTGAAGTCGACTTTTGTCGTCCTGCCGTTCATCGCGACCGATGCCTTCATCTCTCTCGGCTGATCCACCACCGGGATTGTAAACTGAATTGAGTTGTAGCCCGGCTCGACGTTGAGCTCCTTTGTCTCGCCGTTCGCGAGAGATACCTTAGCGGTTGTGGGGCCGCCGAGATGGACAAGTCCGAATTGCGCGAGGCCGTATTGCTTCCCCTTTTCCTTTACTATTGCCTCAAGCTGGGTGATTTGCATTTTCTCTCTGACAGGTGACTCGAAAGTCATGTACCATGCGGCGCTTCCCGCGCTCTCGCAAGTTATCTTTATCCGCTGCGCCTCTCCGGGCTTCACCACGCTTGCCGGCACCTTAAGTATCGCGTACCCCATAAGGTCGTCAAACTGATCTATCATGGTCGGCATGAAGACGAGCTGCGAGCCGTCTGTGCCATCGATCGACCACGGACTCTTTGATGTCGCCCGCGGATTCCTGAAGGTAAGCAGCTGATCGCCGTTGAAATGGAGATAGAATTCGTGGCTGTCCGCGTTCACGTCGATTCCGAACATCCAGATGAAGTAAACGCTCTTCTTGTCGTAAGACTGCGGGACCTTCTCTGTGGCCCACTCGATATTGTCGGTCGAAACGAGCGACCGGATGAGCATGGCGGACGTGACCTCGGGTTCAGGGGAGTGATAGAGGAAGCCTCCGCCGTGTATCGTGGTTTCGTATCCGCTGAAGAATTTTTCCGGCCAGCTGAAGTTCCCGGTCTGACTGAAGGCGATGGCTGGAAACATCAGAAGCACGAGCAGCCTGGTAATCTTATTAATCATTTGAGCTCCGTTGGTTATTCCTCGGTGGGTTGTATGTCTGTCACTTTGTTGTCTGCCGTGGATTAGGAAATGCCGCTGTTATTTCTTGGGGCGAATAAACATTTGCGAATTCAAGGCCATTAGGCCGATTCATGACTCGCTGAAAGCCATCTCGAGGGCTGTTTTTCAGCAATAATGGCGGTATTCAATATGATTTGGGGTGCCAGAATCCCTCGCTAGTTTGACGGGAATCGCTGATTGTTTTCGTTGAAAATATACAATCGGTTTCTTATAATGACAAGCATCTATTCTTTTTCTGTACCGGCTTCTTCATACAACTTAGGGCTTAGAATGGACAAAGCTTTTACCGACCAATTTTCTCAATCAGTAAACTTTTTTAAAACGGGGGAGAACCCAATGAAGAGTTTTGCCGCTTCTGTCACCTTTCTTTTCTCACTCCTGCTGCTCTCTTTCTCTGCGATGGCGCAGGGATTCGATCCGGCGCAATATGTCAACCCAATGATAGGCACGGGTGGTCACGGCCACGTGTTTCCCGGTCCGACGATGCCTTTTGGCATGGTACAGCTCAGCCCCGATGAGGAGACGAGCGGGTGGGACTGGTGCTCCGGCTATAACTATTCATCGAAGACGATAATGGGATTCAGCTACACGCATCTCAGTGGAACCGGAGCGATGGACTATGGCGACGTACTCTTCATGCCAACCGTCGGGGAGGTGAGACTGATCCCAGGCACCGACGACAATCCATCAGTCGGCTATCGCTCGTGGTTCAGCCATTCATCTGAAACTGCATTGCCAGGTTATTACAGCGTTCTGCTTCAGCGGTATAATGTAAAAGTTGAACTTACCGCGACCGATCGCTGCGGTTTGCAGAAATATACTTTCCCAGCGTCGGACAGCTCCAACGTCATCCTGGATCTCCAGCACGGCATAGGCAACACCTGTACCGGCGGCTGGGTTAAGATCGTGGGGGACAGATGGATCGAAGGAATGAGACGCTCTCATGGCTGGGCAAGCGACCGCTACGTCTATTTCGTCGCCGAGTTCTCAAAGCCTTTCGGCAAATTCGGCACTGCGGACGGTGCATCGGTGAACGCCGGAAGCCGCTCCGCAAAGGGGGACAGCGTAAAGGCGTACGTTACATTCAAAACGACTAAGGATGAACCGATACTCGTCAGAGTCGGAATATCGGCCGTCAGCCTGGACGGGGCGAAGAAGAACCTCGCGGCGGAGATGCGCGATTTCGATTTCCCGAAATACAAAGAGGCGGCGCACAAGGCATGGAACACCGCCCTCGGCAAGATACGCGTCGAAGGGGGAACCCATTCCGACCTGGTTACATTCTATACTGCGCTGTACCACACCATGATGGACCCGAATCTTTTCCAGGACGTGGACGGGAAGTATTACGGAATGGACCACAAGATCCACACAGCCAAGGGGTTCACGAATTATACCGTCTTCTCTCTCTGGGACGTCTTTCGCGCGGAGATGCCGCTCATGAGCATCATAGAGCCGAAGCTGTATGACAACTTTGTCAAATCGATACTCCAGGAATACAAGGAGGCGGGGCTCCTCCCCGTTTGGCCACTCGCAGGGAATGAGACTTATACAATGATAGGTTATCCGTCAGTGCCCGTAATTTTCGACGCGTACATGAAGGGCTTCAGGAATTACAACATCGACACGGCATTCGCGGCCATGAAGCACAGCGCCGACCTTGACTGGCAGGGGCTCAGGTATTACAAGGAGCGCGGCTATATCCCCGCGGACAAGGAGGATGCTTCCGTATCCAAGACTATGGAGTACGCGTACGACGACTGGTGCATAGCCCAGATGGCGAAGAAGCTCGGAAAGATGAACGATTACAGGCAGTTCAACCAAAGATCGCTCTTTTACCGCAACGTATTTGACAGCTCCACCGGCTTCGTGCGCGGCAAGCTTGCCGATGGGCGGTGGATTACTCCTTTCGATCCATTCGCGGCAACCGGTCAGTACACAGAGGCTAACGCCTGGCAGTACACTTTCTTCGTCCCGCAGGATATCGGCGGGCTGATGAAGCTCTTCGGTGGCAAGGAGGCCTTTGCCGACAAGCTTGATTCGCTTTTCAACGCGCCCTCCGAGCTGGCGGGCCGGCCCGATCCGGACATAACGGGTTTGATCGGGCAGGACGCCCAGGGAGACGAACAGAGTCATCACGTTGGTTACCTCTACGATTACGCGGGTCAACCGTGGAAGACGCAGAACATAGTGCGCAAGATTATGACCGTGCTCTACACCGACAAGGTGGACGGTCTTTGCGGAAATGACGACTGCGGCCAGATGTCTGCGTGGTACGTCCTCAGCGCCCTTGGATTTTATCCGGTCACACCGGGGCAGAATCTCTACGCCATCGGCAGTCCTCTTTTCCGGAAAGCGACTATCGAGACGGAGAAGGGTAAGGCCTTCGTGATAGAGGCCGAAGGCGCGTCCGATGAGGCCAAGTACATTCAGTCGGCGTCCTTTAACGGCAAGCCGTTCCACCATCCTTACGTCTCCCAGGAGCAGCTCGTCGAGGGAGGGACACTGCGGTTCAAAATGGCTGAGACTCCGAATAAGGAATGGGGACTCGATAACGCGGCCATGTTCTCCATGGAACCCGATGGCGACGTTGTCCCGATGGTGTCACTGAACTCCACGGGCGAAATCTTTTATGACTCCGCCGCTGTGGAGCTCTCATCCCCCAAGCCTGAAGCCGTCATAAGATACACAGTCAACGGGAAGGAGCCGGGACCTAACTCCCCCATTTATAAGTCCCCCGTGACGATACGGAAGGCGTGCACGTTGAAGGCGGTGGCTTTCCTCGGAAAGAACGAGAGCATGACCACAAGCGCCTCGTTCGTGAAGTCGCTTTATCCTCCCGCGACTTACAAGTATCCTTTCAGCATGCAGTATAACGGTGGCGGGGCGATGGCCCTTACCGACGGACGAGTCGGGACAACGAACTACCAGGGAGGTCAGTGGCAGGGTTTCGAAGGTTCGGACCTCGACGCCGTCATAGATCTCACCAAGGAAAAGACTTTGAACGAGGTGTCTGCCGGATTCCTCGAAGACACGCCGGTCTGGATCTTCCTACCTGAGTACGTGGAATACTATGTCTCCCAGGATGGCAGGACCTTCACTAAGGTGGCACACATCGCTAACGATGTTGACGCGCGCCAGCATGCCCTCGTGCTGAAGCACTTTACTGCCAAGCTTAATGGAGTCAAGGCCAGATACCTGAAGATAGTCGCGAAGAACATCGGCATCTGTCCCCCCTGGCACGCAGGAGCGGGATACAAGGCGTGGATATTTGTCGATGAGGTGAAAATAAAGTAAGTCAGCTCCGAAATGGTGCTATGAAAGATTTTTCAATGAACCTTCACACGAATGGGACGGCAAGAATGAAAACTCGTGGAACCGCGGGCCTGACGAGGGCTCTCTTTGTGATACTTCTGGTATCCTTCTTCATCAAACCGGGCTTCGCTCAAGAGGGAATTAAATTCCTCGACCGCGGCCTGTTCCTAAAAATTCCCGACAGGACGATGGGTGATATGGATCCTGTGATGCAGCGGCTCATGGCCGGGGAGCGACTCGACGCGGAGAAGGGAGACAAGGTCTCCTTCCAGAACGGCAAGACCGAAGCCTGGGAGGAAGACACTGCCAATGGCGACCACTGGTTCAAGGGAAAATCGCTGAGGGGCGGGTACGCTCTCTTCGTGGTTAATTCCGAAAAAGAGCAGACGGCGATCCTCGAGGGCTACAGCAATGATATGGTTTACGTGAACGGCGTCCCGCGTGAAGGAAACAAGTATGGCTACAAGGACACATACCCTGTGTGGGAAGCGTCATTCAATTACTCGAGGATTCCGATCGAACTCAGGAAAGGGCGAAACGAACTCCTCTTTGTCTGTTACCGGGGTCTCCTAAAGGCGGGGCTAAGTACGATCAAACCTCAGGTCCTGTTCAATACCGCCGACGTAACGGCTCCCAATTTCCTCGTCGGGGAGAAGATTGACTACTACGCGTCTGTCGTCGTCATCAACGCGACTGAGAAGCCTCTCGAGGGAGCGTATCTTCGCGCAGAAGGCCCATCAGGAGTTACAGGCGAAGGGAAGGTTCCCCTCATTCAGCCGATGAGCCTCAGGAAGGTCGCGTTCAAGCTGCGCGGTCCGGCTCCTACCTCGACCGATTCCGTAACGATTAAGCTTCAGATCCTTTCAGGTTCGAATAGCGATGCAAAAGAACTCGCGTCCGGCAGCTTCGACGTCGAAACCGTCCCTCCGACGGCGGTGCACAACGTGACGTTCGTGAGCGACATAGATGGAAGCATCCAGTACTACGCTGTTGTGCCGCCGCGCGGTCCGGACAACGGCAAGCCGAAGGCCCTCTTCTTGTCTCTCCACGGCGCGGATGTTATCGCCACAAACATGGCAAAGTCATACTACCCCAAGACATGGGGGTACATCGTCTGCCCGACAAACGGCGGACCTTACGGCTTTGACTGGGAGGACTGGGGAAGGATGAATGCTCTCCAGGTTCTGAATATTGCCAAGTCGACGTACAACATAGACCCCAATCGCATTTATCTGACGGGGCATTCGATGGGAGGGCACGGAACTGAAATCAACGGAGCCACCTACCCCGACCAGTTCGCCGCCATAGGGGCCAGCGCCGGCTGGGTGACATGGTGGACCTACGTGTTCCATCATGATACACTTTCTTCTCCGATGAGCGATATGTTCCGGCGTGCCACCATGCCTCTCAACACTTACGCCCTGAAGTACAACTATAAACAACTCGGATTCTACATACTTCACGGAAGCGTGGACGACAACGTGCCCACGACTGAGTCGCTTCACCTTGTGGACACGCTGAAGACTTTCGACAAGGATTTCACGTTCCACGAGCAGATGGGGGTCGGCCACTGGTGGAGTCTAAACGACCAGGCAGGGGCTGATTGCGTCGACTGGCCGCCGATGTTCGACTTCTTCGCGAGGCACGCCAGACCTGAGAAGTCGAGGATACTTGACATCGATTTCACGACGGCGAGCCCGGGTGTTTCCGCAAGTGATTACTGGCTCACGATCTATACACAGGAAAGACAACTCGAACCAAGCAGGGCCCAGGTCCGGTTCATACCTTCAAGAAACAAGTTCGTAGGCACGACGGAAAACATAAGGACCCTTTCGCTCGATCTTTCAATCGCCAATACTTCCGAAAAGTTTGTTGTGGACCTGGATGGGACGAACCTGGATAGCGTCCTGGTGGCCCCGGGGACCGACAGGCTTTGGCTGACGAAGGCGGATGGCAAGTGGGAGGCGGTCTCGGCACCCCCCTCCGGCGATAAGGATCCTGCGAGGTACGGAACATTCAAGGACGCTTTCCGCAACGATGTGGTCTTCGTCTACGGCACCCACGGTTCCAAAGATGAGAACAAGTGGGCGTTCGATAAGGCAAGGTTCGACGCGGAGTTCTTCTGGTACCAGGGCAACGGGTCCATCGATGTGGTTAGCGACAGGGAGTTCGATCCCACGGCCTGCGCCGACAGAAACGTTATCCTTTACGGCAACGAAGAGACCAACTCTGCCTGGGATAAAGTACTCGACAAGACGCCAGTTGACGTAAGGAATGACAGGATCGTGTTCGGCAATAAGGTCATGAAAGGTTCTGACCTGGCATGTTTCATGGTCAGGCCTAAGAAGGGGAGCACGACCCTTAGTGTCGGTGTGGTGAGCGGCACCGGAATAAAAGGTATGAGGATGACCTATGCGGTCCCGTATCTCCAGCCCGGCTTCGCGCTTCCTGATGTCACGGTACTTGACGGGAAGGAAGTGAACAAAGGGATGTTCGGCGCCAAGGTCGCCGGATTCTTTGGCCTTGACTGGTCATTGGACAACGCGGATCTGGTCTGGCGGTGAAGAATATCAGCGGAGGGCGGTGCACGCGCCGTCCTCCGGTTCGGCTACCGCTGTTGTACGTCAGCCTCCCGTTCTTTAATTTGAACCCAAAACGGATTGGTCATTTAGGCAGGCGAGGCATGTGCTATGCAAACAGGTGATTTGAAGCTCGTCAAGAGCATAAACGACAGACTTGTCCTGAATCTCATTCGGGTCAACAAGGTCATGTCGAGCTCGGAGCTTGTCAGGATAACCGGGATGCGTCCATCCACGATATTCAACATCCTGAAAGACATGGCGGCGCAGTCGTTGGTACTGAATCTCGGCAAGGGGGAATCGACTGATAAAGGGGGGAAGAAGCCGTACCTGTGGAGCCTGAACAACGAAGCGGCTTACGCCCTCGGCGTGGATGTCGAAGTTGGAGAGCTTACAGCTGTCATACTCGATTTCTCTGCTGAAATAGTCGCGAAGAAGATTTATCGAATTGACAAGTTCGAGACTATAGATGAGCTGGTACACCATATACTCGTCATCGTGGATGACATTCTGACCGAGTCGGGGATTGACAGGTCGAAGGTGATTGGCCTCGGAGTAGGCATAGCCGGGGTTGTAAATGCCGAAAGCGGACACGTGGTCATGACGGACGTGTTTCAGGAAATGAACGTCCCCGTCCTCGACGCACTTAAGAATCATTACTCGTTTCCCGTCGCGATAGAAAACAACGCCAACGCGGCGGCAGTCGGCGATAAGTGGGTCGGGGCGGCGCGCGAGAGCAGAAATTCGATGACGGTGCTGGTGGAGTTCGACAGGAACGTGCACGGGTTCGGTATCGGCGTTATCGTGAACGAGGAGCTCTACCGGGGTTCCTCATATTGCGCCGGGGAGTTGAACCTCCCGATGTCCGACCTGGGAGAGATGCTGACAAATGTCAGGAGCATGCTGCGAATCGGGCCAATCCTCAGCAAGTTTGACGGCTCCCCGATTTCCGTAGACACGCGCATCATGATAGATGCAGCCAGACAGGGGGACCCTGCCGCGATTTCTTTCTTCAACAGACTTGGGAGCTTCATCGGGAAGAGGATAAGTAGCGTCATCGGGGTTCTCAACCCTGACATGCTCATCATATCCGGAGATCTCGCCGAGCTTCAGGATCTTATCATAAGCCCGGTGAAGAACGCCATAGAGATGGAGACGCTTTCGATAACGAGCGAGGTGTTGAAGGTTGCCACGAGCTCGCACGGCCACTACTCAGTGGCGATGGGTGCCGCGTCAATCATTCTCGAGAGCCATTTCAAGGTGCCTGACGTAAGGTCTTTGAACTCTGTAGTGGGTAACGGATTCGGCGGCCGGACCGTAGAAATCTAAAGAAGCTTCTCTCTCTCTGGAATCTAACCTCCTTCTGACTCCCGCCAGGAGGGAGGAATAATTTTCAGGCAAAGCAAACCATACTGCGGTCTAAGCAAGTCTTCCAAAGCTTCCGCGCCTCACTAAGTCCGCCCACTTGAAATTTGTGCGAATTCAAGCGTCTGGGCTTCCATGGTACAATCGTAAGGGCTGACTTCGTTTTGGACGTTTGAACCGAAAGTTTTTGTTGCAAATAAACGCTTCTGGGATTAGATTGGGACGAATCGTAAATGAGGGAGATTGGTCTGTCAGTTTCGTGGCGGCCGTCGCCCGGATATGCATCGGCAAATTTGATTGCGGTTCCTTTCAGGGAATCCTGTTCTGTTTGAAACTCCGGTTCAGGCTCGGATCCGGCGAGAAATCCCATCCGATTTGTTTTGCCTCGTTCAGGAGTGATACCCCCGGACACCGATTCCCAGCGTCATCCTGCCGATCGATTTGATGTTCACGCGGAGCAAATATGGTCCCCTGTAAAGCCTTGAGGTAAGGATTCCAATGTCAAAAAAAAGTGTCATGTCTAAAGTCGAAGAAAAAGCCCTGACTCAATCGGGTCAGAAGCTGATTTATTCTCCCACCGAGAAGGTGGGGGTAATAACCGTGGACAACTTCCCGATGCTTGGGAAGCTGACGGCACTGCGGTTCATCGAGTGGGCGCAGAACAATCAGGGGGGCGTCGTCTCCCTCCCGACAGGAAAGACTCCTGAACACTTCATCAAGTGGGTGAAGCACTATCTCGATTCGTGGTCGCAGCCAAACGTCGCCCGGGATCTGGAGGCGAACGGCATCGATCCATCCAAGAAGCCAGACATGGCATCTCTTCATTTTGTACAGATAGATGAATTTTACCCGATTAATCCGGAACAGCATAACAGCTTTTTCTACTACGTCAATAATTTCTACCTTAGCGGATTCGGGTTCGACCCTAAGAAGGCAATGCTTATCGACTGCAACAAGATCGGCCTGCCGCAAGGGAAACGGCTTCAGGATGTCTGGCCGGACAACATTGTCGACCTCACGCTGAGATTTCGTCATGCAAAGACGGCGAGCGAAAGGATTCAGCAGGGCGTTCTGGAGAACATAGATCAATGGTGCGCCGAATATGAGGAGGAAACACGCAAGCTGGGTGGAATAGGCTTCTTCCTAGGAGGGATTGGGCCGGACGGACACATCGGTTTTAATATTCGCGGATCAGATCTCAATTCAACGACGCGATTGACACCGACGAACTATGAGACCCAAGCCGCGGCCGCGACGGATCTTGGCGGAATCGAAGTTTCAAGGGCCAGGCACGTTATCACCATAGGCTTGAGCACGATCACTTATAACCCGGAGTGTACTGCGATAATAATGGCGGCTGGCGAGGCCAAGGCCGGTGTGGTCGCGGATGCCGTCCAACACGAAAGACACGTCCGTTACCCCGCCACGGTGCTTCAGTCGCTCCCTAACGCAAGATTTTATCTGACGCTCGGCGCCGCGAAACTCCTTGTGGAACGTCAGTACGAAAGGTTTACCAGGAAGGAAACGCTCTCCGAACAGGAGGTTGAGGAAGTTGTAATAAACCTCGCGCTCGAAAAGCGGAAGAGGCTGCGCGATTTGACGCAGGCGGACTTCGAGGGGAACAGGTTCGCGGCCCGCGTCCTTCAAAAGAGATCGGAAGGCAGAGAAGAAATTACATCTGTGATCGAGAAGAGACTTGTTCAGAGAATAGAGAACGGCAGCAAATCAGAGCTGAACACGAGCTTCCTTCACACGGAGCCGCATCATGACGACATCATGCTCGGTTATCTGGCCTACGTCGTCCGTCGGGCAAGGGATGCTTCCAATAGGCATGTTTTCCTCACGCTGACGAGCGGATTCAACGCCGTCACGAATTATCACATGCTGGATCAACTGGAGAACGCAGATCACTTTCTCCGAAGCGGTTCCTTCGACAAGCTCCTTGCGGAAAACTATTTCTCTCCGGAGGATGACCACAAGAAAAACCGCGACGTGTGGCAGTATCTGGACGGCGTCGCAGAGAACAACACCCACACCAGACGCGAGGGTGAAGCGAGACGCCTGCTGAGAAACCTCGTTGTCCTCTTCGGAGACTCCGGACGAGAGGCGCTCCTGAAGAAAGTCTCCGAGCTCAAAGAGTATTTCATCACCCAGTATCCGGGCAAGAAAGACCTTCCGCACATACAGCAGCTGAAAGGGATGATGCGCGAGTGGGAGGCTGAATGTCTTTGGGGATACTTTGGATTTAACTCCTCCTCGATACTTCACGCCAGGCTTGGTTTCTATAAGGGCGATGTGTTCACGGAGGACCCCAAGATCGAACGCGACGTGATACCGGTTCTCGAGACGCTTCGAAGAGTGAAGCCTGACGTGATAGGAGTCGCGCTCGATCCCGAAGCGAGTGGACCCGACACGCATTACAAGGTGCTGCAGGTGATGGCTGAGGCACTAAAGATGTACGAGGCCGAGTCAGGCAAGAAGAACCTGAAGGTTATCGGATACCGGAACATCTGGTACAGGTTCCACCCTTCGGAGGCAAATGTTTACGTCCCCGTGTCGCTGAATATGTTCTCCGTCCTAAGCGCGTCGTTCATGAATGCCTTCGCGTCTCAGAGAGGGGCATCCTTCCCGAGTTATGAATTGGATGGACCATTTTCAGATCTGGCGCAGAAGATTCAGGTGAACCAGTACCAGATGCTTAAGACTTGTCTCGGGAGGGAGTTTTTCAATGAACACACGAGCCCGCTCATCAGAGCCACGCGCGGCTTCGTCTACCTCAGGTCGATGACTCTTCCCGAGTTCTACGAAACCTGTATTGCCCTGAAGAAATCGACCGAGGATTTGTAAGAGCGGCGAAAAGATGGAGGGGAGAGTTCTCCCCTTTTCATCGACAGCCGCGCTACGCTTTTGACCAGTTCTTGACAAATTGTTTCTTCGCATTTCCGGCCATTCCCGCAAAGGATGGGGTCTGGACGAAAACCGAATGCTTTGGGTGTTGTCGTTGTGACGCCCACCGGGAGGAGATACTTAGTACCTTACATGATTGACCGCCGATCTATTCTCCCTCCCGGTCGGATAAATACACTCCGCTCAAGCCTTCTAACCGCCGAACGCGCAATGGCGTGGGAATTCGGGCGATTCATTTATATATAGTGCCAGTTTCGTTCAGGGCGCGTGCAAAGCGCTCCACCGTGTCGACTCAGCAACTCCCGTCGGACAAGCGGTAATAACCAAGTCTCATAATTGAATTAACAGAAAGCTGAGGAAGGGAAAGAGAATGGGATTGTCGAAACGCTTAGGGGTATCGTTGTCGTTCATAATCGCTTCGGCTGCACCTGTGTTTGCGGAGACAAGTCATCGGACGGCGGCACGTCTCCTTTCCATGGCGCCGATCGACTGGGTCATAATAATCCTCTATTTCGTCACTGTCCTCCTCATTGGCTTCTACCTGAGAAAGTACACCACGACAGGCGAAGAGTTCTTCATGGCGGGGAGGAAGATGACGGCGTGGGTTGCAGGCTTGAGTTTCATCTCAGCCAACCTGAGTTCGCTTGAGACCATGGGGTGGTCGGCTATGTCTTATCAGTACGGTATGCTGGGGGCGCATGCCTATCTTATCGGCGCGATACCGGCGATCCTTTTCCTCGCCGTCATAATGATGCCTTTCTATTACATCTCCAGGACCCATTCCGTGCCGGGTTATCTCAAGCTGCGATACGGCGAGGCGAGCCGGTCGCTGGCGGGAATTTCATTCACTTTCATGACCATAATGGTATCCGGCGTCAACATGTTCGCGATGGCGAAAGTGATGCAGCTTCTCCTCGGTTGGAATTTTGACGTCTGCATCTGGGTGTCCTCCATCACGGTCGCGGTGTACGTTGGACTCGGCGGACTCCTCTCGGCAGTGTTCAACGAGGTCATGCAGTTCTTTCTTATCTGGCTCGGACTACTCCTGATACCGATACTCGGTCTCATTGAGGTCGGCGGGTGGCACAAGATGATGACTCTCATAAACGCCCAGCACCCCGGCGAGAACTTCACGAGCCTCTGGGCAAATCTCGGTTCCGCTTCGAGCAATCCTATGGGCATGCACTGGACCGGCATGGTGTTCGGCCTGGGATTCGCGGTGGCCTTCGGCTACTGGTGCACAGACTTTTTGCAGGTGCAGCGCGTAATGGCGGCGAAGAGTCTGAGGACGGCGCAAAACGGGACGATCATAGGAGCCGCGTTGAAGATGATGGTGCCGCTCATCGTCACCGTACCAGGCCTCCTCGCGCTTGCCATCCTGACTCAGAAGGAGGGGATAACACTCGTGCCTGAGAGCGTGGCGCAGGCGACGGGCGCCCCGAGTTACAACGACGTGCTTCCCCTAATGATGGCGCGTTACCTCGGCCCCGGCCTCCTCGGCCTCGGCATTACCTCCATGATTGCCGGATTCATGTCCGGCATGGCGGGGAACGTCAGCGCATTCGCGACTGTATGGACCTACGACGTTTACCGGCCTCTCATTAACAAGAAGGCGAGCGATTCACATTACGTGAGCATGGGAAGGTGGAGCTCTGTCGTCGGGGTCTTCTTCGCGATATTAACGGCTTATGCGGCGAAGTTCTTCAGCAACATCCTTGTTTACCTTCAGGTACTCGTGATGTTTTTCATCATCCCTCTGTTTGGCGTCGTCATCCTCGGAATGCTTTGGAAACGGGCGACCTCTGCCGCGGGATTCTGGGGCTTCCTGGCAGGCATTCTGACTTCCGTCGGCGAATTCATATATGTCCACGTCTTTCCGAGCGGATTCAACCCGACCCAGCTTAATCCCGCGCACGCGCAGTTAATCGCGCTCTCGCCGCTCGCGCAGGACATGGCCGTGAACATGTACAGCGCGTTGTGGTCCCTTCTTGTCAGCATGGCAGTCACCGTCATCGTAAGCATGTTCACAAAGCCAAAGAGCGACGAGGAGCTGAAAAACCTGGTGTACGGGTTGACAAAGATCCCGAACGAAGGTCCAACTCCGTGGTACAAGCATCCGAATTTCTGGGCGGCAGTCGTACTCGTCGTCCTTGTCGTTGTAAACATTATCTTTTGGTGAGATGAGAAAATGATGAACAGGAAAATCGAGATTTGGTTCTTCATCGGGTCGCTCATGTCCATCTACGGACTCCTGATTTTCGGAAGCGGAATCTACTACCTCTTCGTTCCCACCACGAGGCAGGTCGCACTGTCAGATCTGCATGCTGACATTTGGTGGGGAGCTCTCCTTTTGATACTTGGAATAGTCTACTGCGTAAAATTTTGGCCGTTCGGCAATGACAAGAGCGCCGCTTAAGTTTTGAGAAGCCGTCCTCCCGCCGCTGAAGTGGGGGGCATAATTAAGATCAAAGATTCGGAAAAATAGAGCAAAACCTCGGGAGTTTGGGAATGAAAAGAAATCTCGGTCCGTTAAAGAAGGAAATTGTGCAAATCGGGAGGAGGATGTATGAGCGCGGATATGTTGCCTCCAACGACGGAAACATAAGTCTCAGGCTTGATGACGATTCCGTCCTGATCACGCCTACCGACGTCAGCAAAGGTTTCATGAAGCCAGAGGACATAATCGTGGTGGACATGAAGGGAAATCTTCTCGAAGGCAAAAAGAGACCTTCATCCGAGACGCACATGCACCTGCATATTTACAGAGACCGCCCTGACGTTAAGAGCGTATGTCACGCTCATCCCCCGTACACCACAGGTTTCGCCGTCGCGGGCTTGCCTCTCGATAAGATGGTCCTTCCTGAATTCGTGATACGTCTCGGCGTCGTGCCCCTGGTGGAATACGGCGAAGTCGGGACGGAGCGGCTTTACGGGGCAATATCGAGGTACATAAAGGATTACGATGCATTCCTTCTCGCCAACCATGGCGCAGTGACCGTCGGCAACAGCCTCCTCGGTTCATACCACAAGATGGAAACACTTGAACACACGGCGATGATACAGTTTATCGCCCACCAGCTTGGCGGCGTGAAGACACTCAATAAGAGCCAGGTAGACCAGCTCATCGCCCAGCGCGCGAAGTGGGGGATCAGACCGAATATCGGGTTAAAGAGACAGAAGAAATCAAGATGAATATCGAAAGGAAAACGAAATGAGCTCAGCCGCATCCGCGAAGCATCCCGCCATGAATATGAACCCTCCTGTCAATCGACTCAAGGGGAGCATGCCCAAGATTGGAATTAGACCCGTTATAGATGGACGAATGAATGGCGTTAGGGAATCGCTTGAGAACCAGACAATGAACATGGCGAAGAACGCCGCCAGATTCCTTTCAGAGAACCTCCGCCACTCGAACGGCCTTCCGGTGGAATGCGTTATTTCGCGTACCACGATCGGAGGAGTGGCTGAGGCCGCGGAATGCGCGGAGCTTTTCGCGCGCGAGGGAGTTGGAGTCTCGCTGACCGTAACGCCGTGCTGGTGCTATGGGACCGAGGTCATGGATTCCGATCCGTTGATCCCAAAGGCAGTATGGGGATTCAACGGCACCGAGAGACCCGGCGCAGTTTACCTCGCCGCCGCACTCGCTGGATACTCCCAAAAGGGACTCCCGGCGTTCGGAATCTACGGAAGGGACGTGCAGGACAAGAACGACACATCGATCCCCGCTGACGTCCAGGAGAAACTTCTCCGTTTCGCCAAGGCGGCGCTGGCGGTAGCAACGATGAAGGGCAAGTCTTATCTGTCTATCGGCTCGGTTTCAATGGGAATCGCTGGCTCTGTTGTAGATCCAGCATTCTTCTACGATTACCTCGGAATGAGGAACGAGACTGTGGACATGTCCGAAATTACACGGCGTATTGAAGAGAAGATTTATGACCACGCCGAATATGAGAGGGCGCTTCCCTGGACCAGAGCCTACTGCATCGAAGGCGAAGACGTCAATCGTGAGAAAGTATCCAGGGAACGTAAAGATCATGAGTGGGAAACTGTCGTGAAGATGGCGATGATAGCCAGAGACCTCATGGTTGGAAATCCGAGACTTGCGGAATTGGGATATGGCGAAGAGTCGCTCGGACACAACGCCATCCTTGCCGGCTTTCAGGGACAGCGACAGTGGACGGACCATTTCCCAAACGGCGATTTTCTGGAGACGATGCTCAATTCGTCTTTTGACTGGAACGGGATACGTGAACCGTTCGTGATGGCGACGGAGAACGACAGCCTCAACGGAACGGCGATGCTCTTTGGGCATCTTCTCAGCAACAGTGCGCAGATTTTTTCGGATGTCAGGACTTACTGGAGTCCCGCGGCGGTAAAGAGGGTTACCGGGAAGTCTCTGAATGGACGCGCCGCTCAGGGAATACTTCACCTCATAAACTCCGGTTCCACGACACTCGACGGAACGGGAAGGCAGCGGCTGGCCGGAAAGTCCGCGATGAAACCCTTTTGGGACGTGACCTCACAGGAGGCGTATTCGTGCCTCGACGCCACCCGTTGGTGCCCGGCAGACAGAGAGTATTTCCGGGGAGGCGGCTTCTCTTCGCAGTTCCTGACTGACGGCGACATGCCAGTCACGATGAGCCGCATCAATCTCGTCAAAGGCCTTGGCCCCGTGATGCAGATCGCCGAGGGGTACACCGTCTCTCTCCAGCCGGATGTACACAGGACTCTTGACAGGCGGACGAACCCTACATGGCCGACGACCTGGTTCGCTCCAGTCCTCACCGGAAAGGGAGCCTTCACGGACGTCTATTCGGTGATGGCGAACTGGGGGGCGAACCACGGCGCGATAAGTTACGGGCACATCGGCGACAAGCTCATAACCCTCGCTTCCATCCTGAGGATACCAGTCAACATGCACAACGTGGTGCCGGAAAGAGTCTACAGGCCGAGCGCGTGGAACGCTTTCGGCACGGATGACCCTGAAGGAGCCGACTACAGGGCCTGCAATAATTTCGGGCCGCTGTACGGAAAGGGCTGATGTCCCTCCGTAAATTCCTTGCCTTCGACCTGGGCGCGGCCAGCGGCCGCGCCATAATTGCAGCCATCGCCAACGGAAACATCGCGCTCGAAGAAGTGCACCGATTTCCGACAAGACAGGTGACGGTCGATGGACACCTCCGATGGGATCTCCCCTATCTCTTCGATGAGCTGAAGAATGGGCTCGCCCGCGCCGTCGAAAGGGGGCACGGAGACATTGAGTCCGTTGGCATAGACACCTGGGGCGTCGACTTCGGCCTGATCGGGAAGGACGGCCTCCTTCTCGACCTCCCCTACGCCTACAGGGACCATCGGACGGACGGCATGATGGAGAAAGTCTTCGAGAGGATGTCGGGGGAAGAGATTTATTCCTCAACCGGCATACAGATGATGCAGATCAACTCCCTGTACCAGCTATTCGCGATGTCGCGGTCGAATCCTGAACTACTCGAATCGTGTGACAAGCTTCTGTTTATGCCCGACCTTCTCGTGTATCTCCTGACTGGCGAGAAACACTCGGAGTACACGATCGCATCGACCTCTCAGATGCTGAACGCGAAAGAGCGGCGATGGGAAGAAAAGATATTCTCGAGGCTGAATCTTCCGGTGGAAATCATGCCGCCCATAGTTTATCCGGGGAAAGTGATCGGGACGATCCTTCCCGGGATTGTAAATGAAGTCGGGCTGAAGAAGGACGTGAAGGTCGTCGCCGTCGGCTCGCACGACACGGCGAGCGCCATTGCCGCGGTACCCGTCGCCGGTGAGAACTGGGCCTACCTCAGCTCGGGAACATGGTCACTTGTTGGGGTGGAGTCTGAATCGCCGATCATCAGAAGCGACCTTATGAATGAGTTTACAAACGAAGGAGGAGTTGGCGGAAAGATAACGTTCCTTAAGAACGTCACAGGTCTATGGCTCCTTCAGGAGACGCAGAGAAACTGGAAGGAAAAAGGAGAGGAATACAGCTTCAACCAGCTTGTGAAGATGGCCAGGGTATCCTCAGGCGTCGGCAGTATCGTCGACCCGGACGATCCGTCATTTCTCAACCCTCCTGATATGCCGTCCGCGATCAAGGCTTACTGCAGGAATGCCGGCGCGCGGGTCCCTGAGAGCAACGGTGAAATAGTCAGATGCATCTTTGACAGCCTCGCTGCTAAGTACGATTCGGTTCTCGCAAAAATCGGAGAGCTGACAGGGAGAAGAGTGGATGTTCTTCATATACTCGGCGGGGGATCTCAAAACGAACTCTTGAACCAGCTGACAGCGGATGCCTGCGGCATACCTGTCATGGCAGGGCCATCCGAGGCCACGGCGCTTGGCAACGTCATGGTACAGGCCATCGCGGCAGGCGAAGTCGATTCGGTCGCCCGTGGCCGCGAACTCGTTGCGAGTTCATTCCCCAGCAGACGGTTCTCACCCGCAGCTCCTCGTTGATCGAGAATTTACCCAGTCCGGCCTTCTTGCCGGAATACATACCTTATGAATGCAGTCCGCAGAGCGGACACTGAGAAGCAAATGAAACATTTGGAGATCAAAATGAAGAAGACGATACTCGGAATCATATTCTTGTCTGCGCTCAGCGCGTTTGCCCAAATGCCGTCCGGCCAGCAAACGTTTCCTGTTCCGCAAATACCATTCGCCCCAAAGCATTACGTCTGCTACAGAACTGACGGGCCCATCAGGATCGATGGAAAGCTCGACGAACCATCGTGGAAGAAAGCGGCCTGGACGGATTATTTCGTGGACATTCAGGGAAGCAGTCAGCCTGTTCCGAGGTACAAGACGAGAGTGAAGATGCTCTGGGACAGCAAATATCTTTATGTCGGAGCGGAGCTTCAGGAGCCGAACCTTTGGGCCACTCTCAGGGAACGCGACACCGTGATCTTCCGCAACAACGACTTCGAAGTCTTCATCGACCCTAACGGATCCACGACGCCGTACTACGAGACAGAGATCAATGCTCTCGGGACGGTTTGGGACCTTCTTCTGAGGGCGCCGTACAGGGATATTGCCGGCGCGCCCATAAATGCCTTCGACATAACAGGACTCAAGGTCGCGGTCGGATTGCACGGTACACTGGACAATCCTTCGGATGTCGATTCGGGCTGGACGGTTGAAATCGCATTTCCATGGTCGATACTCGGTGAAGGTTCACTGACGGGGGCGCCTCCCGCACCCGGTTCGCAATGGCGGATAAATTTCTCGCGGGTCGAATGGCACCTCAACGTGAAGAACGGAGTGTATGAAAAGGCCACCGACCCGAAGACGGGCAGGACTCTGCCGGAAGATAACTGGGTATGGTCGCCTCAGGGATTGATCAATATGCATTACCCCGAGATGTGGGGATTCCTGCAGTTCTCTGACAAAGTCGTCGGCGATGGCAAGTCTGATTTTCTCTGGAATCCGGTCGAAGATGCAAAGTGGGATCTGCGCCTCGTCTATTACGCGGAACGACAGTACTTCGAAAATCATGGTGAGTTCACTCCGGATCTTTCGAAGCTGGACCTGAAGGAATTGCCGCTCTCCGGATATTCACTCCCGCCCAAAGTCTACGTCACACCAAGCCTTTTCGAGGGGATAATTCAAAACACGGACGGCAAGACCTCCGTTCATATTGAGCAGGACGGTAAAACGTGGATTACCACAAACAAGTAAGGAGCTACTAGATGATGAGGCACTTCGGCATACTTGTCGCCGTCTTCCTTATGACTTTATCAACCGGGGCGGAAGCGCAGACGACTTTCAGCATTGTTCCTCAACCAGATTCCGTAAAGCTAGGGAGGGGAAATTTCGTCCTTTCGAACTCCACGGTCATTGCCTCCGGAGGGGGCCTCGGCAGGCTGGCTGGATACCTAAAGGAGCAGATCGGGATTTTTACGCATCTCAAACTCAAGCAAACACACGCAGGCGCGAAGAACGCCGTCGTCCTCGTACTTGATAAGTCCTTCAGGGGACCCGATGCTGAGGCGTATTCGCTCGATGTGACTCCTGAGAAGGTCGTGTTGAAAGCCGGCGCCGAGGTAGGTCTCTTCAGGGGTATTCAGACGCTTCTGCAGATCATTCCACTGCCCGATTCATCGAAGAACGGATCGTTCATGATCCGGTCGTGCAGCATAAAGGACCACCCGCTTTTCGGTTGGAGAGGACTCAACCTCGACTGCGTCCGCCACTTCATGACCAAAGATTTCATCAAGAGATACATCGACCTGCTTGCTTACTACAAGTTCAACGTCTTTCATTGGCACCTAACTGACGATCAGGGATGGAGGATACAGATAAAGAAGTATCCTCGCCTCACTGAAGTGGGTGCGTGGAGGACCGAGGCGGACGGACAGAAGTATGGCGGTTATTATACTCAAAAGGATATAAAGGAAATTGTAGCTTACGCGAAAAGCAGATACATCACAGTTGTGCCGGAGATTGAAATGCCGGGACACTGCCTGGCTTCGCTGGCATCGTATCCTGAGAATGCCTGTGTCCCGGGGCCGTTCCAGGTCGGCATCCAATGGGGAGTCTACAAAGACATATACGATCCCGCTAAGGCGTCGACCTACACATTTCTCGAGAATGTCCTGACCGAAGTCATGAAGTTGTTTCCGTCTCACTATATTCACATTGGCGGCGACGAGGTGCCAAAGGTGGAGTGGAAGGAGAACGCGGGCTGTCAGAAACTCATGAAGGAAAAGGGGCTCAAGAATGGAGAAGAACTTCAGAGCTACTTCATCAGGAGGATACAGAAATTTGTGGAGTCTAAAGGAAGACAAATTATCGGATGGGATGAAATTCTCGAGGGGAAAGGACCGGGACAGGGAGGCGTAGTCGAGTCATGGCGCGGCATCGATGGAGCGATACAAGCGGCCGCGGGCGGTCATTACACGATACTTGCTCCGGGTGAATACACCTATCTCAGCCGAGACCCTGAGGACCTAAGCCTCGACTCGGTATACTCATTCAATCCGGTCCCATCCGCGCTCACGCCTGCCCAGAGGAAGTATGTGATGGGAACTGAGGCGAGCATGTGGAGCGAGCACGCCCCGCAGGAAACCGTGGACAGCAAAATGTTCCCGCGCCTTCTTGCAATGGCCGAAGATGCCTGGACAGCCCAGGGCCGTAAGAATTATGCGGATTTCCACGAGAGGCTGCAGGCCCAGTACGCGAGGCTTACATATCTTGGCGTGGATTACGGACCCGAGAGAAAGGCGATCTCTTATAAGACCACCTTCGACAAAGAGAAGAAAGAGTTCGTGATCACCCTTTCCCCGACTCAGGCTGGGATAGCGATTCGATATACTGTGGGAGACACGCTCGATTTGGCGGATTCGCATTTGTACACGCATCCGGTAGTGATCTCAAGCACCGCGACCTTTTTGACACAGGCCGAGATGAACGGTAGACTCGTGGGGAACCCGATTTCCCTGTCGTTCATCACCGACAAGGCACTCAACGCCGGCGTGAAGGTTGAGGAACCGTACGCCCCCCAGTACGCCGCGGGAGGCGTGGAATCGTTGGTCGATGGCATCCGGGGAACGGTGAACTACAACGACGGACTTTGGCTGGGATACAAAGGGACGGACCTCAACGCGGTCATAGATCTTAAGAAGGAGGAAACGCTGTCCGAGGCCGGAGCCGGCTTCTATCAGTCGATAGGTTCATATATCTTTCTCCCGTCGAGCGTTCAGTTCCTCGTGTCGAAAGATGGAATTCGTTTTGAGAGTGTCGGCGTCGCACAAAACGTCGTCCCGGAAAAGGACCCTGATACGGTTATCAAGGATTTTACCGTGACTTTCAAGCCGACCGAGGCGCGTTATGTGAAGATGATTGCAAAGAGTATCGGTGTGTGTCCTCCGTGGCACATCGGGGCCGGTCACAAAGCATGGCTCTTCATCGACGAGATCTTTGCTAACTGAGAACGAGACAGTGGATGGTTGTCTGTATGCTTCTCACAGGCGGGTTATGAAACTTGTTTTCAACAGATAAAAGAGAGAGATGACATGAAGAAGACTGTTCTATCACTTCTTGTGGTTCTATTAGCTTTCGGCGCGTCCTATGCCCAGGAGTATTTGCAGAAATACTATCCTGAAAAGGATACCCTTGTCCTGAAGAAACTTCACAAATGGCACGACAACAAGTTCGGGCTCCTAATGCACTGGGGGACGTACAGCCAGTGGGGAGTCGTGGAATCGTGGTCCATCTGTTCGGAAGACGAAGGGTGGGAACGCAGGCGAGATTCCAACTACACCGATTACAAGGAGAAATATCAGAATCTCATAAAGACTTTTGACCCGGTCAAGTTCGACCCGAGCAAATGGGCAAAGGCCGCCAAGGAGGCGGGGATGAGGTACGTCGTCTTCACGACCAAGCACCATGACGGATTTTGTATGTTCGACACCAAGACGACGGACTACAAAATCACAAGCCCGGAATGTCCCTTCCATACCGACCCGAGAGCGAACGTGACAAAGGAGATTTTTGATTCGTTCAGGAAGGATGGGTTCATGATCGGGGCATACTTCTCGAAAGCAGATTGGCATTCCCCTGATTACTGGTGGCCGAATTTTGCAACGCCCGATCGCAATCCGAATTACAACATTTCTCTCCATCCGAACCGCTGGCAAAGATTCGTGAAGTACACACAGACTCAGATAAATGAGCTCATGTCCGACTATGGTCGCCTGGACATACTCTGGCTTGACGCGGGATGGGTGCGGACGAAGACGCCGGAGGAAGTAATGCTCGAAAAGCTTACAGCCAAGTATCCGGCTTTTCCTCAGAGCCAGGATCTGGACATGCCTCTGATCGTCAAGGACGCACGGGAGAAGCAGCCGGGTCTCATCGTTGTGGACCGTGCCGTTCCGGGACCGTACCAGGATTATCTGACGCCGGAGAACACCGTCCCGGACAAGCCGCTTCCGTATCCCTGGGAGACATGCATGCCCATGGCGACAAGCTGGTCGTATGTGCCACATGACCACTACAAGTCGGTGAACGAGCTGATACATCTTCTGGTAGACATCGTTTCGAAAGGGGGCAATTTCCTCCTGAACATCGGCCCGAACCCGCAGGGTGACTGGTCTCCGACGGCGTATGATCGTCTCAAGGGGATCGGTGAGTGGATGAAGGTGAACAGCGAAGCGATATACGACACGCATCCTGTCGCCCCGTACAAGCAGGGGAAGGTCTGCCTGACACAGCTAGACGACGGGACAACGTTTGCCATTTACCTTGCGGACAAGGGGGAGACGACTCCGCCTTCGAGAATATGGATGGACAACATCCGTCCAGCCAGAGACGCGAAGGTCACGCTGCTCGGCTACGGCGACACGCCCATAAAGTGGAACAAGGTCGGCGAGGGATTTGAGGCTGACGTGCCGAAGGAGTTCCAGGAGCATCCGCCCTGCCAGAACGCGTGGGTGTTGAAGATATCGAAGGTGGCTGGAAGTCCCCAGACGATGGATTCAAATTATTGAGAGAGACTAACCGTGACGCGCGGCTCGGCGAGCCGCGCGTGGCGGAAAGGCTTTAAGCTACCATGAAGTCAAGTCGCGTAATAATAGCCCTCTCCACTCTTATCCTTCAGCTCGCAGTCTCCGCCGCGTGCGTTGCGCAGGTTAGGGAGCTCGATCGCTGTAATGTCGTTTGGACATCCCAAAGCGGTAACTCATCAGAGTCGATGCCGTGCGGGGGGCATGACATCGGGCTTAATGTCTGGGTCGAAAAGGGGGACCTTCTCTTCTACATTTCGCGCAGCGGAACGTTCGACGAGAACAACGGCCTCCCGAAACTCGGAAGGGTGCGCGTCAGGTTGACGCCGAATCCTCTGAACGGCACGGACTTCAAACAGGAGCTTGTCCTTAAGGATGGTTCGGTTGAGATCTCGGGCTCCAGGGATGGCAGGTCGGCGCGAATCAGGGTGTGGGTCGAAGTCAATCGGCCCGTTATACATGTCGACGTAACGAGCGACGTTCCGCTCCAGGCGGAAGCTACATACGAGAGCTGGCGGTACAGGGACTTCAAGGAGCGGTCCGGCGAGAACTTCGAGAACTCTTACAGGTGGGGCCCGTATGAGCATCCCACAACTTTCCATGATAACATTTCATTCGATAAGGGGGGAGTTCTCTTCTTCCATCGCAACCACCCGAACACAGTATTTGACGTAACGGTCAAACAGCAGGGGCTCGATTCAGTAAAGAGCGAAATGTTCGACCCCCTCCGGAATCTCACATTCGGCGGGTTAATGGAAGGGACTGGCATGCACCCCGATGGAAACGTATCAGGGCGGTATGTTGGTACAGAATACAAAGGTTGGATTCTCAAAAGCTCGAAACCTTCAGAGAAGCGCAGTATCAAAATTTATCTGCATACAGAGCAGTCCAATACTGTCGGTGAATGGAAGTCCGGCCTTGACAGTCTGGTTGAAGAAGCCGGGTCGGATGACAAAGAGGCAGAGGCGGCGGCCGCGATATGGTGGAGGAAGTTCTGGGATCGGGCATTCATATTCATCAATCCGGACTCCGCAGACAGCGCGTCCGCGGCATGGCAGGCGGGGAGAAACTACCAGCTGTTCAGGTACATGCTTGGATGCAACACCTACGGAGAATACCCAACCAGGTTCAACGGCGGATTATTCACATTTGACCCCGTCTTTGTCGATTCGACGAAGCAATTTACTCCCGATTATCGCAATTGGGGAGGCGGTACGTTCACGGCACAAAACCAGCGTCTCGTCTATTACCCGATGTTGAAAGATGGCGACTTCGATATGATGAAGCCGGCGTTCGATTTCTACAACCGCATCCTGAAAAACGCGGAACTGCGAACAAAGTTGTACTGGGGACACGATGGCGCGTGCTTCACCGAACAAATTGAAAATTTCGGCCTGCCAAACTCGTTCGAGTACGGCTGGAACCGCCCGCCAGGATTCGAGAAGGGACTACAGTATAATCTGTGGCTTGAATACGAGTGGGATACCTCACTCGAATTCTGTTACATGATCCTTCAGACGCAGCGATACAACAATAGCGACATTTCACGGTACGTCCCGTTGATCGAGAGCTGTTTGACATTTTTCGACGAACATTACCAGTACCTTGCGAGGAAGAGAGGGCATGACGCCCTTACGCAGGATGGGAAGCTGATACTCTACCCGGGATCGGCGGGCGAAACTTATAAGATGGCTTACAATTCCAATTCGACTATCGCTGCATTGCGCACTGTGCTCACGGGGCTCCTCGATCTCCCCAACAAATATCTTACCCAAGCGGAGAGAAGCGAATGGGAGGCGATGCTCCGAAGGATACCATCCATTACCTACCGCGAGTGCGACGGTCACGTCACGATAGCGCCTGCGATCGTGTGGCAGCGCGTGCAGAACATAGAGACGATGCAGCTTTATCCCGTGTTCCCCTGGCGAATCTTCGGCATAGGGAGACCAGGGCTGGACACAGCAATAAACACCTGGAAGTATGACCCTGATGCGATAAGGTTCAGAAGCTACGTCGGATGGAAACAGGACAACATCTGGGCGGCATGCCTCGGACTTACAAGCGAGGCAGCGGATCTCACGGTTAAGAAACTTGAGAACGGCAGGCTCCGCTTCCCGGCATTCTGGGGACCGGGTTTCGACTGGACTCCCGACCACAACTGGGGCGGGAGCGGGATGATTGGACTTCAGGAAATGCTCCTCCAGACAGAAGGGAGGAAAATTTTCCTCTTCCCGGTGTGGCCCGAAAAATGGGACGTCCATTTCAAGCTCCATGCGCCGTACGAAACTACCGTGGAGGGAATTGTCAGGGGAGGAAAGGTCCAGATGATTAAGGTGGTACCAGAATCACGGGCGGCTGACGTCGTGGATATGTTCGGTCGTTCAGGTCAATAGGCAGGTCGATTTAAGTTAGCTGTTCGAGGGAATCGATGAGGCGGTCGCTCGCGGAAATCGTGCGTCGCGCATGTTCGGTTCCAATTTGAAAAATTATGGAGTGATCTTATGAAAAAGAGTGTGGCTCTAATTGGTGCCTTCGTTCTGTCTCTCTCCATTTCTTACGCTTCCAAGGCGCAGGAACGGAAAAATTATGTTTTCATAAACCCGTCTGACACGAAGGAGGAGATTATTGCGAAAGCTGCCCGAGTTATCCCTTCTTCTCAGCAGTACGCCTGGCAAAGTTTGGAATTCACGGCGTTTGTCCATTTTGGAATGAACACGTTCGCTGACGTTGAGTGGGCGAAGGTGAAGGCGAGTCCGAAAATTTTCGATCCTAAGAAGCTCGACTGCGATCAGTGGGTGCGTGTACTGAAAGATGCCGGCGCCAGGCTGGCGATTTTGGTAGCGAAGCATGAGGATGGCTTCTGTCTTTGGCCGAGCAAGTACACAAAGTACAGCGTAAAGTACAGCCCGTGGAAAAACGGGAAGGGAGACGTCGTTCGCGAGTTTGTCAACGCCTGTCACAAGTATGGAGTGAAGGTCGGCTTATATTTGTCTCCATGGGATCAGGCTGAACCAACGTACGGGACGCCCGCGTATAATAAGTATTTCGAGAACCAGCTGACAGAACTCCTGACAAACTACGGACGGATCTCCGAGGTATGGTTCGACGGCGGCATCGCGCGAGATTATCCGAAGAAACAGGTTTACGACTGGCAGGCATACTACCGCATCATAAGAAAGCTCCAGCCGAATGCCGTGATCGCCATTGGAGGTCCGGACGTTCGCTGGGTGGGCACCGAGTCTGGGTACGGCCGAGAGACGGAATGGGACGTTATCCCGATAAATCTGGCGCCTCTCACCCAGGCGGAGGCAATGAGCATGGCACACCCTCTTGATGAAGTGTTCAAGCCGCACGACATGATGGACCCCGATCTCGGAGGGCTTGACAAGATCGAGAAGGCGAAGGGACTGTTCTGGTATCCGGCCGAAACAGACGTGACGATAAGGCCGGGCTGGTTCTACCATGCGTCCGAAGATACTTCCGTCAAGTCGGTGGGAAAACTTGTAGACATCTATTTCAGCTCGGTCGGGCGGAATTCCGTTCTCCTTCTAAACGTCCCTCCGGACAAGGATGGTCTTATCAGCAAGTACGATATCAAGTCACTTGAGGGTTTCCATGAGGTCATATCCGAAACGTTCAGGCGGAATTTTGCGGCGAATGCCGAAGTTGCAATTGCAGGTGACAAGGGGAGCGCAAGAGCTTCCGCCCTGTTCGGTCGCGGGAAGTACTGGAAAGGAAAGGAGGGCGCAGACAGCTCTTCGCTGGTTTTCTCGCTCCCCAGTCCGGAGAAATTCGACGTCGCGATGCTCCAGGAAAATATCCTCGTAGGCCAGCGCATCTCCCGATTCAGGATAGATTACTGGGACGGGAAAGGGTGGGAGAAGCTGACGGAAGGTACGACGGTAGGATTCAAGAGGCTTCTGAGGTTCAAGCCCGTCACTGCAGATCGTGTCAGGCTGGTGATTGAAGACTCCCGGCTGACCCCGACATTGTCTGGATTTGGGTTATACGAGCTTCCTCCCGAGTATCTGAACCTTGGGGAGTAGGTGCGATTTATTCGAAGCCGCGCGCCTCATTGGCGGCGAGGCGATCGCCCCGTCCCGGATTCGCTTCAGATCAGCCGGGAGTCGGCTCGTCCTCGAGAATCGGTGCCGCGCTTTGAAGAAACAGGGATTTGAAAACTGAGGAAGGAAAGCGTTATGAAATCATCTTCTGTCTCCGGAGTCGCAGGAAAATGGTGTGCGAGGTTTGTTCTTAGCGGACTCCTCGGCGTTTTCATGCTGTTGGCAGTTGGTTATGCCGGCATCCCGACTCACACATTCAGGATATCGAGGGATAACTTCCTCCTGGACGGCAAGCCATTTCAGATAATAAGCGGCGAGATGCACTTCAGCCGTATTCCGAGGGCTTACTGGCGACAGCGGCTGATGATGGCGAAGGCCATGGGGCTCAACACTGTCTGCACTTATGTCTTCTGGAACGTTGAAGAGCCTCAAAAGGGGAAGTATAACTTCAAGGGAAATGCTGACGTCGGTGCCTTCGTCCGGCTTGCACAGGAGGTGGGGCTCTGGGTGATCGTAAGGCCGAGCGCCTACGCGTGCGCCGAGTGGGAATTCGGCGGCTATCCGTACTGGCTCCTCAACGAAAAAGATATGAAGGTAAGAAGCCGCGATCCAAAATTCATGAAGCTTATGAAAGCTTATTACGAGGAGCTCGGAAAAAATCTTGCGCCTCTTCAGGTGACAAAAGGGGGACCTATACTAATGGTCCAGATAGAGAACGAATACGGTTCATATGGAGACGACAAGGAGTATCTCCAAATGAACGAGAAGCTGATGCGGCAGGCAGGCTTCGACGTCCCCTTCTACACGCTTGACGGGATCAATATGGTTTCGCGTGGCTCGGTAGAAGGAGTCCTCCCCGCTGTCGATGGTTCAATCGACATACAGCAAATCAAAGACACCGTCGACGCGTACCACGGCGGGCACGGGCCGTATTTCGTTGGGGAATGGTATCCGGGCTGGTTCGATACGTGGGGAAAACCTTTCAACACGGTTTCCGCGAAGGTGTGCGCGGAGCAGCTTGACACTATACTGGCACACGGTCTCTCCGTGAATATGTACATGGCGCATGGTGGAACAACGAGGGGGTTCATGAACGGAGCCAATTACGGTGACAATCTCCCCTATTCGCCTCAGATAAGCAGCTATGATTACGATGCGCCTATAGATGAGGCCGGGCATTCCACTCCCAAATATTTCGCACTCCGAAAAGTCATTGAGAAGTTTCTCCCGGCGGGGGAGAGCCTCCCGCCCGTCCCTCAGGCAGAAAGTGTTGTAACCGTCCCTGACTTCAAGTTGAAGTACGCTTCGGGGCTCCTCAACCGACTTCCAAAGGCAGTTCGCTCCGACATGCCTCTTACCTTCGAAGCCCTTCAACAGGCTTACGGTTATGTGCTGTACAGGACGGATGTGAAGGGGCCGTCGAAGGGGAAGCTCGACATAGATCACCTCAGGGACTGCGGAATCGTCTTCGTCAATGGAAAGAGAGTTGCGGTCCTCGACCGAAGGCTTGGTCAGGAGACATGCGACGTGGATCTCCCATCAGAGGTGAACACGCTTGATATTTTTGTCGAAAATCTCGGGCGGATCAACTATGGGCCTTATATAAATGACAATCACAAGGGAATTACGAAGGAAGTGACTCTTGCAGGGAAGGTGCTAAAGGGTTGGAAGATGTTCGGCTTTCCATTCAGTTCGCAACCGCGGGCCACGTCGACGAGCGATATAGTTTCTGATTATCCAGTTGTAAGGGAGGGGAGCTTCATGTTGAGCAAAGTAGGGGACATCTTCCTCGACATGAGCGCGTGGGGAAAAGGAGACATCTGGATCAACGGTCACAACGCTGGAAGATATTGGAGCATCGGTCCCCAACAGACTCTGTACGTGCCTGCCCCCTGGCTGAAGCGGGGGGAGAACAAGATTGTCATATTCGAGGAGCTGAGGACTGACCAGAAGACCGTTAAAACGAGTGAGAAACCTATTTTAAACCACTTGGCGAACGGGCAAGGAAGTTGATCGGACTTCAGCCGAATTTGGTGTTCAAAAACTCTCAAAAACGCGTTCAAACGGCTCGATATTTCACGTGGAAAATCAACCGTCGATTTGTGCGTTTCCGAATATTTTCAAATAACCTCTAAATCGGACATACTGGGGGTGTTTGATTGAAAGAAAGGCTTGACATTACACGCAAACTTATTTATTATAGGTTGGTTTTTTCGAGCAACTAACAAACCCATCAAGGAGATCGTGAAAGTTGGAAGTGGACTCGGAAATCGTATTGGCAATTACCTCCTCCCCCGGGATGCTATGTATTCGGTGGAACGGGAATGCGTATGTGAAGCTAGGTTCCGCAGATTGTGATTGCCGCTATCAAACACGATCTCATTCCGGCTTTGTTGAGCACACAGTGTCGGCTCATTCGTGGCATATACTCATTAGCAACTCTATATCAGCGCTAAATAAATCTTAGATGGTCCGGGGCCATTCCTGAAGGAATGGCGTCCCGTTTTGCTGTACAGTTCTTTGATTGATAAATGCAAAGTGCCGATCTCTCTGTACGAAAGATCGCGAGTTATTCAACCAATAAATGAGGAGTCATTTCTCATAGAACTTGATAATTCAAGGAGTGTATAATGCCCCGAATATTTTTTAAGGTTCTGGCTTTCCTGTTTCTATTCTCCCCCTTCATGCTTTCCGCAGTCTATGCGGCCGAGAGCGGAACGGTACAGGGCGTCATAAAGGATTCGCAGACAGGTGATGCGCTTCCGGGCGCAAACGTGTTGCTCCAGGGCACGAGCCTTGGTGCTGCGACAGATCTCAACGGCAATTTCGTGATACGTAGTGTTCCTGCCGGTTCATATAAAATGCGCGCTACCTATATAGGCTATAATAACAAAGTTGTGGACGTGGTGGTGCGCCCCGGCGCGACTGTCAGGTTGACCGTCGAACTCGAAGCCGTGGGAATAAAAGGCAAGGAAGTTGTCGTCACCGCACAGGCCAGCGGTCAGAGCAATGCCATTAACCAGCAGTTGTCGTCCGTTCAGATTACGAACGTCGTCTCGGCTGCCAAGATACAGGAACTACCCGACGCGAACGCGGCGGAATCAGTCGGAAGACTTCCCGGTGTCTCCCTAATCAGGCAGGGAGGTGAAGGTTCGGAAGTCGTTATCCGCGGTCTTTCTCCTCAGTATAACCAAGTGACCATCGACGGCGTCGAGATGGCAAGCGATGTCGCTTCGGCGAACAATCTCACAGGTACTGATATTAACAACACAACAAACAGCCTGATGGGTGACAGAGGCGTCGACCTCAGTATGATCTCCTCGAACAGCCTTGGCGGCATCGAGGTGATAAAGGCCATCACGCCGGATATGGATGCCGCGGTTCTCGGCGGCGTCGTTAACTTCGAAATGAGAAAAGCCGTGAAGAGCACGCACGATTGGGCGCCAAACCTTGGCCTGCTGGCTCAGGGCGCTTACAACCAGCTCAAGAACTCACACAACGACTACAAGTTTGTCGCTTCGCTTGAAAACCGCTACTTCAACGGCGCGTTCGGCGTCTATGCCGAAGCCTCGGCCGAGAGACGCAATCTTAGCGATAACGAACTGGGCGTGAGCTACAATTTGAACGACAAGACGCACGGAGACGCAGGCATACCCGACCTTAACTCACTGACTTTGCAGGATGCGTACAGGATCCGGCAGCGCTACAATGGAACTCTCGTCATGGATTATAAGGACGAGAATACCTCGATCGGCTTCATGAACTTTTTCAGTTCGGGAGACACCAAGGCGACCTACAGAAGCGAGACGGCGTATATCTTCAACGCGTCGAGAGAGCTTAACTACGGATTGACGGGCGCGGACACGAAGCTGAACGTCATGACGAACCTCCTCAGCGTGAAGACTTCTATCCCGTTCTTCCAGGTCGACATGAGGCTGTCTCACTCGCTGTCCATGAATGTCGATCCAGGAGACGCCACGTTCAACTTCGTTCAGGATTACGGCGGGTTCACCGGCGGCGTCGGGACGGCGGTTTCCAAGCTTCCCCCGAACAAGATTGCCGCTTTGATTACACCCAACGACACGACGGCGTGGTTGGATAACATCAGCAACGCGACGAATTCGACGCGAGAGCAAATCCTCCAGGGTAAGATTGACCTGGAACACGACTTCAATATTTCCAACATGCTCACCGCGAAGTTGAAATTCGGAGGCATGTACCAGGACAGACGCCGCAGCTATATGCTTAGCCAGAGAAGCGGCTCCACGATATATGACGGCGGTGACGCGGTCGTACAGGCCTTCCTGTTCGCCTACCCCAATTTGCATACGAATGCGGTGGGGCTCAGCATGGACAATTTCGTCTACAACGGTTACAGCTACGGCAACTTCCTCAACGGCGACTACACGATGGCGTATCCGCTGAACGACGGCCTCATGTGGCAGCTCATGCCGATCACGCTGCAAAAGACTTCAGGAACCGTGATAGGTGGCGGGTTCAAGGCTAACGACCTCGCTTCCAAGATCAACAATTATTCGGGCGATGAAATGCGAAGCGCCGGCTATGCCATGCTGACTCTGAACATCGGCGATCAGCTGACTCTCCTCCCCGGTGCCAGGTACCAGAAC
This sequence comes from Bacteroidota bacterium, assembly GCA_021812985.1. GTDB lineage: Bacteria > Bacteroidota > Ignavibacteria > Kryptoniales > JAKASW01 > JAKASW01. The sequence continues at coordinate 95,461 of JAKAMG010000001.1, forward strand.
CTGACTGCTAATTATACGGGTGTCAGGGGTGATATGACCGTGCCCGGCGGTAACTTCAGCGACACTACTGTCACCGAGACCCACGGCTACCTTCTCCCCATGGTTCATTTGATTTACAAGCCGCTGGATTGGCTCCAGGTTCACCTCGCTTACACCAACACTTTGAACTATCCAGACTACAGCGCGGTAACCCCGAGGTATATGATAACCAACGGTTCGGTGGTCGTAAACAACACCAACCTCAAGCCAGCGACATCGCAGAACTTCGACGTGGTTGTCTCCGCCTACTCAAACACGCTTGGGTTGTTCACGCTTGACGGTTTCAACAAGAACATAAAGAACCTCGTGTTCTATTCGCAGACATGGGTGACGAGTTTGGCGGGCTATCCTCAGCTCCCGCAGAAGCCAGGGAACCTGTGGGTGCTGTCGACTTACATAAACAGCCCATACACCGTCAACCTCTACGGCCTGGAGTCCGACTGGCAGACCCACTTCTGGTATCTCCCCGGTCCTCTTTCGGGACTCATACTCAGCGTGAACTACACGCACATTTTTTCGCAGGCGCACTACCCGAAGTCGATGTACAATGTTACGTATGACATAGATGGAAACGCGGTAATTCAGATAGTCGATACGTCGTACACAGACAGGCTTCTGAACCAGCCCAACGACATCGTTAACCTTTCGATGGGCTATGACTATAAGGGCTTTTCCGTCAGGGCCTCGATGCTCTATCAGGACAATGTTTTCAAACAGCCAAGCTTCTGGATGCAGGAGCGAGTGTTGTCGGCAAAGTTCACACGTTGGGACGTTTCAGTTAAGCAGGACCTTCCCTGGTCCGGTCTGCAGGTGTATCTGAACCTCAACAACCTGACGAGCGCGAACGACGTCAGTATCAACCAGAAGACAAGCTATCCGCAGTCTGAACAGCGGTACGGCTCCGAGGTTCAGCTCGGTTTACGCCTAAAGCTTTGAGAGCGTATTGGCTCAAAATTAGTTTATCGGTCACTATAGCACGCAAAGGAGGTGGTAAGGAGGTTACGAGATCGAATTTGGAAGTAGTAATGGAGTCAAGGTTTTTGACGAGAATATCGTCGTACAATGTTTAGATTCATCAATTAACCAAAAAGGAGAAACAAATGAGAAGATTGCCATGGTCTATCGCTTTGATGACGGCGGCATTCCTTGCAGTAGCGACTCAGCTGTTCGCGCAGTCCGCGGACACGCTCAGGATTTACCCGAGCACTACTCCTGGAGTTGTGAACACTATCATCAATGGCGATACGCTCAGCGGAGGCCTCAGGGCGCATCCGAATCGGGTGTATGTCCTTTCACGCGGAGCTGTTTATCAGGTCACAGAGACCTTCAAGATCGACGGCTCGGTTACGATTGTCGCCAACGACACGACCGCCGGGCTCCGTCCGCCCGTGCTCGCGCCGGCCATCCTTTCCGATAACTCTTCAATCGGAAACTACTTTTCCCTCAACGGGAAAGGCGGAAAGGTGACACTAAAGAACATCTACATCACCGCAATCCGTGCCGACCAGAACGCGCTCGGCTGGGCTGATGGAATCGATGTGAACGCCGACAGCGTGGACCTCACTCTGGATGGGGTCATTTTTGACGGTTTCACGCATACCAACATCCAGGTAAGCGGCCAGTGGAACAAAGAATTGGTGGAGAATTGCGTGTTCAGAAACAACATGCACGGCAGCTCCTACTTCGGCGGCGGCTCGATGCTTTCGAACTACCCCGTCAACATGGACACCACCATCTGGGTGAACAACACCTTCTTCTGCAACAACTCCTATCTGTGGTCAATCCGCGGATATGCCCCTGTTGCGGTGTTCTCGCACAACACGGTAGTTTACGGAACGGTCAACCCCTTCCTGATGAGGCAGGGCCAGTTCATGAATCTCGATAACAACCTCTTCTACGGCGTACACGCTTATGGCGGTATTCCTGAACAGGTCATTCAGTCCTGGTTCCTGAACTATCCTGACACGGCTTCGACCAGCATCATGAGGGTGCGCGCGATGGACACGACGAGCGCTTGGACAAATCTGTGGGCGGCGCACATCACCGGACCCGAGGTATTCATCGGTACGGGCGGTACTGGCAACGTCCAGGTCACGGCTGGGATGGTCGACCCTGCGAAGCGTCACGTCACTGCCAGAAACAACGACGACTTCTATCCGGCTGATTACTATAACTTCATAAAGGCTTACAACGACACCGTCACTCAGTCTGATAGCGTCGACATACCAGTTGCTGGCAACCCCAACGGCGGAAAGGCGCTGATGGTCAGAAGGTTGTACTATCCGACCTGGTGGAGCGAGTACGCAAAGTACTCAATCGCCAAGATCGACAGCAACGGCGGTCTCGTCGACACGAACGGCACGATGCGCGTGGATCCGCAATTCTCACAGAGCGATGTCGTCAATCAGATGGACAGCCTCGATGCATACATACTCAAGATCGCGGACAACAAGCTCGATCATCCGTGGTACTATCATCCGGCATCGGTCAACAGCGGCAAGCTCTATCCGCCGCAGTGGCCTCTCAACGAGAACCTCGCGTACACGAACTCCGCGTTGATGAACGCTGGCACCGATGGCTATGCGCTTGGCGACCTTAACTGGTTCCCGACGCAGAAGGCGGCCTGGCTTGCGGCCGGCGGTCTTGCCACCGGAGTGAAGGCTGCACCCAACAGCGTGCCGACTAAGTTCGATCTCAGCAACAACTATCCCAATCCTTTCAACCCGACGACCGATGTCAGGGTTAGCCTGAAGCAGGCCGGCGTAATGAGCCTCACCGTTTACAACGTGCTTGGCCAGGTTGTGCAGGTTGTGGATCAGGGTTACAAGCCCGCAGGCGATTATGTCTACAACGTCAACATGGACAGGTTTGCCAGCGGCGTTTACTTCTACACGTTAAGGCAAGGGACTAACTCAATAACCAAAAAGATGCTTCTCCTTAAGTAGTGGTTTAGTCCCATTACTGCGCGGGACTGCTGACGAAGGTTCGACTTTGTCGAGACGGGTCGGCAGTCCCGTATTGATTCCGGTCAGACGAAAACTCATTCTTCATGATAAATCGCGCAAAAGGGTTGTGTATCCAGATTCAGATGTCATTCCGACGGGCAGATTCTACGACAAGAAGATGGTCACTGTTCCCCTCGCGCGCGTCGTTTCCGACAGGGAGGAACGGGCTGTAAGTCGCCGGGCGAGCAGGGGTGCTGCGGCTCGGTTTTACGATAGGGTACAATTTCAAACTCTCAATGAGATTCACAATAAGTCAGTGCTCTCCGTGATGCGCGGTTCACTGGCCCAATATCCTCATGTTGCCGGCGCGCGTGCTGCGGGTTACGGGATTCACTTTACCGCGGCTTCGGGAGGATCGAATGAAGAAATTGCTCTCGCCACACATGGTTGCTTCAGCCGTTTCAATCCTACCTCAGGCATCATAAACCATTGATAACTTCAGGAGCGCTATAGGTCGATGAAGAAGACGACTCCGGCTTTCTGGGTCCCGACCCTCTACTTCGCGGAAGGGCTTCCTTTCGTCACTATAAACGTCGTTTCGGTGCTGATGTACAAGTCTCTCGGGATTTCCGACGCCGATATCGCGTTCTTCACGACACTGGTCATACTCCCATGGACGCTCAAGCCGTTATGGGGACCTGCGCTTGAAATGTTTAAGACGAAGAAGTATTTCGTCCTGGCGACTCAGTTCATAGGCGGTATCGGATTCGGCGTGCTCGCCCTTTCGCTTAAACTTCCCTCCTTCTTCCAGTATTCCATAGCGCTCCTCGGCATCATAGCGTTCAACGGGGCAACCCATGACATCGCGGCAGACGGTGTCTATATCAACGCGCTTACCGGAAAAGAACAGGCAGAGTACGTGGGTTGGCAGGGTGCGTTCTACAATGTGGCGAAGGTCCTGTCGCAGGGAGCCTTCGTATATTTAGCCGGCACGCTCGAACACTCAATCGGCGTGGTGCACGCGTGGATGGTTGTCATGGCGATGTTCGGGGCGATCATGATCATCCTCAGCATCTACCATGCGAGAGTCCTTCCGACGGGAGGAACTGCCGGACAGGTGAAGACTGCGAAAGAAGCGTTCGGCACATTCTGGGATGTGGTTAAGACTTTCTTCGAAAAGAAATACATCGGTTGGGGAATCGCTTTTATAATACTTTACCGATTCGCCGAGGGACAGGCGATGAAGATCGTGCCGCTTTTTTTCAGGGCAGACAGAGCGGCAGGGGGGCTGGGGCTGTCAACAGCGCAAATTGGAATTCTCTATGGGATCTTCCCGCCGATCGCGTTCATACTTGGTTCTATACTGGCGGGTTATTTCACGGCGAGGAAGGGCCTGCGCAAATCGCTTCTCATCCTTTGCGCCTTCTTTAATATCCCGTTCGCCGTATATACTTTCCTTGCCATCGCGACTCCCACGAGCCTGGTTACCATCGGGACCGCCGTCGTCTTCGAGTATTTCGGCTATGGCTTCGGCTTCGTGGGACTGACACTCTATATGATGCAGCAGATCGCCCCGGGCAAATACAAGATGGCACACTATGCCTTCGCCACCGGAGTCATGAACCTTGGGCTCATGATACCATCCGCCCTGAGCGGGTTCATAAGCGATTACCTTGGCTACAGGCACTTCTTCATCTGGGTTTTGATCGCTACGATCCCTTCTTTCCTCGTCACCTGGCTCGTTCCGTTCAGGGAAGTCGAGGAGGAAGTTTCACCGGCAATTCCCGTTCAGCAGGAGTAGGTTGGCATGAGAACGATTCGTATTTCAAGAATTAAAATTTACAGCTGAGAAATTACACATGCGTTACGGCTACTTTGACGACAAGAACAGAGAATATGTAATAGAACGACCGGACGTTCCGGTTTCCTGGACCAATTATCTCGGAGTGAAGGACCTCTGCACGGTGATTTCGCACAATGCCGGCGGATATACGTTCTACAAATCGACAGAGCACCACAGGATAACAAGGTTCAGGCAAAACGGAGTGCCGCTTGACAGGCCGGGTCACTACGTCTACATAAGGGACGACGAGACAGGCGAATTCTGGTCAGTCTCATGGCAGCCGGTCGGCAAGGAATTTAGTTCGGACTCTGCGTCCGACGGGAAGGCGAAATACGTTTGCCGCCACGGGCTCTCCTATTCAAGGTTCCAGTGCGATTACAACGGCATAGACGCCGAACAGAAGATGTTCATACCCGTCGACGATGATGTCGAGCTTTGGGACGTGTCTATCAGGAACAAGAGTGGGAAGCCGAGGAAGCTCAGCGTTTTCTCCTATGTCGAGTTTTCGTTCCACCACATAGAGATCGACAATCAGAACCTGCAAATGAGTCTCTATGCCAGCGGCACGAACTACAAAAAGGGCGTGATAGAATACGACTTCTTCTATGAACCTTGGACCTTTCACTTCTTCGCGTCCAGTTTCGAGCCGGACAGTTACGATTGCGTGAGAGACTCATTCATTGGCACTTACCGCACCGAGACGAATCCCGCGGCTGTGGAACGTGGAAGCTGTTCGAACAGCACGGAGCTTGGCGGGAACCACTGCGGAGCTCTTCACAAGAAGCTCACTCTAAAGCCTGGCGAGTCGACGCGGCTGATCTTTATGCTCGGAGTCGGAGGGCGGGATGATAAAGGGCTCGCAACCAAGAAGAAGTATTCAGACCTGAAGAACGTCGATTCTGCATTCGAAGGGATAAGGAAATACTGGGACGAAAAAACCTCCGTCTTTCAGTGCAAGACCCCGAGCGATGGGATGAATACCATGGTGAACACCTGGACGCTGTACCAGGCTGAGACATGCGTCGTATGGTCCAGATTCGCGTCGTTTATCGAGGTCGGCGGCCGGGTGGGACTCGGTTATAGGGACACTTCACAGGACGTCATGGCTGTTCCGCACACCAATCCAGTCAAGGTGAAGGAGAGAATCAGAGAGATACTGCATGGTCAGGTGAGTAAAGGATATGGCCTCCATCTCTTCGATCCGGATGTGTTCAAGCCAAAGGAGGACAGGCTTCCTGGCGTGAAACTCCCGACGGTGGTTCCTACTCCCAGTCCAGAGTCCATTATCCACGGTATGGCCGACGTCTGCTCCGACGACGCGCTATGGATTGTAGGTTCAGTATGTGAGTACGTCATGGAAACGGGAGACCTCGAGTTCTTTAAAGAGGAAGTGCCCTTTGCCGACAAGGGAAGCGCAACAGTCTATGAGCACCTGAAACGGGCGCTCGATTTCACCGCCGAGCAAACGGCAAGAAACGGCATATGTCTGGGGCTTAGGGCAGATTGGAACGATTGTCTGAATCTCGGCGGAGGCCAGAGCGCCATGGTTTCTTTCATGCACTACTGGGCACTCCGCTATTTCATTGAAGCCGCAGAAATGCTCGGCTATGAGAACGAGGTGCAGGATTATTCCAAATTGTCCGAAGCGGTCCGCGAGTCGGTCGAGCGGGAACTTTGGGACGGGGAATGGTACGCCCGTGGCGTCACGCGCGCCGGAATAAAGATAGGAGTCAAGGACAACGAGGAGGGTAAAATCTTTCTCGAGAGCAACAGCTGGGCCGGTATGTCCGGCGCGGCGGCACCTGAAAGGGCCAAGAGCGCAATGGATGCCGTCCATAAGTACTTGGCCTCTCCCTACGGCATTCATCTGAACTGGCCGAGCTATTCCGAACCCAATGACGATATCGGGTATGTCACTCGAGTGTACAAGGGAATAAAGGAGAATGGCTCGATTTTCAGTCACCCCAATCCCTGGGCGGTTATCGCGGAATGCAAGATAGGGAGGGGAAACATGGCGATGAAGCTGTATGACGCCCTCCTTCCGTACAATCAGAACGATATCATCGAGGTCCGTCAGGCTGAACCGTATGTCTACTGCCAGTTCATCATGGGTAGAGATCATACGGCGTACGGCCGCGCACGCCATCCCTGGTTGACCGGGAGCGGCGGCTGGAATTATACCGCTGCCACCAAATATATACTTGGCATCCGCCCCGGTTATGAGGGACTCACAATCGATCCCGCTATACCTGCTGAGTGGAACGGCTTTGAGGTTGTCAGGAAGTGGAGGGGAGCGAGGTATAATATCAGGGTGAGCAATCCTGACCATGTCGAAAAGGGTGTCAAGTCGATTCTTCTCAACGGCAAACCAGTGAAGGGACCAGTCCCCGCTCAGCCTGCGGGTACAGAGAATCAGGTCGAAGTTGTGATGGGGAAGTAGGCGGTTCGGCTGCCGCAGTTTCGTTAGAAAAGCCAGACCGGCGAGCGGCACTGCGGCTATTCGATTCGTACTGCCGGCAAATCAATTCACCGAAGTAAAATATCCGGAAATTCGAATGGCGACAAGAAGAGACTTCCTGAAGACGACAGGCCTTGCGGTTGCAGGCTATTCCATTCTTAGCAACGGCGGGCTCAGCGCCGGAGTGCTCTCCGCTGCGGATGCCGGCTTCGCGAGTAAAAGACCTCCCGCTGCGAAGAGGAAATTCGTGAGCCAGGCTGTCGATGACGAAATCTCAACCGTTCAGGCTTCAATTGGAAACAGGGAGCTCGCCTGGATTTTCGGGAACTGCTATCCAAATACGCTCGATACGACCGTCCGCTTCGGGAAGATTGACGGAAGGCCTGATACCTTCGTCATCACAGGAGACATTGACGCGATGTGGCTGCGCGATTCAAGTGCGCAGGTGTGGCCCTATCTTCCGCTCGTAAACAAGGACGACAAGCTCAAGGAGCTGATCGCCGGCGTCATAAACAGACAGGTGAAATGCATTCTCCTCGACCCGTACGCGAACGCGTTCAACTACGGACCTACTGGTAGCGAATGGGACAAGGACCTGACGGCAATGAAGCCGGGTCTTCACGAGAGGAAATGGGAGGTCGATTCCCTCTGTTATCCGATAAGGCTCGCTCACGGCTATTGGAAAGAGACGGGGGATGTCTCCTGCTTTGACGATAAATGGCAGTCGGCGATGAAACTCGTCGTGAAGACCTTCAGGGAGCAGCAGCGAAAGGACGGGCCGGGCCCTTACAAGTTCCAGAGACTTACCGCCGTGCAGACAGATACAGTGCCTGGTGGTGGATACGGGAATCCCATTAAGCCTGTCGGGCTGATAGTCTCCATCTTCCGCCCTTCCGATGACGCGACCATCTTCCCGTTCCTCATTCCTTCGAACCTGTTCGCGGTGACTGTCCTGAGGCAACTCTCCGACATGTTCAACGAGATCGTGCATGACAAAGAATTTGCGGGTGAATGCTCCTCCCTGGCCGATGAGGTGTACCAGGCGGTCCAGCGATACGCGATCTCCAGTCATCTTGATTACGGGAATATCTTCTCTTACGAAGTGGACGGATTCGGAGACAGGCTATTCATGGATGACGCGAACGCACCCAGCCTTCTTTCGCTTCCCTATCTCGGATGCGTTCCTGAAGATGACCAGGTTTACCAGGATACTCGGGCGTATCTCTTTAGCGGAAATGATCCATATTATTTCACCGGCAAGGCCGGCTCCGGTATAGGGAGTCCACATACCGGACCGGGTAAAATCTGGCCGATAGGAATAATCATGCGCGCGCTTACGAGCCGGGATGACACCGAGATATCCACTTGCCTTTCCACTCTGGTCAAGGCAAGCGCTGGTACGGGCTTTATGCATGAGTCCTTCGACAAGGACAATCCAAAGAAGTTCACGAGGAGCTGGTTTGCCTGGGCCAACACACTCTTCGGAGAACTCATAATAAAGCTCCACAAGGAAAGGCCTTACCTCCTCTCCTGACGCTGACAATCGGGTCGGGCAGAGTCTTTCCTGTCAGCTCCATCGGCGCTCTTCCTGAACCGGCAGAGACGCTCACCTCATGCAACGGTTCTCTCCGGGTACAAAATTAACTTCGTTGTCGGGTCGCACGGCGAATCTTTCCATCCGGCTGGTTGAAATAGCAGGGATTTCAGCAGAAGCACTTAACTGCAATGATATAGAGTTAAGTGAAATTCTATCTGGAATCAGCATGAAAGAAAATGACAAGTTCGGGCTCTGTCCTTCCTGTGGGTACTTTGAAGAGCTCGATCCGGGTTCGACGTACTGCCGTCGATGCGGAAGAAGATATCTGGAGCAGTGCCCGGAGTGCCATGAACCAATCTATTATCCAACAGCCAGGTTTTGTCCGGGTTGCGGTCATGAATACAGAGCGACGGGGCATGAGTGGACATGACTTAGACCCAATGTGTGCCGGAACTCGGCGAATGCATGGTAAGCGCTCCGGGAAAGAATAAATCCCCGGAATTCCTCCTCGCCGTTCGTCCGAGCAGACGCACCCGCTTTGTACTCGAACGTGCTTCGTTTGAGTTTGTCCCATCCCTTTGTCTCCCCCAAGCGCAACACGCCTTTAGGCCGGCCCCTTGAGCATTTTCTGCCGATGTCAAAACTTCAATTGGAGTTTTTTTGTTACATTAGTAGAGTTCACATCACAGAGGCTTGAGAAAGCCCCCACGAAATCATGAAGGAGCGTGTTAAATGCGGATCGGGATAGCCTGTGACCACGGCGGATTCGGACTTAAAAGGGAATTGACGGAGCGCCTGAGGAGTCTGAACCATCAGGTGGTGGACTTTGGCGCGACGAAGCTTGACAACGATGATGACTATCCCGACTACGTCGTACCACTTGGCAAAGCGATTGCGGCCGGTGAGGTAGATAGGGGCATTGCGGTCTGCGGGAGCGGAGTCGGCGCGTCGGTGGTGGTGAATAAAGTCAAGGGGGTGCGAGGGGCGCTGATCCATGACACGTTTTCCGCCCACCAGGGAGTTGAAGACGATGACATCAACGTGATTTGCCTCGGAGGGAGAGTGATAGGGGGCGAACTCGCCTGGGAGATCGTTAAGGTGTTTCTGAACGCGTCATTTTCCGGAGCTGAGAGACATCGGCGCCGGCTGGCGAAGGTAGCATTGTTAGATGACAAGGGGAAGGACAAATGAAAACAAATCAGCTCATAAATCTTGAAAAACTCGGTCAAAGCGTCTGGATGGATTTCATCCGACGGGGAATGTTGGCATCCGGTGAGCTCTCACAGCGAATTAGTGACGATGGAATAACCGGAGTCACATCTAATCCCTCAATCTTCGAAAAGGCAATATCCGGAAGTCATGACTATGACGATTCTGTCCGTGCCATGGCGCTGGAGGGGAAGAGCGTCGAAGGGATTTACAGGGAATTGGTCATTGAAGATATCCGCAGGGCCGCGGACTCTTTTCTCCCAATCTACGAGCGCACAAAAGGGGGGGACGGATATGTCAGCCTGGAAGTTTCTCCCAAACTGGCACGCGATTCGGAGAGGACGGTTCGGGAGGCGCGTGAGCTCTGGCAGGCCGTAAATCGCCCTAATGTTTATATAAAGGTCCCCGGGACAACTGAAGGGGTGAACGCGGTGCGCGACCTGATTTCTGAAGGCATCAACGTTAACGTTACGCTTCTCTTCAGCGTCAGGCGCTACACAGAAGTTGCCGAGGCGTACCTCGCGGGACTCGAGTCAAGGCTTGAGAAAGGGCTCGGCATTGGAAGCGTCTCCTCCGTCGCGAGTTTCTTTCTAAGCAGGATAGACAGCGCGGTGGACAAATTACTGGAAGAGAAAGAAGCTATGGGTGAGACCGACGCGGCCAGGGCCGCTTCCGCACGCGGTCAGGTCGCAATCGCGAGCGCAAAACTCGCGTACGAGGCGTTTAGCGCTCTTCTGGCGAGCGACAGGTTCAGGAAGCTGGCTTCGAAAGGGGCCAGGCCTCAGAGGCTTCTCTGGGCCAGCACAAGCACCAAGAATCCTGCTTACAGTGACGTGAAGTATGTGGAGGCTTTGATCGGGACCGATACGATAAACACCCTCCCGCTCGAGACGATGAACGCTTATAGAGACCATGGCAACCCAGCCGCGAGACTCGGCGTAGACATGAGCGCCGCGAAGAATGTGATGGAGCACCTCCCCAAGCTGGGCGTGGATATAGAAAGTATCGCCAGGGGTCTCGAAGAGGAAGGAATACGGAAATTCGAATCCGATTTTGATTCGCTCATGAAGGCCCTTGCGGCGAAACGCGGTGCGGCCCTGAAGGAGCCGGTTGATTCGCAGAGGTTTTCACTCGGCTCGTTCGAAAAGGATGTCAGAGATCGCGTGGCTCTCCTGAAAAAGGAGAACTTCATTCCTCGTTTGTGGATGAAAGATGCCTCGCTCTGGAAGGACGACGATCCGAATGTAAGGATAATCAAAAACTCGCTCGGCTGGCTCCACGTGGCAGATAAGATAGAAGAGGTCATGGAGGATCTTAACGGCTTTGCTGCGGAAGTGAAGAAGGCAGGATTCAAGCACGCTGTTCACATGGGAATGGGCGGGAGCAGCCTGGCGCCTCTCGTCCTGCAGGAATCCTTCAAACAGACTGAAGGAGGAATACCGCTCACCGTGCTGGATACTACAGATCCCGCGACGATTCTGAAGATAGAGAGGGAGGTCCCGCTTGCAGAAACGCTTTTCATCGTAGCGAGCAAATCAGGGACGACGGCGGAGCCTAATGCCTTTGGAGACTATTTCTACGACAGGGTCAAGTCGATCAGGGGGGCGAAAGCTGGGGATAATTTCGTTGCCATCACGGATCCCGGCTCAAAGCTCATCGACATCGGGAAAGAGAGACACTTCAGGAGAATATTCCTGAACTTTTCTGACATAGGAGGGCGCTATTCCGCGCTGTCATACTTCGGGCTTGTCCCGGCCGTCCTTTACGGCATCGACGTCAGGGAGTTCCTCGCGCGGGCGCTCCGGATGTCCCATGCGTGCGATTCCTGTGTCCCGGCCGAACTGAATCCCGGCCTCGCCCTTGGCGCGGCGATGGGGGAGCTCGCTCTGAAGGGAAGAGACAAGGTGACGTTTGTCGTTTCGAAGAAGATAGCCACTCTCGGACTGTGGCTCGAACAGCTGATTGCAGAGAGCACCGGCAAAGAGGGGAAAGGGATACTCCCTGTCAGCGATGAGCCTCTTCTCGAATCAGCTGCCTATGGAAAGGATAGACTTTTCGTTCGAATGAAGTTCAGATCTGAGGCGGACGCCGATGTTGACGGCCGTCTGATGAAACTGCACGATGCAGGGCACCCAACGGTCACCGTCGAGCTTGAAGACGAATTCGATCTTGCCCAGGAGTTTTTCAGGTGGGAAATCGCTACCGCGGTCGCCGGCGCGGTAATTGGAATAAATCCGTTCGACCAGCCGAATGTCCAGGAGAGCAAAGACAACACTAACCGGCTCCTTGCCGAGGTGCGTTCAACAGGCAAGCTTCCTGAAGAATCTCCGGCTGTGACGGACGATGGGGTAAGAGTCTTCGGAGAGGTCAGGGGAAGTACGCTCGCCGAAGCTATGAGATCATTCCTGAACCTTGCAGGCGAGGGTGACTATGTCGCTTTCCTTGGGTATCTCCCATTGAGCGGAAGAACAGACGAACAGATGGAAACCGTCCGCGCCCTGGTCCAGCAGCGCCTACGCGTCACCACGACTTTCGGCTACGGACCAAGGTTCCTGCACTCAACGGGGCAGTATCACAAGGGAGGACCCAACACCGGGCTGTTCATTCAGCTTACGGCTGGTGACCTCGCCGATGCCCAGCTTCCGGGACAGCCTTACAGCTTCTCAGTCTTTAAGAGGGCCCAGGCATTTGGTGATCTTGAGGCCTTAAAGAAACACCAAAGGCGCGCCATACGAATAGATCTCGGCAAAGACGTTGCCGCAGGTCTCTCACGGCTTCAAAAAGCGATCTCTGACTTGCCGAAGAAGTGACATGTAAGAGAGGTGCTCATCGTCGGAACTGAAATTGAGGAGAACCATGCAGGAGACTAAGAGACCATCGACGCTCTTCCTCGATATAGGAGGGGTACTCCTTACCAATGGGTGGGATCATAACTCGCGCAAAGCGGCGGCGGAGAGTTTCGGACTCGACTTCGAAGAGCTAAACGAACGCCATCACTTGACGTATGACACGTACGAGTCCGGAAAGCTGAGCCTCAATGAGTATCTCGACAGGATTGTGTTCTATGAAAAGAGGGAATTCTCCCACGATGATTTCAGGGAGTTCATATTCGCGCAGTCCAAACCGTTCCCTGACATGATAGACATGGTAAGAGAGCTAAAGCAAAAATATGATCTCAAGATCGGCGTGATCAGCAACGAGGGGCGCGAGGTAAACGAATACAGGATCAGGACCTTCCGACTCGCCGAGTTCATCGACTTCTTTGTCTCGTCTTGTTTCGTGCACTTCAGAAAACCTGACAGGGATATCTACAGGATAGCTCTGGATGTCGCGCAGGTATTGCCGGGCGACTCAGTGTACGTGGACGATCGCGCAATGTTCGCCCGCGTGGCGGCGGGGCTTGGCCTCAGATCAATTAACCACAGAAGCTACAATGAGACGAGAGCCGCGCTCGCCATGATGGGACTGGAACTTTAAAGATGGGCCTTCTCCGGATGCCTCGCGATCCTGGGTCTAGAGGCGTGAAATACACAGCGCGTAGCCTCGGCGAGGGCTATTTCCCCTTTCTGAATTGCAGACAGAAGTAGAGCCCGTCCCTTATTTCAGTAAGCTTTACCCCCTCCGCCTCTTTGGGCAGGTAATCCCTCGGGGACCTGGACGACGGCTCTGAGGAGTTGAAGAAGCCGCGGTAGATCGGAAGCTTATTGTGTGAACGTGCGGCCTTCTCTGTCTCGTCGGCGATCATCATTCTCGCGCCAGGCTTCGCTACCCTGAACATCTCATCGATCGCCTTCGCCTTGTCTTCGAAGTAGTTTATCGAGCCGACGTTGAACACCACGTCGAAAGCTTCATCGCGAAATGGAAGCCGCTCGGCCTCTCCCTGGTACACTTCGACATCAAATCCGTATCTGCTGCCGCTGGCTAGGCATCTCTTGAGCTGTCCCCAGGAGACGTCTATCCCGAAGTATTCCGCGGTTCGGGGAAGGTACCGGACATTCACTCCGTTTCCGATTGATACCTCAAGTACCTTGTCTCCCGGGCGGACGTCGACGAATCTGAGATACTCGTTTCTTGATTCCGCCTCGCCCCCTTTCACGCGGAAGTATATGGACTGGGTAAATTCGTAGAAGGGGGAGAGGATGTCGTAGAAGCGGCGGCTCTTCGCGTCCGCCTCGGTCAGCTTGTCAGTGTCTATGAATACGGGGATTCCGTCCTTTATCCTGAAAAGCTCGCCGCTTTCACTTCCGGCGAGAAAAGTGCCGCCGGGTGTCTCCCTGATTTCGAGGGCTTCATGGTTGAACGGATTCCGCAAAAGCGAAAGGTGCTTCATGTCCATCCGGAAAGTCTCCGCTCAACTGCTGGAAACAGAGTCGTCATGGCTATAATTTAACAATTCATACGAACGAATCGACGCGAAAAACAGAGCGCTATTGACGTTGAAAGTATGAGTCGGAGCCGATAAATTTCCTAATTAAATGTCCAACCAAACCAAACATCCCGCTTAAAGGGAGAGGTACCTAAAATGAAATATCCAAAACCAACGCGACGCAGCTGGGCCGAGCCTTTCAAAATAAAGGTCGTCGAGCCCCTGAAGACTACCACCCGACAACATCGGATGGCGGCGATCGAAGAGGCGGGTTACAACACGTTTCTTCTTCGTTCGGAAGATGTTTACATCGACTTACTCACGGACAGCGGTACAAACGCGATGAGCGATTATCAGTGGGCCGGTATGATGCTGGGTGACGAGGCATACGCCGGAAGCAAGAATTTCTATTATCTCGAGTCGAATATGCAGAAGTACTACGGCTATAAGTACCTGGTCCCAACACATCAGGGACGAGGCGCCGAGCATATCATCTCGCAGATACTGATCAGGCCTGGAGATTATGTCCCGGGTAATATGTACTTCACGACCACCCGCGAGCACCAGGAGAGGGCGGGCGGGATGTTCGTGGACGTGATCATTGACGAGGCTCACGATCCGGAAAGCCTGCACCCCTTCAAGGGTAACGTGGATCTTCAGAAGCTGGAGGACCTGATAAAGAAGGTCGGCGCGAAGAAGATCCCTTACATCAGCGTAGCCGCGACGGTGAACATGGCGGGCGGACAACCGGTCTCGATGGAAAATCTTAAGGCCGTCAGGAAATTGACAGCCAAACATGGCATCAGAGTGATACTCGACGCGACCAGGGCGGTTGAAAACGCATACTTCGTTAAGATGCGCGAAAAAGGATACGAAAAGAAATCCGTGGCCGCGATTCTCAAAGAGATGTGCTCGTATACAGACGGAGCCACGATGAGCGGCAAAAAAGACCTACTCGTCAACATCGGTGGGTTCTTGGCGATAAACGATCGGGATGTCTTCGACGAGGCGAGAAACATGGTGGTGGTTTTCGAAGGACTCCATACTTACGGCGGTTTGGCCGGGCGCGACATGGAAGCGATGGCGAGAGGCATGGAGGAAATGACGAAGGAAGATTACATACGATCGAGGATTGGACAAGTCGAGTATCTCGGACAGAAACTTCTCGATTGGGACGTGCCAATAGTAAAGCCCATTGGGGGACACGCTGTGTTCCTCGATGCCAAGAAGATACTCGAACATATTCCGCAGGAAAAATATCCCGCCCAGACTCTCGCGGCTGAGATATACCTCGACTCGGGAGTCAGGACCATGGAGCGTGGGATTGTTTCCGCGGGTCGTGACCCGAAGACTGGCGAAAACAGAAGACCGAAGCTGGAGCTGGTTCGTGTGACAATCCCGCGCCGCGTGTACACCCAGGCGCACATGGATGTGACCGCGGAATCCATACTCGAGGTCTACGAGAACCGTAAGAAGGTGAAGGGCTTGAAAATGGTTTATGAGCCCAAACATCTCCGCTTCTTCCAGGCGAGATTCAAGCGAATATAGTGAAACAAGATGCGGAGCCGGACGGCATCCCGGCCCCGCTCTAAATCCCACCCACGAGTGTACAGAGCAGCACAAGCAGACAGAGATAAAACAAGGGGCGTCCTCCTTCTTGCCGTTTCACGGTTTGCCAGGAGCATAGCAGCAGGGATGATCAACGTCGCATTCCCATATTACATCCTGACAACCTTGCGCTATGGCGCGTTCGTGATAGGGCTGATATACGTCTCGGCCACGATAGCCACGGCTGTGCTCGGATTCTTTTCCGGGATCACAACTGACGTTTGGGGCAAGCGCGGGACGCTTATCATCGCGAGTGCGCTCCTTCCGCTCAGCGCCATCCTGGTTTATCTCTCTCCAAGTCTGTGGATCATCGTGCCGGCGGCGATGCTGGGCGGCTACTCAGCGACAGGATCGCTCGCGGGAGGGGGGATTGGGGGAGCGGTCCAGCCTATCCAGAGCGCGGTGTTAGCAAACCTCGCCCCCAACGACAAGCGGACGAAATATTTCTCCGTCTTCACGTTCCTTTCCGGTGTCACGGCCGCCCTCGGGGCCCTCCTCTCAAAGGCTTTCAATGTCCATGACATATTCCTTGCGTCGGCCGTAATCTCAGCGCTGGGTGTGCCCGGCTTGTGGTTCCTGAAAGTGCCGGAAGCGAAAGGGAAAATAGGGAAGCTTAAAACGAAGTCAACTATCGGCAAGTTTACATTGACCGGTATGCTGAACGGCTTCTCCCAGGGTTTAATTGTCCCCTTTTTGATACCATTCTTCGTCCTCGTGTACCATGTTCCTAAAAACCAGATGTCCGAATACGCGTTCGCCAGCGGGGCGCTCGGTTCGTTTGCCATATTGGGCGCGCCGCTCCTCGAAAAATACTTTGGATTCGTGAAGAGCATAGTCTTCACGCGGGGACTCGGGACAATACTCTTCGTGCTCTTTCCGATTATCAGGTTCCTGCCGTTCTCAATCTTCATCTATATCATCGGCCCCGCCCTGAGGGTGGCGGCCCTCCCTATCCAGCAGTCTGAGCTCACGAAGCGGGTTGACGAAGAGGAGATGGGGCGAGCGCTTGGAATAAACCAGGTGGCCCGACTCGCGGCCTCCTCGACCGGCACCGGTTTGAGCGGCTACCTCATGGACACAGCACTTTTCGAGATCCCGTTCTTCGCCTACGGTGCGATCATGCTCGCCAACCTTTATTTGTACATAAGGTTCTTCGGTGAAAAGAAACCGGGGATTGAAAGCGAGATCGACGGCGAGTCAGAGACGAAGTAAACTTCACCCTGGCCGGTGGTCAGGCGTTCCTCTCTTTCACTTACGCTCTAGTTCGTCGGGCTCACGGGGGTGAAGCCACCTCGGGAGGCAGGCTAACCGCGCTCAGCAGAACTCCTCGAAAGTTTCGGCAAGCAGCCTGGCCACCGCCTCAGGTACCCTCCCCTCAATCTCGCTCCGTGGTATCATTCTGACGAGCGTTCCTTCCTTCATCAGTGCGAAGGATGGGGATGAGGGGGGCTGGTTGGTGAAGTAGCTTCTCGCGCGATCGGTCGCCTCTCTGTCTTGTCCCGCGAAAACCGTGGCAACGCGGTCGGGAAGCTTGCTATCCTTCAGCGCCAAGGAGAGGGCGGGCCTTGCTATCCCGCCGGCACACCCACACGTGGAATTCACGAAGACCAGCGTCGTGCCGCTCAGCTTAATCACCTCGTCCACCTCCTCGGGAGTCCTGAGTTCTCTCGCTCCGAGTGACTTCACTTCTTTGCGCATTTGATCTATGAATAAATCGAAAGTATCGAACATTAGTAGCTCCTGGTTATCTCTTTCTAAACACCGAAGAGGTTGATTTAGGTTTCCGGCGGGTGGAGGGAAGGGAGGGAAATTAGGGGCGCGAGTCGTGCGAGTGCAGGCTCCCGCGCCCCGGTATTGAGATTACAGGTTTGTGATAGCTTCGAGAATCCTGTCGACCTTTTCCTTTGAATCAGCCTCGCAGTAATAACGAATGAGCGGCTCCGTGCCAGAAGCACGGACGAGCATCCACCCGCCGTCTGCAAAGAAGTACTTGTAACCGTCGATCTTAAGAACGTGGTCAATCCTGTGTCCGGCGACATCTTTCAGCCCCTTCTTCAGCCTGGCCAGCACTTTCTGCTTGTACTTCTCCGTGGTGCGGACGTCAATCCTCCGGTACACGTGCGGTCCGACCTGATCGAAGAGTTCTTTCACCAGCTCACCGAGAGTTCGTCCACGCTTCACCATCATCTCGCAAAGCGTGAGGCCGAGGAAGAGTCCGTCGCGCTCAGGTATATGTCCCTTCAACCCGACGCCCCCGCTTTCTTCGCCTCCGATGAGGACGTCTCTGGAAACCATGAGCGATGCGACGTGCTTGAAACCTACGGGGAGTTCGGTCAGCGGAAGATTGTATATCTTCGCGAGCTTGTCCGGCATTTCCCCGACTGATACCGTCTTGACGACTTCTCCCCTCATTCCCTTGGTTTCGTAGAGATACTTCAGAAGAAGCGCGTAGACTTCCTGCGGTCCGACGAAGTTCCCATGTTCGTCGACGGCCCCGATCCTGTCGGCGTCGCCGTCAGTCGCGAGACCGACGTTGTAATTCCCTTGCGGGACAAATTTCATAAGCTCCGGGATGTGTGACGCGATAGGTTCCGGGTGTTCGCCCCCAAACGAGGGATTGAATTCGTTGTGTATAACCACCGCGTCCTCGATTATTTGCTGGAGGATTCCCTGTCCGGCGCCGTACATGGCATCATGTGCGATCCTGAGCCTCGCGCTCTTGATTGCCGCCACGTCTATCTTCTTCTTCAAGTCGTCTATGTAAAGCTGGCGCAGGTTCGCTTTCCTGATCATTCCTTTCTTGCTTAGCTCCTCGAAGCTTTTCTTGACTACGGACAGAGCCTTCTCAGATGTTTTGTTCGCTTCACGCTCGACCTTATTGACGATCTCCACATCCTCCGGTCCGCCGAAGTCCGCCTTGAGCTTGAAGCCGTTGTACTTCGACGGATTGTGGCTGGCAGTTATGACGACGCCTGCGGCCCCCTTGTATTCCGGGATAGCCAGCGAGAGTGCCGGTGTGGGGCAATAGCCGTCGGATAAAGTCACCTTCAGTCCGGTGTTGGCGATTACCTGCGCGGCCCGTTCTGCGAATTCGGCCGAGAGAAACCTGGTGTCATAACCGATTAGTATGCCGTTTCTCGCCCTCTTGTGCTTCTTGTAAAACCTTCCCGTGGCAAGTGCGACTCTGGAGACATTGCTGAATGTATAGTCCTGCGCGATCACGCCGCGCCAGCCATCGGTGCCGAATTTGATTTTTTCCATCCGAAGAATCCTTCCAGTTTTGGTGTTATCAGAGAAAAATCGTTCAGGAGCCTCGCTCAATTAACATTAAAATAAATGCCAGGGAGTTAAGTTTCAAAGATACGAAACCGTTGATATTGCAGCGGCAGGGGTTTATATTCTCCGAGTCAATTCAATGTCCGAACTAATAACTACGCGGTGCTGCCAGTCAATATAGATGCGACAGGACAACTTCGTCTTTCAATCGATCACCAATCAGGAAATCCTCAAACCAAAACACCGGAGTGTCCCTTCGGGAAAGGAGTAATCCATGGCTGAGAACAAGCAGGCGCCCGGCACGGGCTTCCAGACCTATGTGCCTGCTGAAACCACGATGAGGGAGTTCAGCGTCAGAGCGCTCTTGCTGGGATTGATCATGTGCGTCATTCTTGGCGCAGCAAACGCGTACCTCGGTTTGAAGGCAGGCATGACTATCGCGGCGACATACCCCGCCGCCGTTATCGGCATGGCAGTCCTGCGCCTCATGAAGGGGAGTCTTCTCGAGGAAAATTTCGCCAGAACGGTCGGAGCCATCGGCGAGTCGATCGCCGCGGGGGCGGTCTTCACAATCCCTGCCTTTTACATCGCGGGGATATGGAAGCACTTCGACAGCAGCCACTACCTCGAGGCGACCGCGATCATGTTCGTCGGAAGCGTGCTCGGGATTCTATTCGTCACCATACTGCGCCGCGTCATGGTTGAAGACAAGGAACTGCCGTTTCCCGAATCTGTCGCCGCCTCTGAGATACACAAGGCGGGACGCTCGGGCGGGACGGGAGCCAAATATCTTTTCAGCGCGATGGGGCTTGGCGGCATAATACAGGCCCTCGGTCAGCTGAACTTTTTCGCGGCAGCATGGGAGAGATTCATAAAGTTCACTCCTCTTTCGCTGTCGCTGGACAACGGAACCGGAAGCTCCGCAGTGCAGTCAGGTGGCGGCGCTCTCATCACAACGCCCGGAGTGAGTCCAGCTTACGTCGGCGTAGGCTACATCATAGGCCCTCGGCTTGCCGCGCTTAACTTCAGCGGCGGAGTCCTCGCGTGGGGACTTTTCGTGCCGTTGCTTCTCTACTTTGTCGGCCCGACTTCGCTCCCCGCCAACGCATCACAGAGCGCGTGGATTGCACTAAGCTACTCGGTATGGCTCACGCTCGTCCGCCCAATCGCGATCGGAGGAATGCTGTTCAGCGCCGCTTACACGCTCTATAAGATGAGGAAGAGCCTGAGCGTAGGACTCGGGAGGGCGGTCGGCGATGTCAGGAAAGCGGCTTCTGGCGGGAAGGTTGAAATTCGAACCGAGCGCGACATGGATTTCAGATACGTGGGAGGCGGAGTCATACTAGCCGGGATCGCCACTTTCTTCATCTATAATTACTTTGCACAGAACGTCTCTGCGGCTTTGACGGCCACCGTCGTCATGCTCATCACCGGCTTCTTCTTTGCCGCAGTTTCAGGGTACCTGGTCGGCATAATCGGGTCGAGCAATAACCCAGTCAGCGGTCTGACGATATCTACTCTCCTCATAGCCGCCGTTCTTATGGTGATACTCGGCGAGACAGGCATCACGGGCGTCGCGGCTGTTCTTGGAGTTGCGGCGGTTGTCTGCGTCGCTGCTGCGGTTGCAGGAGAGATGCTCCAAGACCTTAAGGTCGGACACCTGCTCGGCGGCACGCCGTGGAAAATGCAGGTCGGCGATCTGCTTGGTGTCTTCGCCGGTTCGGCCGTGATGTTCGTGCCGCTTATGATTCTGAATCAGGGCGACATCAATCAAGGTGGTATCGGCTTTGGCGGAAGAAACCTTCCCGCACCGCAGGCCGGCATGATGGCCGCCCTCGCGCAGGGAATCGTCGGAGGACACATGGCGTGGCCCCTCGTCATAGTCGGAATGATAATGGCGTTCGGATTCATCATAAGCGGCGTCAGAAGCCCGATGCTCGTGTTCGTCGGAATGTACCTCCCCTTCGGGACGGTATCTGCAATATTCGTTGGCGGGCTCATTCGTGGAATAGTCGACATATTCGTCAGACGCCGGAAGTACAATGAAGCACAGGGCGCGAGGGTCGAAAATACCGGCATACTTCTCTCGTCTGGCTTTATAGCGGGCGAAGCCTTGACCGGGCTCGTCTTTGCCGCCCTGGCCTTCTACGACATCAAGTGGCCGTCAATATTCGCTAATCCGAACTTCGGGGTAAGTTTACTTGTCTTCCTCGTCCTTGCCCTGGTGCTCATCTACTTCCCGCTGAAGAACGCGGGTTCGCCGGATCAGCCGGCACCTCCCAAGGCGGCGATGTAATTGCCTCTCAGGAAGTGAAGTAGAAGTTCAAGAGCAGGAATATATTATTGTTGGCTCAAGGGGCGGCTTCACGGCCGCCCTTTTTATTTGTTGATTGTCGGACTCTTTGCCCCTTATAGCTTTTGACCCGATGCGCTATATTGCTCAACAGAGCTTCAATTGCACAGAAAATAAGGAATCCCAGACGATGAAACGTTCACTCGTTCTCTTCTTCTACCTGCTGCTGGCAGTTTCCATTCGGGGAATTGCCGGCCAGAAATCGAACTCCGATTCCCTCATGACCCCTTCCACTTTCAGCGGCCTTTCCCTGCGGGCGATCGGACCCGCGGTCACTTCGGGGAGGATAGTGGCTATTGCGGTCGACCCACGCAACCGGGCGCACTATTATGTCGGTGCCGCCTCCGGTGGAGTGTGGGAGACAAACAACGATGGAACGTCATGGACACCAGTGTTCGAGCATGAGCCGGTTTATTCGATAGGCGCGATTGCCATCGATCCAAATAATCCCTTCATCGTTTGGGTCGGGACAGGGGAAGCTAACAGCCAAAGAAGCGTCGGTTACGGTGATGGAATTTACAGGAGTGACGACGGCGGCAAGCACTGGATGAACATGGGGCTTAAGACATCCGAGCACATAGGCAAAATACTCATCGACCCTCGGAATCCTGACGTCGTTTTTGCCGCCGCGCAGGGGCCTCTTTGGAATTCGGGAGGTGACCGCGGACTTTTCAAAACTACAGACGGCGGTAAGACGTGGAAAAATGTTCTCAAGATAAGTGAGAACACCGGAGTCAATGATGTCGAGATGGATCCAGAAAATCCGAACGTGATGTATGCGTCCGCATACGAGAGACGGAGGCACGTCTGGGGATTCATAGATGGCGGCCCGGAAAGCGGTATCTATAAGTCTACCGATGAAGGAGAGACATGGCGTAAGGTGACGAACGGCCTCCCCTCCGCGGATATGGGCAAGATCGGTATGGCGATTTCTCCTGTAGAGCACAACGTGGTCTACGCGACAATCGAGGCCGCTGAAGGACAGGGCGGCATATTCAGGTCAACCGATTTCGGAGAGACCTGGCAGAAGATGAACAGCTACAATGAAACCGCAATGTACTATGCGACGATCTATGCCGACCCCAAAGACGTGAACAGGATCTATCTGATGGGGACTTTCCTCATGTACTCGGATGACGGCGGGAGGACGATGCTCCACTTGAACGAGAAATGGAAGCACGTCGACACGCACGTCATGTACATAGATCCGCGCGACCCGAAATACTCCCTGGTCGGATGTGACGGTGGATTGTATGAGACTTACGATCGTGCAAAGACGTGGAACTTCAAGAGCAATCTTCCCATAACGCAGTTCTATGACGTAGATGTAGATAATTCAAAGCCCTTCTATTACATCTATGGTGGAACGCAGGATAATAATTCCGTCGGAGGTCCCTCCCAGACCATGAGTGCGTCCGGGATCGTAAACTCCGATTGGTTTGTCACCGCCCAGGGCGATGGGTTCCAGTCACGCGTCGACCCGGTAGATCCTAATACTGTGTATGCGGAGAGTCAGTACGGAGGCCTTGTGCGCTTCGACAGGAGCACTGGGCAGATGGTCGGCATCCAGCCGCAGCAGGGGAAGGACGAGCCTCCTCTAAGGTGGCAGTGGGATTCGCCCATCATGATCAGTCCATTCGATCACAACGATGTCTACTTTGGCGCGAACAAGCTGTTCAAGAGTACTGACCGGGGAGACAGCTGGACTGAGATCAGCGGTGACTTAACGCGTCAGATTGACGTGAACAAGTTGAAAATCCTTGACCGTGTTTGGGGACCGGACGCCGTCGCGAAGAATGCATCCACGACATTCTATGGAACGACCACGAATATTTCCGAATCTCCGCTGAAGCGCGGGCTCTTATATGTCGGAACGGACGATGGACTCATTCAGGTGACCGATAACGACGGAAAGGTGTGGAGGAAGATCGAGAGGTTCCCCGGCGTACCGGAAATGACATATGTCTCGCGTCTCGCCGCTTCCAAGCATGATGTAAATACGGTCTATGCTGCGTTTGATAATCACAAGAACGGAGACTTCAGGCCGTATCTCCTGAGAAGTACCGACCAGGGTAGGAGCTGGAAATCAATAACTTCAAACTTGCCGGCCAACGGTCCAGTCCTCGCGTTCGCCCAGGATTATCAGGACCCAAATCTTCTCTTTGTCGGCACGGAGTTTGGCCTGTTCTTTTCGAACAATGGCGGCGAAAAATGGGTGCGGCTGGAAGGCAACTTCCCGACAATTCCCGTGCGCGACCTCGCGATTCAGAAGGAGTCCTGCGATTTGGTGGTAGCCACATTCGGAAGAGGTTTCTATGTGTTTGACAATTATTCTCCTTTGAGGACCGCGGATGAATCGATGCTGTCGGATGCGGCGTCGCTTTTCCCCGTCAGGAATGCGGCTGAATATGTGCTGAAAGAACCGCTGGGTGATGTGGGAAAAGGGGCGCAAGGAGAGTCTTATTTTACGGCGCCCAATCCCCCATTCGGAGCCACTTTCACTTACTATCTCAAGGAGAGCATCCGGACTCAAAAGGAAATCAGGCAAGCTGAGGAAAGCAGCGTCGAAAAGAGCGGAGGCACGTTGAATTATCCGACCTACTCGCAGCTGACCGCAGAGGCGATGGAGTCCATGCCGAGGGTCGAGCTGAAGGTGATGGATGAGAGTGGGAATGTCGTGAGAAGGCTCGAGGGTCCGACCGCTTCCGGTTTCCACCGTGTGGCCTGGGATCTCAGATATCCCGGCATGATTGTCAGGCAGAATCATTCTCGGAATGATGATGAGGCGGGACCGTTCGTGATGCCTGGTGCTTATTCCGTCGTTCTCTGCGAGGTGGCCGATGGAAGGACCGAAGAGCTATCCGCACCGCAACGCTTCATGGTCACCGTCGCGGGGGAGGATAAGATGCCGCCTCAGGTCCGGTCCGAACTTGTAGCGTTTCAGCGAAAGGTCGTAAGGCTTCACGGCGCCGTATACGGTGCGCTGCAGACCGCGAGGGAACTTGGTCCCAGGCTGGCACTAATCGGAAGAGCCCTGGATCAGTCGGACACCAGCGTCGAGACTCTGAGGGTGGAGGTTAACGCGATGAAGATGGAACTCGATTCCATACTCATAAGCCTGCGCGGGAATGAGACACTCCGTGCCTTGAGCGTGAACACACCCATATCGATAAGTGAACGCGTGGAGAACATACTGTCGAACGAAGCTATGTCCACCCACCGTCCTCCGCAGACTGATGTCGAGTCGTACCAGATCGCGAGTGACGAGTTCACTCATCAGCTTGGTCTTCTGAGGAGACTGGTAGAAGTCGATCTGCGAAACTTGGAGTCGTCGATGAGCGCGTCCGGCGCTCCATGGACGCCCGGCACCCTGCCGCAGTGGAACGGAAAGTAGAATCGGAAGACTGTGCCAAGTGTGAGTCTGATCCGTTTCGGACACTGCATGGAGGCGAAACTTTCTGCAAGGAATTAGAGTCAATATAACCGGACCCTGACGCGACCCGCGGAGTCGTTGGGACGGCTTTAAGCAAACATGACGGAGCATACAATGAGAAGTATCAAAACCTTGATGTCACTTTTGTCCTCCCTGGTCTTGTTGATGAATGTTGCTCTGGCTCAGAGCAATGACGATGCCCTCGTAAGCAGATCGAAGGGGAAGGAGAACGTGATGGAATTCGACGAGCCGGGAAGCGAGAACGTGCTAAACCGGCAATTGTGGGAATATGCGAAGGGTACTTCCTACAAGTCAGTCGAGGCCTACGTGGCGAAAAAGCAGGCTGAGTCGCGCGCTTCAATGTCGGATGAAGTCGAGCTTCCGACGGGTTGGAGGATCAGCCCCGCGGGACGGCAAATACCGGTCGGCCATTTCCCTTACGAGGCCATCATCTATGAGGGGAAGCTGGTCGTCCTCAATACGGGCTATTACGAGTCCAACGCGGGTAATCCGGCCGAAGACTCTCTCACGCCGCGGGGGATATCGATTATAGACCCGGCTAAGGGGAAAATCGAGAAGAGCTTCGCGTTGAATGATGTCTTTCCGAGCGCTGTCATCGGAAAGGACGGCGA
Source organism: Bacteroidota bacterium (assembly GCA_021812985.1). Classification (GTDB taxonomy): domain Bacteria; phylum Bacteroidota; class Ignavibacteria; order Kryptoniales; family JAKASW01; genus JAKASW01. Next base: position 121,160 of record JAKAMG010000001.1, read on the forward strand.
CCTATACGTTAGCGGCGGGTTTGACTCCACCGTCGACAGGTTTGGACCGGATTTCTCGCTCAAGCGCGTGTTTAAGCTCCGCGGCTACACCGCCGGTATCACACCGGTCGACGCGCATCATCTTGCAGTCCTTTATCTCGTCACGACCGATACCTCCGTCACTCCCCGCGATCCTTTCGGTAACGGACACTACGTGAAGGGGGGGATAGCTCTCCTGAACCTCACGACTGGGCGGATAGACAGGGACGCTGTCGTCGGTTATTTCCCCTACGCTGTCCAGTACGCAGATGGTAAGCTGTTCGTCAGTGTCCTGGGTGAAGGCAAGGTAAATGTTTACGATACACGTTTTCGGGAATTGAAATCTATAGAGGTCGGGACTGCACCCGCGGACATCTTGCTTGACGGCGGTGACCTGTATGTTGTGAACACGACTTCGGACGAGATAAGCGTGATTAACGCAAAGAGTGAGAGAGTTGTCCGGAGAATTTTCGTTGGGAAGAAGGGATATAATTCAGGAGTCTCCCCGACATCCTGTGCGGTCAGCGGAGGTAACCTGTATGTAAGCGAGGCGACACTGAACGCGGTCGCAGTATACAACCTGGCCGACGGGAGGCTTCTCGGATACATACCGACAGGATGGTACACGACCAAGGTGCTCGCGGACAAGAGTAATCTCTACTTTCTCAGCGCCAAGGGGATACTTCCAAGGCGTCCCAATCCGAACGGTCCTTCTCCGGTCGTCGAAGGTCACAGGGAAGATTATGTGCTTAATCTTCTGCGTGGTACGGCGGGAATTGTTCCGCTAAGTTCGGTCGAGAAAAATCTGAAGGAATGGACGACGCAGGTTGAGAACGGATCACCGGTCTACAGCGGTAGCGAGGGGCTGAAGCTTCCGATCAAGCACGTGTTCTATATCATAAAGGAAAATCGTTCCTACGACCAGGTGCTTGGAGATCTTGGCAGGGGAAACGGTGATTCAAGCCTTACTATTTTCGGCAGGGGAGTAACCCCGAACATCCATAAACTTGCGACTGACTTCGTGGACCTCGATAATTTTTACGCCGATGGCGAGATCAGCGTGCTCGGTCATAGCTTCACGACCAGCGGGTATGCTAGCCCCTTCCTGGAATGGCTCGGGAATGCGGCGTACAGCGGGAGATACAGAGGCTATCCGTTTGGCACGGTCCCGGCGGTCTTCTCGAAAACCTATATATGGGACGCCCTCGATGCCAAGGGGGTCGACTACAAGATTTTTGGCGAACCGTACTATCTCATGACGGCCGCTTACAAGGTCATAGACAAATTCTACGGGGCAAACAGCGAACTGGCGCGCAAATTCTACGCGAACAGCATGGCCCTCGCGGGGGAGGTCGACCGCGGAGCCGAATTCAGCGAGTTCGTCCAGTCGTACTATGGCAAAGCGAATACGCCTCAGGACGCGTTTACCCTTCTGGGGAACAGCGTCTTCACCAACGGACTTTCCAGAATATTCACGGGAGGCCCGGCTCTCGGCGACGCATTGAAGGAGAACGTGAAGTTTCGAAGAGCCTTTGCTACCTTCCTGTACCATTACTCGTTCAGCTACTGGACCTGGGACCTCTGGTATTCAGATCTGCACAGGTTCACGGACTGGAAGGAGGATTTTGACCACCAACTGAAATCCGGTAACGTCGTGCCGTTCGAATATATCTGGCTCCCGAACGATCACACCGGGGGGCTCAACAGAAATTACCAGAACCCGTACCAGCTTGTGGCCGAGAACGACATCTCGCTTGGACTCATCGTGGAGACGATCGCCAACAGCCCGATCTGGAAGAACAGCCTCATACTCGTTGAGGAAGATGACGCCCAGAACGGACCCGACCATGTAGACGCGACGAGAACGGAAGCTCTCGCCATTGGACCTTACGTGAAACGCGGGGCGGTGGTACACGACAGGTATGACCAGCTGAGTATGCTCCGAACTGTGGAATTGATTCTGGGACTTAATCCATTGAACTTTGACGACGCGATGGCGGTCCCGATGTTCGGCGTGTTTTCGTCCAGACCGGATTTCAGTAAGTATGTTGCAGCGCCGGCGTCTGACAGCCTGTCAGCTTCAGACAAATTCATCCTTGAAGGAATCACCAAATCGGCAGAGGAGAAGTAATGAGCACCGAGAAGAAGCTTTCCCCGAAAGAGCTTGCTTCGTTCATCGACCACACTATATTGAAACCTGAAGCCACTAACGCCGAGGTAGAGAACCTCTGCCGCGAGGCTTCCGAGTACGGCTTTGCAAGCGTCTGCGTGAACCCTTCTTTCGTTAGTCTCGTGAAGGAGAAGCTACGCGGGACGAATGTCAAGGCGTGTGCTACGATTGGTTTTCCCCTCGGCGCCACGACCACGGCAGCGAAGGTGAGCGAGGCTAAGGAAGCTGTCGCGAACGGAGCCGCCGAGGTTGACATGGTGATAAACGTCGGGCGGTTGAAATCGGGAGATATCGATTACGTCGGTCGAGACATCCGTTCGGTCGTTGAAGTGGGGCATGCAGGGAAGGCGCACGTCAAGGTTATCATTGAGACTTGTCTCCTAACAGACGAGGAGAAGAAGTTGGCATGCGAGATAGCAAAGCGAAGCGGCGCCGATTTTGTGAAGACGTCTACAGGTTTCAGCAAAGGAGGAGCGACGGCCGACGATGTCGCTCTTATGCGGCGGGTTGTTGGTGATTCTGTCGGAGTAAAAGCCTCGGGAGGGGTCAGGACGCTCGCGGACGCGCTTCTGATGATCAGGAGCGGCGCGACCAGGATCGGTACAAGCTCGGGCGTGAAGATCGTGATGGAATGTATGCAAAATCAGATTCGGTGACAGTCAAAGTGCTTCCCGATAGAATTTTAGTTTAAAATTTAATTATCCACGGCGCCAACCTACTAGGCTTGGCGCCTCTCTCACCCCAAATCCGCTGAAATATTCAGCAAGTCGTGCTGAGATTTGCAACAGCGTTAACCCTCAATAAGTAGCCCGTCTATAAGTAGATTCAACAGCTTTCCCAAGTTGGCTGTAGAGTCATTCAACAGTGTGCCGCATACGGTCAATTGTATGCGGCTCCCTCCGTCGGAGCCCTGACGTAATTCATTGAAGCGTTGATGGTTATGCCGTCAATAATAATAGCGGGTTCTGCCTGGTTTGGAACGCGTATTGATCTCTATTAGAAAGAAAGCTTGAACAAAAATATGAATGAGAAGATGTCAAAGGAGTACGGCAAACTGAACGCTCCTCGATTTTCGGGGAGCCAAGGATACGCTTAAGACGCATCGTCGGTTCGGAATACTCCCGCGATTTTCTGCAAAACACCAGGAGGTAAAAAATGGTAGCGTTATTTGTGGTTGCGACGATAATTGTTTTTTTAGTCGCCGATTATTTCGTCCAACGCGCAGCCAAAAGAAAGGCAGCGCTTTCTCCAGTCCCGACGCTCGCTCAGAAACCGAGATTCATCATACCAAAGGGGTACTTCTTCGGCAAGGGGCACACGTGGGTCGAACTCCTTCCCGACGGCTCAACGAGGGTCGGCCTTGATGACTTCGTCCAGAAGATACTTGGTCCGGTAGGCGAGATTGCCCTCGTCTCTTCGGGCGAATATGTCAAGCGGGGCGACAAGTTGTTCCTCGTGAGGCAGGAGGGGAAGGAGATGGCGTTCCGCGCGCCGGTGTCAGGAAGGGTAATAGCGTTCAACGAAGAGCTCAAGCACTCGCCCGAGGCGGTCAGGCGTGAGCCATACAGAGCGGGATGGATAGCGATGATTGAGCCGACTGACATCGCGACGGAAATAAAACAGCTCTCAATTGGCAACGATGCCGCGTTGTGGCTCAGGGACGAAATCAAGAGATTCAGAAACTTCATCACGGAACAGGTTCGCGCTCTCGCTCCTGTTGGTTCTCCTTCGCTCGCCGGGGTGACACTCATGGACGGTGGCATACCGGTTAATGATGTCATGGAACACTCTCCACAGGAAATATGGCGGAATTTCGAGAACGATTTCCTCGCGTCTGACAAAAAAGCCAAGACGGACTTTTAGCAGCTAACTGAAAAAGGAGAACCGTGATGAAGAAGCAATCAGGAATATTAGTCGATACGACCCTTTGCGTCGGGTGCATGTCGTGCGAGGAGGCATGCGCCGACAGATGGGGGTTCCCCAAAACCGATGTCCACGAACTTACATGCGAGAAGAACACCGTCGTGCAGCAGTACGGAGACACCTATGTCCCGCGTCTCTGCATGCACTGCGAGGACCCGACATGCGCTTCGGTGTGCCCCGTCGGTGCACTGCATAAGACCGCAGAGGGCCCTGTCGTCTACGACGCAGACAAATGCATAGGTTGCCGCTACTGCATGCAGGCATGTCCCTTCCAGATACCTAAGTACCAGTGGAACAAGGCCAACCCGAAGGTCACCAAGTGCGACATGTGCTTTGACCGGCAGCAGGAGGGCAAGCAGCCTGCTTGCGTGGAAGCATGCCCGGCACAGGCCAGAATATTCGGATGCAGGGACGACTTGATCGAAATCGCGAGGAAACGCGTGGGCGATAACCCGGGCGGTTATGTCCACCACGTTTTTGGCACTACCGAGATTGGGGGGACCTCAACCATGTATCTCGCGGGGGTGGATTTCCCGAAGCTTGGATTCCCGTCGAACTTGCCGAAACGGGCCCTGCCGCAGTACACGATGGACATCATGGAGAAGATTCCGGACTACTTCGTCTGGGGAAGCACGATGATGGCTGGCTTCTGGTGGCTTACGAACAGGAAGAAGAAGGTCGCGGAGTACGAGAGAGATATGAAGCGCGACCGATCGCAAGACGACACTCACGAGAACAATCAGTAAAACCCTGGAGAAAAAATGAATAGCAATCCTTTACTTTCGAGTGTGGTCCGATGGTTCCGACACATGACCTTTTGGAAATCGGTGTTTCTGGTCCTTGTGGTCGCGGGCCTTTATTCCACTGTGATCCGGTTTCTGTTCGGACTTGGGGCAGCCACGCACCTCAGCGACAGTTTTCCCTGGGGATTGTGGATAGGATTTGACGTCCTGTGCGGGGTCGGGCTCGCTGCCGGTGGCTTCGTGGTCGCTGCTGCCGTTTACGTGTTCCATCTTGATGATTATAAGGCGATCGTCAGACCGTCCGTGTTGACTGCGTTTCTGGGATACGTATTGGTGGTGTTCGCGCTCCTCTTTGACCTGGGAAGGCCGTGGAACATCTGGCATCCGCTCGTCATGTGGAACCCGCATTCCGTAATGTTCGAAGTCGCGTGGTGCGTGATGCTCTATACAACTGTCCTTGCGTTGGAATTCAGCCCGATGCTTTTCGAACGGTTCAAAATGCATAAAGCTGCCCACGTGGTCCACGGTATGATAGCACCGCTCGTCATACTGGGCGTCATGCTCTCTACCCTGCACCAGTCGTCTCTTGGTTCGCTCTATCTCATCATACCCGAGAAGATGTACCCTCTTTGGTACTCCGGCAATCTCCCGTTCCTTTTCTTCTCATCGGCGGTAGCGGTGGGGCCGGCGATGGTGACTATCGAGTCTTTCTTCAGCTCCCGTGCTTTCCATCGTGAGATAGAACTTCCGATTCTGTCCAGGCTTGGAAAGGTGACTGCCGTGGCTCTGTCAATCTACCTGGTTCTGAAAGTGGAAGACATCATTAACTACCGGCTGGCATCATATCTTTTCACTTTTAACCTCGAGGGAGTGCTCTACTGGACGGAATTGGTCATCGGGGTGCTCGTTCCGATCGGACTCCTCGTGTCCCCGAAAGTCAGGGAGAGCAAACGGGGCCTGTTCTACAGTCAATTGCTGGTCATGATAGGGTTCGTGCTTAATAGGATGAATGTGAGTATAACCTCCCTCGAGCGCCACTACGGCTCGGGATATTTCCCGGGTCCGATGGAAATAGCGGTGACGTTGATGATAGTTGCGGTCGGGTTCGGAGCGTTCGCCTGGGCGGCAAAGAACCTGGCGGTGTTTCCGGAAGAGGCGCATGCAAAGGCAACTGCGGCAGCGGAAAGCTACGAGGTAATCCTGGCTGATAACGATGTCGAGTTGAAAGGGATGGAGCCTTCATTTGGAATGCAGTCGAAATAGATAGCTATCAGAGGCGGGTGAGTGATGGAAGGAAGCAAGATGATAAGCAAGATCATACCGGAAGGAGAGCTCAAGTGCATCTGGGCTGAAGCCGGCTTGGTGTCTTACAAACTTTGCGACCGAGGCTTTGAATGCGATGATTGTCCGTTTGATCAGGTTATGCGCCAAAGGTCCAAACCCGCCTCCGATCGTCCAGTAAGTGGCAAGCCTGTCTCTGGGAGCAGTAGGGAAGAGAAGGGCCCTCGTGCCAGGGAGTGGAGTGTAGCTGAGCTGGTGAATGACCTGTTTACCTCGCCGGCCTCAAAGAGGCTTCCGAGTGACAGACTTTATTCGCGCGGGCACGTCTGGATAAAGAGTCTAGGCGAGGAGAGATACAGGATAGGGGTGGACCACTACGCGGCGGATCTCCTGGTCGGCGTGAAGAACGTAGCTTTCCCGCAGACGGGGAGCGCGGCCTTGAAGAACAATCCGTGCGCGTGGCTGATCTGCGATGATGGTACACTAGTCCTTCATTCGCCGATAAGCGGAAGAATCAGAGCATCGAATCCGGCCCTTATGGAATCTGCAAGGCTGGTGGCCGACGACCCGTATGAAACCGGGTGGCTCAATGATTTGCACTCGGACGGAGACGTCGCAAGAGACTGTTTCGATTCTGCAGCGGCGGAATCGTTGTTTGCCGGCCGGTTCGATGAAGTAAGGAGCGAGATAATCGGAGAGATAGGTGGCAGACCATCCTCGCTCGGAGTGACGCTGATGGATGGCGGGGCGCGTCCGCGAAATCTTAGGGATCTCCTCGGTCCCTCAAAATACCTTGTCTTCATTCAGGAAATTCTCTCCACGAGAGCATAGCGGGCCGCGCGGAATTCTGCCACGTTCAGGTGCGGTGGGCGCGGAACTTGAGGTCAGATCATGCTTGAGCTGCCGTTCAACCCTCAAAGAGCGGCTGATTTTGGGCCATTCGCCGAAATTCGCCAGGCTTCTCACGGCATAATAATTGACCCCAACTTAGGTAGGGCTGTGACATGAAACTAACGAATTATCTTGCGTTCAGGCTCTTCGTGATCGTGCTTCTCGTGATGCTCGCGTCGACCGCTATCTTCACCGTCTTCACGGTTAGATGGCAGGCGGAAAAGTATCTGGCGACGACCACCGACTGGGCCCTCCGCACAAGCGACCTGATCAAGAGGTCGACGCACTACTCCATGCTCGAGAACAGGCGTGAGGATATTTACCGTACCATCAACACGCTCGGCTCCGAGCCCGGAATAGAAAGGATACGGATTTACAACAAGAGGGGTGAGGTAACCTACTCAACTGTTGATGGTGAGATAGGCAAATATGTGAACGTGAATGCAGAGGCGTGCAACGTGTGCCATAGTCCTGGCAAGCCTTTGCACGCCAACGGTACCACCGCCCTTACGAGAATATTCCAGTCTCCTAAAGGATACCGCGTCCTCGGCGTCATAACTCCGATTAAGAATGAACCGGGGTGCTATAACGCGCCGTGTCACGAACATCCCGCGAGCCAGACTGTCCTCGGAGTTCTCGACGTTATGCTGCCACTCAAGGATATGGACGCAGGTCTGTCGCAACTTCAGCATACCACATATTTAGGTGGCGCACTCATGGTCGTAACAGTCACCCTCTTCTCGGGAATATTCATCTGGTTGATGGTGAACATACCCGTGAGGAAACTGACGGAGGGGACCCACGAGATAACCAAAGGGAATCTGGATTACAGGATAAAAGTGCGCTCCTCCGACGAGATCGGATACCTCGCGGACTCGTTCAACACGATGACCGAGGAGCTGGGACGCGCGAGGGACGAACTGACCGAATGGGCGCAGACGCTCGAGCAGAGGGTGGAACAGAAGACTGACGAGCTGAGGAGGGCGCTGTCGAACATGGTGCAGGTTGAGAAGATGGCCTCCCTGGGAAAGCTTGCTGCCAGCGTAGCGCATGAGCTTAACAATCCTCTCGCGGGAATACTGGCGTACTCGAAACTGCTGAAGAAGAAGATCGCGAAGGGGAATCCGTCTCCGGAAGATTCGAAGGAGATAGAGAGTGAGCTTGGAATGATCGCGGACGAGAGCGCGCGATGCGGGAATATCGTTAACAACCTCCTCCTCTTCTCCCGCCAGAAGGTGGGTGAATTCCAGCCGCAGAATTTGAAAGCGATCATCGAGCAGAGCCTGAAGCTGATTGCCCATCATTTATCCATGAACAACGTCAGGTGCGAGACGGCTCTTCCGGAAGAACCGGTGGAGGCGATCTGCGATCCGCAGCAGGTGGAACAGGCGCTTATCGCGCTGGAGATAAACGCGATAGAGGCGATGCCAGGCGGCGGAACCCTCAGAATCGGAATGAAGGTGAGCCAGAATAAGAAAGATGTGGAAATCAAAGTCGGCGACAACGGGATCGGCATAATGGCGGAAGATCTCGAACACATATTTGAGCCCTTCTTCACGACCAAGAGAGACGGGAAGGGGACGGGGCTCGGGCTGGCCGTAGTACATGGAATCATAGAGAGGCATAACGGGAGAATAGAAGTCGAGTCGAAGCCGAACATTGGCACCGTATTCACCGTGATTCTGCCGCTTAATCCCAATGATGCGGGAGCAGCCAAATTCGCAAGCCCACAAAAGAACTGAGAGACAAGAATGGCGAACAATCAGAAGGTGGTACAATCCAGCATACTCATAGTTGATGACGAACTTTCGGTCCGCGATTCGCTCAGCAAATGGTTCAAGGAAGACGGGTACAGGGTCGGCGCCGCTGAGAACGCCAACAGGGCGCTTGCCCTCATGAACGAAGGTCCATGGGACGTGATCCTTCTCGACATCAAAATGCCAGGCATGGACGGCCTCGAGCTTCAGAAGCGGCTGCGGGAAATCGACAAATCTGCGTCCATTATTATGGTCACCGCATTCGGCGCGGTTGACAGCGCGGTCCAGGCTCTGAAGGAAGGCGCGTTCGACTACGTGACAAAGCCAGTCGACCCGGAACATTTGTCCCATCTCGTGCAGAACGCCCTCAGGACAAAGAAACTAACGGACGAGAACTGGCGGCTGCGCCAACAGATGTCGGAACTTTCCGGGGTGGAGGAAATAGTCGGTGAAAGCCAGCAGATGACGAAGGTGGTAGACCTGGCGAAGACAGTCGCGCAGACTGACACGACAGTTATGATAAGAGGGGAGAGCGGGACGGGAAAGGAGCTCGTCGCGAGAACCATACATGCGAATTCGGCAAGACGCTTCTTCCCCATTATCACGGTCAATTGCGGCGCGGTCCCGGAAACACTACTCGAGAGCGAACTCTTTGGGCACGAGAAGGGAGCTTTCACGGGGGCGCAGTACAGAAGAAAAGGCAAGTTTGAGATGGCTGACGGCGGCACGATCTTTCTCGATGAGATCGGTACGATCAGCCAGAAGATGCAGGTGCAACTGCTACGCGTCCTCGAGACCAAGCAGTTCGCACGCGTCGGCGGGAACGAAATCATATCGAGCGACTTCAGGGTGATATGTGCCACGAACCGCGACCTCGAGGCTGCCATCGGAGAGGGGAGCTTCAGAGAGGACCTCTACTACAGATTGAACGTGTTCACGATATTCATACCGCCTCTCAGGGAGCGCCGCGTAGACATCCCCCCTCTGGTGAACCACTTCGTCCAGAAATATGCCACGATGATGAACAAGCCGACTGTCGGTATCGACACCGAGGCGATGGACCTTCTCATACGGAACAGGTGGCCGGGAAATGTGCGTGAACTGGAGAACGTAATCGAGAGGGCGATGGTGCTTGCGAAGCCGCCGGCTATCAAGCCGTCCGATCTGCCGTTCCAGCTTTCGCAGGCACAGAACTCGGTTGAAGAAGGAGACGAGCTCCTGATCAGCATGGAGAAGGTACACATCGCGCGGGTTCTCGAGAAACACAGCTGGAACATTACCCACAGCGCGGAGGCGCTCGGCATAGACAGGGTAACGCTGTACAGCAAGATCTCCAAGTACGGCCTGAAAAAGCCCTGAGCCGGGGAGACGCAGGCTGAGCCGATGGCTCGTGTATCTCCCATATTGATCGTTGCGATCGATCCCGCCGACCACGCGCTCCTTGCGCCATTGATAAGACCGCTTTCGGGTACTTTTGGAGCCGATGTTGATGTCGCTAAGGGAATGTCTTTGGACGGATCCTTCGCTTTGAACGTTTCAAGGAATCAGTACGCCTCCACTTCTCTGATCACGGCGCTCCTCGAGAGATTCGAGGACTTCAACGGCAAAATCCTTGGGGTTACTTCGGGAGATCTTTTCGTGCCGGTGCTGACTTACGTCTTCGGCGAGGCACAGCTTGACGGAAAGGTGGCGGTCGTGTCTTCGCACAGGCTCCGAGACGACTTCTACGGTCTGGAGCCTGATCCATCGCTCCTCCGCCTCCGGTTCCTTAAGGAGTCTGTGCACGAACTCGGACATGCCTTCGGACTCCTTCACTGTCATGATTATCTCTGTGTCATGCATTCCTCCACCGGCGTCGAGGAGATCGACATCAAGACCGAGAAACTTTGCACTGAATGCCAGACCAGACTCGCTTCTTCGGTGCGATAGGTCCCTGGCGCCAGGCGGGTCCGCAGCCTCCGGCAGAAAAGAGTGTGCCAGTATCTGTATAAGTTCTCGGTAGTTGTAGTGCGCTCATCACCGAGGGACCATCAGGCCGGCATAGGGCGTAATTGTTTTTAAGCCTCAGCGGCGGTAATTTTCTCTGCCTATGAGAAGAATACTTGACAGGGTTGTAACCTTTGGGAGGATGGTAAGGTTTACGCATACACTCTTTGCCATGCCCTTCGCGCTTACCAGCGTTGTGCTTGCATCGTTCTCGCATCGGATAACCGTCATGAAACTATTCTGGATAGTCATCGCCATGGTGGGCGCAAGATCTGCCGCGATGGGATTTAACAGGATTGTCGACAGGAAATTTGACGCCGCAAATCCGCGCACGAAGAACAGGGAGATCCCTGCCTCGAAAATCTCCGTCGGAGAGGCTGCTCTCTTTGTCGTCGGCGCGTCGATCCTTCTGGTACTGGCAGCTCACGAGCTGAACCAGCTTTGCTTCTATCTCTCTCCGGTTGCGCTTGGAGTTGTATTCTTCTATTCTTTCACGAAGAGATTCACCTGGTTGTCGCATCTTTTCCTCGGGCTCGGAATGGGGCTGGCACCGGTTGGCGCGTGGCTCGGAGTCACAGGCGAGTTTGCGCTTGCCCCTGTGATACTCGGTCTGACGGTGGTCGCGTGGGGGGCGGGCTTCGACATTATCTACGCGCTTCAGGATCTTGAGTATGATGATGAGGTGGGGCTCTTCTCGATGCCGAAGTCTCTCGGGGTCAGGAACGCGTTGATGGTTTCCTCGCTGCTTCACCTCATAGCCTTCGCGCTTCTCGTCTCGCTCTGGTTCATCCTGCCGCTCCGGGGTATCTATCTTGCCGGTCTCGCTGTGGTAGGCGTGACGCTGGTACATCAGCACAGAATCGTGAAACCGGGGGACCTCAGTAAACTGAATTTCGCGTTCTTCAACATGAATGCATATCTAAGCGTGGGACTCTTCGTCTTTACGCTCGTAGATGTCATGAAGTAGCAACCAGCGCTAACGTGGCAGAAATGAAAAGGGTATCTGTCACGGGAAGGGAACTTATGCCCGAAGTACCACCACCTCCTGACGAAGACAGACCTGAAACGAGAAATACCGACCGCACGATCAGGAACGGCTCGGGAATAGATGTCGAACGAGTCTACTCTGAGGAGCAACTGGATTACTCGGGTCGACTGGGATTTCCGGGTGAGCTTCCTTACACGAGGGGAGTTTACCCGACGATGTACAGGGGTAGACTCTGGACTATGCGTCAATACGCCGGCTTCGGAAACGCGGAGGAATCGAACAAGAGGTACAGGTTCCTTCTGAAACAGGGGATAACTGGTCTGTCGGTTGCGTTCGATCTCCCCACTCAGATGGGGTACGATTCTGACGATGACATGAGCGAGGGAGAAGTGGGGAGAGTCGGCGTCGCCATCGACTCGCTTGAGGATATGGAGCGCCTGTTCGACGGCATAACACTATCGAACGTCACAACCTCTATGACGATCAATTCGACGGCAGCCATACTCCTCGCGATGTACGTCGCCGTCGCAAAGAAGCAGGGAGCAGACCTGCGAAAGATATCCGGGACAATTCAAAACGACATACTCAAGGAATACATAGCCCGAGGGACGCACATCTTTCCGCCCGAAAGTTCGCTCCGCCTCGTCACTGATATATTCGCGTACTGTGCCGAGATTCTCCCGAGCTGGAACACGATTTCTATTAGTGGCTACCATATAAGAGAGGCGGGGGCGACTGCCGTTCAGGAGCTCGCTTTCACCTTTGCGAACGCCATAGCGTACGTCGACGCGGCTAGGTCAGCGGGACTTAACTTCGACAAATTCGGGAGCCAGCTCTCCTTCTTCTTCAATTCTCACAATGATTTCTTCGAGGAAATCGCCAAGTTCCGCGCCGCGAGGAGAATATGGGGATGGATAGCCAAGAACAAGTTTGATGCGACAAACCCGGACGCCATGAAACTCAGATTCCACGCGCAGACCGCGGGCTCGACCCTGACAGCCCAGCAGATCGACAATAACGTGGTGCGTACCACTTTCCAGGCGCTTGCTGCCATACTCGGAGGATGCCAGTCTCTCCACACAAACAGCCGGGACGAAGCGCTTGCGCTTCCGACGGAAGAATCGGTCAGACTCGCGCTGCGAACCCAGCAGATCATTGGCTTCGAATCCGGCGTTCCGAACACAATCGACCCGCTCGGAGGTTCGTACTACGTCGAGAAGTTGACAGACGAGATTGAAAAGAGAGTGATGGAGTATCTGGAGAAGATCGAAGGGATGGGAGGCGCGGTCAAAGCCATCGAGGCGGGGTACTTCCAGGGGGAAATCGCCAGGAGCGCCTACGAGTATCAAAGACGGATCGAGATGAAGGAGCAGATTGTCGTCGGGGTGAACGAATTCACCGACTCGAAACGCGCTGACCCCGAGATATTTGAGCTCGATCCGAGCGTCAGAGAGGTCCAGGTGGAAAGGCTGAGAGATCTCAGAAAGAGAAGGGACTCCGAACGGGTCGCTCGTTCGCTAATGGAGCTTGAGCAGGCGGCCGCCGGCGACAAGAACGTGATGCCTTTCATACTCGGATGCGTCGAAGCATACGCCACTTTAGGGGAAATCGCGGGCATGTTAAGAAAGGTTTGGGGCACTTACCAGGCTGGATAGCGCCACCGTCGTCCTTCGTCCATATTCGGAAGCTTATCCGTCGTACGACAAGGGCATCGACTGAACTTTGGGTTTCGGTTTATCGTTATCTATCTTGAGGTATCCACGGTGGAAGATTTGCCTCTTCGCCCCGATGTGTGGCGGTGAAGCGCCTTTCCTGTCGGAGGGACCATAATTTTGAGAAGAGGTTTGCGTTTAAGGAAATGGATTCAAACACTAAGTTTATCGCGCAGGAGCTGGTTCAGAATCTCCACGAAATTCCGGATCAGAGCTCGTTCGGGATACAGGCGAAACGGAGATCCCATGAATTTGTTGACAAGCTCCTGTCAACGCTCTTTCCACACTTCAGCCCTGATTCGAGCCACTCCGTCAACGATATGTTTGCGCGGCTCGTCGTCGTCGAGCAGGATTTGAGAAAGCTTGTTTCGCCATTTCTCGCCGAGAAGGGATCTGAAATCGAGGCTATTGTTGCCGGCTTCATCGAAAAGCTGCCGGAGATACAGTCTTCCCTATGGCTTGATGCCGAGGCGATTAATATGGGTGACCCTGCCGCCGAGAAGGTGGACGAAGTTATCCTTGCGTATCCTGGGTTCACTGCGATTGCCATCTACCGCTTCGCGCACGAAATTTACAGAGCGAAGGTCCCGATACTGCCGCGTCTCCTGACTGAATACGCGCATCAGCTGACGGGAATCGATATACACCCCGGAGCCACGATCGGCGAATCGTTCGCGATAGACCATGGTACAGGGATAGTCATCGGCGAGTCGACCGTGATAGGGAACAATGTCAAGCTGTACCAGGGAGTGACGCTGGGCGCTCTCAGTGTAGACAAAAACATGGCGAAGCAGAAACGCCACCCGACGGTCGAGGACAACTCAGTCATTTACGCGCAGGCCGTGATACTCGGCGGCGATACTGTGGTAGGCCATCACAGCATGATCGGCGGAAATGTCTGGCTGACACACAGCGTACCGCCATTCTCGGTCGTCTATCAGAAGAGCGAGACTGTGGTCCAGGCCATGGAAGATAGGGGCGATGTTATAAACTTTGTAATCTGACGAAATGAATTAGAACGAAAAGGAACATCATGAAGGCAAAAAATATACTTGAGCTGATCGGAAATACTCCGCACTTGAAGATAAACCGCCTCTTCGGAGACGCGGAAGTCTGGATGAAACTCGAGAGGCAAAATCCCGGCGGGAGCATCAAAGACAGGATCGGTGTGGCGATGATAGAAGATGCCGAGAGGCGCGGACTTCTTAAGAAGGACACCGTGATAATTGAGCCCACGTCCGGGAACACGGGGATCGGTCTAGCCATGGCCGCGGCCGTAAAAGGGTACAAGCTGATACTCGTGATGCCGGAGTCAATGTCTATCGAGAGAAGGAAAATAATGGCAGCTTACGGTGCGCACCTCGAGCTGACCCCGCGCGAAAAAGGGATGAAGGGGGCGATCGAGCGGGCCGCGGAGCTCGCGAAGACCCTCCCGTCAGCATGGGTGCCCCAGCAATTCGAGAACCCTGCTAACGTCGAAATACATGCCAGGACCACCGGCGAGGAAATTGTGAGGGACTTTCCCGAAGGATTCGACGCGCTTATCACTGGCGTCGGCACGGGCGGCCACATCACGGGCGTCGCGAAAGTCCTTAAGAAAAAATTTCCTGGTTTGAAAGTGTTCGCCGTCGAGCCAGAGCTTTCACCTGTAATCAGCGGCGGCCAGCCGGGGCCCCATCCGCTTCAGGGGATCGGCGCGGGATTCGTTCCGAAGAATCTCGACACAAAACTTCTGGATGGAGCAATCCTAGTCTCAAAGGATGACTCGTTCTCCTACGCCCGGCGCATGGCTAAGGAGGAGGGAGTACTGGTTGGGATTTCCACAGGAGCGACGCTGGCGGCCGTGGCAAAGAAGCTTTCGGAGGACAAATCGTTGAAGAGGATACTCGCATTCAACTACGACACCGGAGAACGTTACCTTTCGGTAGACGGCTTGTTCCCCTCGGCCTGATTGGAGGCAGCGCGGCTGACCAGGAGGTAAGTCGCGCTCTCTTTCCTACCTCAGAGCCTCTTCGAGCACGGTGGCAGCGTCTGTCTTTTCGTCGCGGTACTTAATTATGATCGGCGTGTACAGCGCGAGCTTGTGTTTCGCCGCGAATTCTCCAGCCGGCATCCTTGAGCCCGGCACGACAACCGCACCCTCCGGAATAGTCAACGGCTTCCCCTTTTCCTTTCGGTGTATCACCCCTTTTACGACATCGTAGACCGGCGTCGAGCCGGTGATAATGCATCCGGCGCCGATGACGGCACGTTTCTTAATGACCGTCCCTTCGTAAATCCCGCAGTTTCCGCCGACCATCACATCGTCTTCCACTATGATTGGGAGTGCACCAACTGGCTCGAGGACACCGCCGATCTGTGTGGCGGCGCTGATGTGCACCCTCTTGCCGACCTGCGCGCAGGAACCAACAAGCGCGTGAGAGTCAAGCATTGTCCCTTCGTCGACGTAGGCGCCGACGTTGACATACGAGGGAGGCATGATGACGACACCGCGCGAAAGGTAGGCGCCGCGTCTGATAGCCGTTCCGCCGGGCACCACCCTTATCTGATCAGCGGCAGAAATGTCCTTCACGGGGAAGGTGTGCTTGTCGAAGAACTGATCGCTGCAGGCATCCTCCACCTTCACAAGCTTTCCAATTCTGAAGGCGAGAAGAATCCCCTTTTTGACCCAGTCGTTGACTCTCCATCCAACGGGGGAAGAAGAGTCTGGCTCTGCCGCGCGAATCTCGCCGATGTCAAGGAGGTCGAGAAAACGCTCGACGAAGAGCTCGGCTTCCGGGCTCGTCTCATGGATCCCGTAAAGCTTCTCGATTTCGGCAATCAAAAGTTCTCGGCTCATTATTTCACCGCTACCTGGATTAGTTCAAGTTCGGTAAGGATCTTTCTCAGCTTCGTCCGCGTCTGCTCCATCGGAGGGACGAGGGGGAGCCGGTAGACTTCCTCAATCATTCCCATCATCGCCATGGCTGACTTGACTGGTATGGGATTCGACTCGATGAAGTTCGCGTTCATTAGCGGGAGAAGCCTGAAGTGAAGCTTTCTGGCGTTCTCCAGGTCGCCCGCAAGGGCGTACCGTACCATGTCGCTGAAGGACCGTGGGACTTCGTTTGCCACTACTGAGATTACTCCATCACCCCCGAGGGCGACGAGCGTGAAGGCGAACTGGTCGTCACCGGAATAAACCGCGAAATCGTCAGGTCTGCCCCTCAGTATCTCCATCATCTGAGGAACGTTTCCACTCGCCTCCTTCACGGCGTAGACGTTCGGTATCTCTTCCGCCAGGCGAATTGTGGTCTCCGCTGCGATGTTGGCGCCAGTCCGGCCGGGGACATTGTAGACGATGATGGGGATGTCCACGGCGTCAGCGATGGCGGCGTAGTGCCGGTAGAAGCCCTCCTGAGTCGGCTTATTGTAGTAGGGGGCGACGGAGAGGACGCCGTCCGCGCCGATTGCCCTGGCGTGCGCGGTGAGCGAAATAGCCTCGCTCGTCGAATTGCTTCCCGCTCCGACGATTACCGGGACTCGTTTGTTCGCCTGGTCGAGGACGACCTCCATGACGTGCTCGTGCTCCGGATGAGAGAGCGTCGCGCTCTCCCCGGTCGTGCCGGCCGGGAGTATCGCCTCCGTGCCGTTCGAAATCTGGTGCTCGACCAGTTCGCGCAGCTTCTGCTCGTCTACTGAGCCGTCTCTATTGAATGGCGTAACCAACGCGACACCTGTCCCGCGAAATAACATCCTTCTCATCTGATCCTCGATATGTTTGTTTCGGAGCGCGTATCCACAACCCTTGCCTGACTTTTAAAGTTCATTCGGGTCGATTGAATATTCAACACTCACAATTCCTTTATGATGTCTTTGAACATGAAGAAGCCATTTTTGCCCACGACCCATTCGGCGGCCAGCACCGCTCCGTACGCGAACCCTCGTCTGCCTCTCGAGACGTGGGTGAGCTCTATGCGATCGTTCTCCGAGTCGAAGTAAACGGTGTGCGTCCCGAATTCGCTTCCAACGCGTATTGAATTGACCTGGAGCTCCTCTTTCGGCATCCGTCCATCAGGCATTCCCGTGCGAATCTTCCGCTTGACAGGGAAATTATCCATGATGGCTTTCCCGATTGTCAGCGCTGTACCACTCGGCGCGTCAGCCTTCTGGTTGTGGTGCTGTTCAAGGACGGCGCAGTCGAAGGAGTCGAATTGGCCAAACAATCTCGCGGCCTGCTCAACTGCCGATATGAAGAGATTGACGCCAAGCGAGAAGTTTGACGCGACAACGGCGGCAATCCCGCCTTCTACGACCATGCGCCGGACTTCGTCGGTCCGGTCGTGCCATCCGGTGGTCCCGATGACGATTGGCTTCTTCAGCTCTGCGGCGTATTTGACGTGCTCTTCCACCGCCGAAGCGGAGGAGAAATCAATAAGCGCGTCGCATTTGACAAACTGAGGAGCAAGCTCCGTCAGGTCGCTTCCGATATCCGCGATCGCGGTCAGGTTGTGCGAACGCTGCACCGCGACCGCCTCTATCTCTCTTCCCATTTTTCCGTATCCGAACAAGCCAATTTTCATCACGAATTCTCACGAGTATAAGTTCATGTGTGGACCGAATGGATCCGGGGAGAAATCAGAATGGAGGCAATAACCGATCATGGTGGGAAATATGACCAGTTTCCCGGCCAACCTGCCTGGGATGCCGACCGGAGCTGAATTCCGGTAAGGCAAAATAGCGCTCCATCCCGATAAAACTTTCACCGATCGCATCGGGATGACAGTCTGCAAGTTATTCACTTCAACCGGCCTGCTTCTTCTCAACGAACTCCACCGAGATCCTTTGTCGAGAGTTGGATCAATCGTGACCTCTGACCGGGCAGCCCAACCAGGAAAGCCGAAACCTTTTTCCTGATTTCGGCGGCAGTTCCTTTTGCCATGCGTTCGGGAGGCTTCGGACTCTTCCGGGCTTGGTGCCGGGCCGCAAGGCTACTCTTAACTGTCGCGCCTCTATTTAACTACGATGTAAAATTTACTCTGGTCGGAAGATGAAAGCAAATTCTCCCAATCATCCGATCGAGCGTGCGGCGGTCAAAAAGAAGCGTCGAGTGTTTGCGCGATTGAGGATGAACCGCTGGGCTCCCCTCGTTGCATTGTTAAATGCGATCGTCGCTGTTAACTTTGTCAAAGTTTCAAGGAGAA
The DNA here is from genome assembly GCA_021812985.1 of Bacteroidota bacterium. Lineage (GTDB taxonomy): Bacteria > Bacteroidota > Ignavibacteria > Kryptoniales > JAKASW01 > JAKASW01. The sequence goes on from JAKAMG010000001.1 coordinate 139,812, forward strand.
TAAAAATGGTAGATCGCTTCACAAGAATTGCTAGCATCTTATTGTTTACCTGCGGAATTGCGGCAGCACAGCTGCCGGGAGAAAAAAGCGGACGCATGCTTCTCCCGAACGGATGGTGGCTGACCCCTGCCGGAAGCTCGATACAGCTCGGTGATCTTCCGCTCAACGCCGCGATCTCGCCCGATCAAAGATATCTCGCGGTGACTCACGCTGGTCTCTCGAAACCAGTCCTGATGCTCGTCGATCTCAGGAAGCGCGAAGTGGTACAGACAGTCCCCGTCAAGGACAGCTGGCTAGGGATAGAGTTCCACGGCAGCACGCTGTATTTGTCGGGTGGAAATCAGAACTGCGTCTACACATTCGAGCTAAGGCACGGGAAACTCGAAGCTTCCCGCACCATCGAGTTTGCCCCTCCGCGTACTCCGGGATACCCTCCAAAGGGGACTTATGCCTGGGCGGCGGGACTGGATGTGTACGGCAACACGCTCGCGGTAGTCTTCAGAGGAGACAGCACTCTGCGATATTACGACCTAAAGAGCGGCAAGATCCGACTGGTCAGACTTGACGGCATGCCTTACTACTGCAAGTTTCTCGGCAACGGTACGCTTCTGGTTTCACTCTGGAGTTCGCGTAAGGTTGAGGCGTACAAGGGAGATCGGCTCCTCTACTCCGTCCCCGTCGGCGATCACCCGACTGAGATCGCTACGCGCGGAAGATATGCCTTTGTAGCCAACGCCAACGACAACAGCGTGAGCGTAATCGACCTGAAACTCCACAGGGCTATCGCAACTGCGTCTACCACGATCTATCCCGACTCCCCGGAAGGATCGACGACAAATTCAGTTTGCGTCTCGAATAACGGAAAGTATGTCTTTGCCGCAAATGCGGACAACAACTCGCTTACAGTCATAGACATTTCGAAGATAAGCCGGCCGGTTCCTGTAGGATTCATTCCTGTTGGTTGGTATCCAACTAAGGTCATCGAGATGAAAAACGGAACGCTCCTCGTTCTCAACGGAAAGGGGAACAGTTCGTACGCGAATCCGCAACATCAGTACATCGGAACGCTTTTGAAGGGAACGCTCTCGTTCATCAAGTTCCCAGACGCGAAGGAGCTCGCGGCCTACACCAAGAAAGTTTACATGAACACCCCATACAGGCCGGAGGCGTCGAAGGAGGCGGCCTACGCGAGCGGCAACCCGATTCCGGACAAAGTCGGCGCCCCTTCTCCGATAAAGTATGTCTTCTACTTCATTAAAGAGAACAGGACTTACGACCAGGTATTCGGGGACATGAAGAGGGGGAATGGCGATTCGAGCCTTGTCCTCTTCGGCCGGCAGGTAACACCAAACATCCACAAACTCGTGGCGAACTTCGTTCTGTTGGACAACCTGTACTGCGATGCGGAGGTGAGCGCTGACGGTCACAACTGGTCGACCGCGGCATACGCGACCGACTACGTTGAAAAGAGCTGGCCGTCGAACTACGGCGGCAGGGGCGCGCCGTACGAGTTCGAGGGGGGCCAACCGGCTGCATCGCCTGAAGCGGGCTACATATGGAATCTCTGTGAGAGACACGGTGTCTCGTTCAGAGATTACGGTGAGTTCATTGAGAGCGGCCTGGATTCGACCCGCCCAGGCACCCCGAACGAGAAAGCTCTCATCGGACACTTCGATCCGATGTACAGGAGCTGGGACCTTAAGTATTCAGACGTCTCGCGATTTGAGGAATGGAACCGCGACTTCACACGACTCCTCGCAGAAGACTCGATAGCGCACCTCAACATCATCAGACTCCCGAACGATCACACCGCCGGGACGTGGAAGGGGGCGCTGACGCCGCAGGCGATGGTGGCGCAGAACGACTACGCGCTCGGTCTCTTCGTCGACAGGATCTCACACAGCAGGATATGGGACCAATCCGCAATATTCGTAATCGAGGACGATGCTCAGGACGGGGCGGATCACGTCGACGCCCACAGGACTGAGGCGCTAGTCATCAGCCCTTACGTCAAGCGCGACTACGTGGACAGCACGCTTTACACGACTTCGTCAATGCTGAGGACGATGGAGCTGATACTAGGAATGCCGCCCATGAGCCAGTACGATGCGGCAGCGACTCCGATGTTCAACTCGTTTACTTCTACCCCTGATACTACTTCCGCATATTCCGTCATGCAGCCTTTGATTGACATACACACCCGGAATGAGGATGGCGCCTACGGGCAGAATATTATAGACAAGATGAACCTCAGGATGGCGGATGCGGTGCCGGAGAGGCTTTTCAACGAAATTATCTGGAAGGCCATAAGGGGAACAGATATGCCAGCGCCGAGATACTCGATACTTTCAGGTAAAAGGGAAGACTGAAGCAGATGTGAACCACATAGGCGCATGAGGCGCATAGGATTGGATTCTTCTATGTGTCCTGTGTCCCTATGTGTTTCTTATTTTTCTTTTTCTCACGAATGAGATCAGTCGTTGATCAGCCGGACAAAACTCCTGACTCGTTCGGCATATTCTTCAGTGGTGTATCTTGAGCCTCCGAGGGAACCATGAATCTCCGATGCGCCAGTCTCCCGGAGTATCCGCACTGCGTTTCTTTCGTTGACCCCTCCTCCCGGCATGATTGAGATCGATCTCCCTCGCTTACTGATTAGCTCCCCTATGAGGCCTGCACCTTCTTCTGCCGATGGCTTGTGTCCAGAAGTGAGGAGACGGTCACAGCCGACGTCTATGATTGCTTCGAGCGCCTCAATGGGATCTGGGGTCTCGTCGAACGCCCGATGGAAAGTGACATTCATGGGACGCGCCAGCTCAACAAGCTCCCTTGTCCGCGCGGAATCCACCGCTCCGTCTCTTTTCAATACCCCTATCACCACTCCCTCGATCCCTGTCTCCTTAGCCGCGAGTATGTCCCGTTTGATCTCTTCAAATTCCGAATCCGAGTAGCAGAAATCGCCCCCACGCGGCCTGACGAGGAGGTGAATAGGGATATGGAGACGCCGCCTCGTTTGAATAATAGTCTCGGAGTTGGGAGTTACGCCGCCAATCTTAAGGTCAGTGCAAAGCTCAATTCGTCTAGCACCCCCCTTCTCAGCGGCGACCGCCTGTTCCACGGTTTCAACGCATGCTTCAAAGAGTCGGCCGGAATTGTTTTCCATGGGATTAGCTTACCCTCATGCTATTTGCTTAAGATCTCTCCTGAAATTTACATCGAAGACGTGCGGTAAGGAGAGCGGAATATCTGATTTTGATTGTCTACTCGCGCTGCGGACAGGTCTTCGAACTCGGTATCGACTGATGCCTGCCGGAGTTTATAATATATCGGACCTTGCCGGATAATTTCTAGTTAAGTCCAATATACACTTCAGGACTTCGCAGGGTATCTTTCCGTTTAAGGTGCCGCGCGGGGAGCTGAAATAGCGCAAATGTTCCCACCGCTTCAGCCCCCTTCCCATGTCAACTCCACTCCGGTAGGAAACGTGTTGTCAAAAGTCCCACGGATCAGAGCGATGAGACCGTTCGATCCTCCCATTGAGCTCGATCGATCACTGCTTGGTTTAAACATGCCTGATGCACCTGTGCCTGACTTATCAGGTGATGAAGCCTGGAACTGATGTCCTCGCTCTGTTCGGTCGAGTGAACATGAAGGGGAGTTTGTCGGTGAGCTAGTCGATAATTTTGAGGACATTGGACTGACCACGCCGCTTTGCCGGTAGGTCTTTCTCTGCGAGCAGGGCGTTGATCTTGATGCACTGAACTCAGTATAAGCCGCGGCATCGTTTCTGCACTCATCGGTATACTCCAGGGCAACTCTTTTTCAAGGCTACGCTCCATTGCTCTTTCATTGCCCTCATTTCCATTCTCCCGATACAATCTAACAAATTTTGTCAATGAAGGTCTGACACTCATACGCTTGGGTGCATTCCAAGGAACTCTGCCGTGAAACAAGGTGTTCACAATTCAAAGGAAGCGGCATCAGACCTTGGAGGAACCTCACGTTTAATGGGACCGTATAAATTGTATTCATCATTTAAATATGTCCCGCTCCTGGTCGCCCTCACTCTTCTTAGCTCTTTGCCCATATGCTCGGGGCAAGTCCTGCCATTCAAATCATATACCATAAGGGAAGGGCTCCTTTCGAATGGAGTCACAACTCTCTTTCAGGATTCCTATGGATACCTGTGGGTAGGTACGACGGATGGGCTGAGTGTTTATAATGGTGAATCGTTCAGGAACTACACGGTGGTGGACGGCCTTGCTTCAAGCTGGATTAATTCCATTATTGAAGACAACAGGCATAAGGGACAAATCTGGATCGCTACTCTGGGCGGTGGAGTGAGCCGTTTCACGGGAGGAGGATTTACGAATTTCGCAATTGGGACTAATGCGTGGACGAACAGAGTTAATTCGATTTGCGAGGGTCAAGACGGCCGGATCTATTGTGCGACTGATCAGGGTGTCTACGAGTTGGCAGGTGGGAAATCATCGCTGCTCAATGCGGAACTTGAAGATCGGGCTTTCGAGCAAATCGGATGCTTAGGAGACACCCTCTTCCTTCTTGACTCGAAAGGGGACCTCGTTAAGTACAACCTCATGAGCGGAACTATCTCAAGACTAAGGGATCCGCAGATCAACAAAATAGGGGTAAGCACATTTCTCCTGGCGAAACATAGCCAACTTTGGCTGGGGCTGAAAGATGGTACGCTCGAGGATTATTACCGGGACGCGACATTTCCCCATGTCACCAGGAAACCAGCCAATTTTCTGCTGCAGGGGAGCAGAAATACTTTCTGGGTCGGCAGCAACGATGGGCTTTATTATTTAGACAAGCGGACTTTTGGTGAAATCCCGACTATTCACATGACCAAGTCGAACGGACTGCCTGACAACAAGGTGTGGACGGGGCTAGTTGACCGGGAAGGCGAATTATGGCTGGGTGTTGGTGCCGAAGGACTCTGCAAACTTACCGACGAAGAGAGGTTTGATTTCCAACAATTCATTCCGAGCATTGCCATCGATAATTCGCAGGCTGCCGCCGACAGGAGAGGACACATTTGGTCGATTGATTCGAGGGGAATTCTTGAAATATGGCGCACTCGTTCCGGGATGGTTGTTAGCAGACTGCACCGGTTTGACGAGCTTGGCATCTCGCACCCCGAATATTCGCTCCGTCTTACTGATGGTTCGGAATTGTGGCTTTGCAGCGAGGACGGTTTAATAAGTCGATACAAAATCGTCGGCAAAAATCGTGCCCCGGCCTCATTAATCCTCGGAAGAGAATACAGAATCTTTCGCCCCTCCCTGGCCGGACAGTTTCTTACGTTCTACATTGACCGGCAAGATAGAATCTGGTGTAGTCTCAACAAGGTTGGGGTACTCGAAAGGGACACGAAATCGAAAATTGGAAAGCGCGTCCTTCGCCTTGTTAAGTATGGACTCCCGGACAATTCAGTTCGGACGATTTTTGAGGACGGTCGCGGCAATCTATGGTTCGGTGGATACGTTGGCGGACTCTCTGAGTTTTCTCACCCCTTTGAGAAGGACTCTTCGATCACGGAGTACACCACCAATGACGGTTTACCTGACAACTCCGTTCGGGCGATTAATGTTGATAGCGCCGGACATTTGTGGGTTGGGACAAGATTCGGTGGGATAGGGATATTGTCGAATGGAAAGTTCAAGTCCGTTTCGGCAATGGACGGCTTGATAAGCAACGGAGTATGGGCGATAGCGCGCGACGGAAACGGCGGGATGCTTCTCGGCACACAACTCGGACTCCAACGCATTGAGACAACTGGTAACGACAAATGGAATTTCCAAGAGATAGGTAACCGAGTCCCAGTCTATTCAGTCGGTTTAAGTCCTTTTGGATTACTGTGGACTTGCACTCCGGCAGGGACGACTGTCATTGAAATGAAAAAGAGCGATGTCTTCAGGCGGGCGCCTTGGGTTCATATTACAGGATTCCTCGTTAACGGCGAAGCGCAACCGATCGGACACGATCCCATTTTTCCGTACAGCGAAAATACTGTTACATTTCAATTCAATGGCGTGAGTCTGCGATATGGGAAAACACTGTCATACCTCTATAAGCTCTCAGGAATCGACAAACGTTGGCGATACTCGCCTGAACCTCGCTCGGTGACGTACGTTTCGTTGAGTCCCGGTAAATATCGATTTGAAGTGAAGGCTGTTGAGCCGTCGGGACTTAAGAGTGTGAATGCTGCAGGGTTTGATTTCTCCGTCGTTCCTCCCTATTGGCAGCGATGGTGGTTTATCGCGTTGGTGACGGGAAGCCTGGTTTCGCTAATCTACTTTGCGATGAGATACAGGTTGGGAAGGAGACGGGAAATTGAGCGTGTGCGTTCCAGGATTGCTTCAGATCTCCACGACGAAATAGGTTCAGGTCTCACGAGGATAGCGATATTGGCGGACTCGGCTTCGCAGGCTTCAAGTGTAGTGGCGCGGGCTACCGAGGCCGATGTCGAATTGGAAAAATCTGCAGCGCGGTCCATCGAGATGGCGAAGAAAATCGGATCAAACGCTCGTGAACTTATTGACTCGATGAGCGATGTGGTTTGGTCTATCGATCCGAGGTACGATTCCTTGGCGGATTTTCTTTTTTATTTCCGTATATACGCGAACGAACTCACGGAAGCGAAAGGCATTTCCATAGAAATGAGTGCCGGTGCATTCGAAAATCTCAGGATCGGTCCGCAAATTAAGAGGACACTTCAGCTGGTATCGAAGGAAGCGCTCTCGAATGCTGTAAAGTATTCGGGTTGCCGAAGCATCAAATACAAGTTAAGCGTGGTAAACAAGCGCATATCTGTTTATATCGAAGACGATGGCTGTGGCTTCGATTTAACAAAGGTCGAGCGCGGACGCGGTCTCAACAACATGGAAAAACATTCGCGGGAATTGAGAGGCGAGCTCGTTATCGACTCATCTCATGGAAAAGGTACTCGTCTGGTCCTTTCATTTCCCGTCGCATGAACGAACTGCTCAAATGGTTAGTTGTAATTCGCACGCAAACTCGGGTAGATTTTGTAGAGAGGAGCCGGCTAAATGTCAGAGCAAAGAAAGATAAACGCCGCGATTTTGGATGACGACAGGGAGTATCGCGCTCTCTTGGCCGACTTTCTTAACGCGACGGAAGGTTTCCGGTGCGTCGGGACTTACAAGGATTGTGACCAAGCTGTTAAGAGCATAGAGGTCGATTTGCCCGACGTTCTCCTTCTTGACATTGAAATGCCTGTGAGGTCGGGCATCGAAGCCCTTAAGATTATCAAGTTTCACTACCCGACAGTAAAAGTTCTGATGCTTACTGTGTATAGCGACAATGAGAAGATCTTCCAATCGTTGAGGGCAGGGGCCGTCGGCTACCTTCTCAAGAAAAGCCCCAAAGAGAAGCTCCTCGAAGCGATCCGCGATGCTTTTGAGGGAGGCGCACCATTCTCCGGTGAAGTAGCTCAAAAAGTCCTCCTCTATTTTCAAAATCCATCGGGACACGCCGACTTCAGTATCCTATCCGACCGCGAGAGGCAGGTACTAGAGGATCTCGTGGAAGGGCACGGCACGAAGGCAATTGCAGAAAGGCTCTTCGTGTCGACCCACACTGTGAGGTTCCATCTGCATAACATCTACGTCAAGCTGCATGTCAACTCCAGGGCCGAGGCAATTGCAAAGGCGCTGAAGAACAGGATCGGCTGACACTCTGATCGGCAGGGCGCAGTTCTCCCCAAGCTGAAACGCCCTGCTGGATGACAACTCATCCTCTGTTATCCCCGTCACAGACTTCCAAATCTAATCAATTGATTAGTTGCCGCTAGCTTGCACCGCGGATAATTTCTTGCTGACAGAGAGGAAACAAATGGTGCTATCATGAGAAGCCGATTTCTTTTTGCGGCAATCCTGCTCTTGGCGAGTGTAGCGGCAGGTCAATCGCTCCAGCAGAACCTTTACATGACCAATGGAAGCGTGAAAGCGATGGCGATTTCCGGGAACATGCTTTATATCGGCGGTCTTTTTACGTACGTCGGGCCGCCGACGGGAAGTGGCGTCGCCCTCGATGCAGCTACAGGAATCTACGAGCCGAGTATGCCCTTCGTCAATGGTACTGTATGGAGTTCGGTCCCCGATGGATCGGGTGGATGGTACATTGGCGGAGAGTTTACGTCCGTAGGAGGCGTTCCCGAAAGCCACGTTGCTCACATTGAGGCTGACCATGCCGTCGATCCCGATTTCAATGCTGGTGCAAACGGAACTGTCGTGATACTCGTGATGAGTGGCCAGGTTCTGTATGCAGCAGGTTACTTCTCGAGCATTGGCGACAGCAGCAGAAAGTATATCGCTGCCCTTAACCCGTTGACAGGCACCGCCACAACATTCAATCCTAATCCTAACGGGATCGTCACGGCGGTCGCCGCTTCAGGTTCTGTCGTTTACGTAGGCGGTCAGTTTTCAACAATAGGGGACAGCGCGCGGTCCAACATCGCGGCAGTAGATTATTTGACAGGATTGGCAACGGGCTGGTACCCGAAACCCAATTCGCCAGTAGCCGCGATAGCTCTATCAGGTTCGTCCGTTTTCATAGGGGGAGGCTTCACGAACGTCTCAGACAGCACGCGTTGGGGAATTGCAGCCATCGACTCATCCACTGGAGTGCCGACTGCATGGAATGCCGGTTACGTCAATGGTCTGCCCGCGAGCGTGAACACCATCGTTATTTCAGATTCTGTGATATATGCCTCGGGAAGTTACATCAGTAGGATGGGGCAGAACCTCGTGGCACTCGATGCGGCCACCGCCAATCCTCTTGCGTTCGATCCAATTCCTAACGGAGGCGTGTCGGCGATTGCCGTGTCAGATTCGGTAGTTTATGTCGGCGGGAATTTCACTACAATCGGGGGAAAGTCCAGGAATGAGCTCGCTGCCCTGGATCCCGCTACCGGAGAGGCGCTTTCATGGGATTCAAGCGTCCAGCCAAACAACACCGTCTGGACGATTTCATTCGGCCAATCCGGAATGTTTGTGGGAGGCAGTTTCGCGAGTGTGAACGGTGTGAGCAGAAGCGATCTTGCCGCCCTTGATTTGACAACCGGCAGGGCGACAAGCTGGGACCCGGAGCCGGGGAATGAAGTTGATGCCATGGCCCTGGCTGGATCAAACTTGTACATCGGTGGATATTTCCAATGGGTAGGAGATTCGACCCGCGGTTATCTTGCGGCGATCGATACTTCAACTGGTCTTGCGACTTCTTGGAATCCGAACGCAAACTACCAGGTATATGCGCTAGGCGCATCCGGATCGTCGATATATGTCGGGGGAGCTTTCTCGGCAATTGGAGATTCCTCAAGGAAGAATATCGCCGCCATAAATACCTCAACCGGTCTGGCGACGTCATGGAATCCGGGTGCTGACGGGTACGTGTCGACGCTGTGTCTCTCCGGTCCGTGTGTTTACGCTGGCGGCAATTTCTACCATGCCGGCGATTCAGCAAGGCAATATCTGGCCGCGATAGACACTTCAACCGGGATTGCCTCTGGCTGGAACCCAAATCCGAACGGACATGTGGATGCAATTACAGCGTTCGGTTCTTTGATCTACATGGGCGGCGAGTTTTCGGATATCGGTGATTCGACGAGAAACCGTATCGCGGCCTTTGAGCCCTCAGCATCTGCTCCTACTCCATGGAACCCGGACGCCGACGGTACTGTCGATGCGATCGCCGTTTACGATTCCATTCTTTATGCCGGCGGGGATTTCCAGAACATTGGCGGGAAGCCGAGGAATTCCATAGCGGCCCTACTCATAAGAGACGGAAGAGCGACCTCATGGAACCCGGATATCGAACCCGGCGGCGTGTCGGCAATAGCGCCTTGGACATCGAATGGAAATGTATATGTCGGCGGTTACTTCTCGTCGGTCGACGGGGATCACAGGTACGGCCTCGTCGGATTCAATGATAGCGGCGCCGTTCCTACCAGTGTCGAGTTGGAACCGCGCGGCGTTCCCGAAGCCTTCAGGCTTCTTCAAAATTTTCCCAATCCTTTCAATCCCTCCACGCGTATCGAATATCAAATTCCGAAACTCGGAATTGTCTCGCTGAAGGTGTTTGACGTTCTCGGGAGGAAGGTGGCAACACTGGTCGATGATAAGGAAAGCTCCGGAATCCATTTCGTGACTTTCGACGGAAGCCGCCTCGCCAGCGGAGTGTACTTCTATCGCCTCGATGTCCTTCAGTATGACGGGAAGCGGCTTATTTCGGTGAAGAAGCTGGTCCTAATTAAATGACGATCGGATGATGATGGAGGGACCATGCGCTTTAAGATAAGGGTTGGAGTTGTTTCAATATTAGCACTCGGATTCGTTCTCCCACTTTTTGCCCAGACGAGCATGCTCGACAAAGCTTTCGGTACGAATGGAAGAGCGGTGACGTTTATCGCGGGTGGGGACAGTACGCAGGACGAAGGATATGCGGCCGCGATCCAGTTGGACGGAAAGATCGTCGTGGCAGGCTGGTCAAGCGATTCGTCGGCGCGTGACGCATTTGCCGTCGCCCGGTTCAACACGAACGGAACTGTAGACAATACGTTCGGAACAGGCGGCACTGTCAGGACTTTTATAGGTGGCGGGGATAGCAGTGATGATGAGGGCTATGCCGTCGCACTCCAGCAGGACGGCAAGATAGTGGTGGCCGGATATTCCAAAGACACTCTGGGCGGTGTTCAACATTTTGCGTTCGCCCTCGCGCGGTACGACACGAACGGAAATTTGGACAATGCTTTCGGCAGAGGCGGAACCGTACGAACTTCTATCAGCGGGGGAGGCCTTTTTGATGAAGGAGAATCAATTGCCATTCAGCCCGATGGGAAGTTATTGGTCGCCGGGATTTCGAGGCCAACCGTCTATTCTGGCGGAGACGCCACCGCGGGTGGCTATGAATGCGGCATCGCAAGATTCGATCCGGACGGGACGGTTGATGATACATTCGGAAGAAATGGCTCGGTCCAGGTTACATCCATAGGCGGAATTCCGCTCCTTGACAATTCACTCGTTCTTCAGCCGGACGGAAAGATCGTAGTTGCGGGTACCTCAGTTGACAATGTTACTGGATATCTTTATTTCTCTGCTGTACGGCTCAATCAGAATGGATCCATCGACACCACTTTCGGGAATGGTGGGGTAGCGGCGGTGTCGATATCTGGCGGGAATGAAACTGGGGATGAATGTTATGGAATCGCCGTTCAGTCCGACGGGAAAATCATTTTAGTGGGTACATCGTATGATTCAACGAATCATGGTGCCTTCGGGATCGCCCGGCTCGATTCGGACGGTGCGATAGATAACAGCTTCGGAGTCGACGGATCTGAGAGGATATTCATAGCGGGCGCCGACAGCCTTACCAACATAGCATACTCAGCGGCCGTCCAGCAGGACGGAAAGATTGTAGTGGCGGGTAAGTCTGGTTTCCTGGGACCTGCTTTTTCAGTGGTGCGGCTGAATCCGGACGGCACGGTAGACAATAAATTTGGTATAAATGGGAGCGCGTATGCCGATTCGTTTAGCACGGATGTGGACGTGGATGATGAGGCGCACGCAGTGCTTGTTCAGTCTGACGGGAAAATCGTGGCTGCTGGTTTTTCGCAAACGACGTTCGGACCTGCTGAGTTCGCGGTCGCCCGCTTCTTGCCTTCAAATGTGACGGGAATTATGAACAATGAAATCACTCCTAAGTCATTTGTTCTCTGCCAGAATTATCCAAACCCATTCAATCCTACCACGAATATCCGATTCCAAATGGCGGAGCCCGGATTCGTCACATTGGAGGTATATGATGTCCTCGGTAGGAAAGTGACAACGCTGGTCCACCAAAAGGAGGCGCCAGGCAATTACTCGGTTACATTCGATGGCAGCAGGCTAGCAAGCGGAGTGTATTTCTACAGACTCGTCGCCGGCAATTATTCAGAGACGAAAAAACTTATGGTTGTCAAGTGAGAGCGACGCGGCTAAACCCGAAACTCAGGAGATACAGATGAGAAAGATTGAGCTGGTGACCGCGGTGGCGGTGGTGGTTTTCTGGACTTATCAGGCGGCACACGCCCAGTGTGATAACTGCCCGACGCCTCACGTGGTGATCTATGGCGTGAAGATGAAAGTCCCTATACCTCCGGCCGACTCGGCGGGATTCTATACGACCGCTTCGAGCCAGCAGGCGCTCACGAATTGGGTTTCACTCGACACCTTGGTGGGCGTCATGGGTTCAGTCATGACCAACGATCCGGACAAAGGTTGCGTGAGTTGGACCGAAGGTGCGCTTTCTTACCAGATGAGGGCATTACCCGACTCGCTTGCTGGAGTTGAGCTTGAGGGTGATACCGTCTCTGATTTGCCACCGTCCGGAAAGGTGAAAGGCGTGGAGTATCTCGTGTGGGGCGAGCTGGACAGTTCCGGCGGCAAGTATCACTTCCATGTCTACCTCGAGGACGGCTACTCCAGGGACAGGATTGCGTCCGGGGAGGCGGATTTCACGAAGGTGAGCCAGGCGGACTCGGCCGCGAACAAAGCTGTTTCCGCGATTGAGCCGGTGTTCGGGCAGATCCGAGTGTACCAGCTTGCACTCCGCGACAGCATACCGAACATGGCGCTGAAACCCAACATAGAAGTCATCCCTTCCGAGACAGACTTGAACGGCAACCAGACCATTCCCGTTACCTTCCAGGTGAAAGACTGCGACGGCTCCCCGCTCAAGAACGTATCGCTGACCATCGGCGCGACACAGGGGAACTTCGACAACTCGACTGTAACGACCGATGCGAACGGACAGGCGACCGCGAACTATACCGCAAATAACGTGACCGCAGTCGGTACCCTGACTGCGTTCTACTATCCGTACATTACTCCTACACGAAAACAAAAGAGCGCGAGCGGAAGCGCGATCGTGTATATCAATAATCCCAATACCAAAGTCTGGGAAATGAACGTTACTGGCAACCACTCGTTTCGCGACCACGTTGTGGGAATTGTCCCAGACTACGTTACAGGCGTGCCGTACGTCGATTACTACTATGACGATAATGTTGGAGAAAATGAAATCATCAGGGAGTACATCGCCGCCACGATCACCGACTCATCGATAGTGACTACAAATGTCTATTCAGCTTACGGAGATATTAATCTTGATCAGACGGTGAAAAGTTATTCGACTCAGCCCGGCGGATATTCGACTCTTTCGGCATTCACCACAGGCCTGACGGCAAAAGGGTTGGACTTCGGCACAAGCCTCATCCGCCTGGATGGATGGACGCTTCCCGGCTCACAACCCACTTTCAACTTCATATCAGAAGGAAATGTCGACGAGATAACCGAAAGGGAGACCACATCAGAAGACAACTCGGGAATGCACCAGACCGATACCACAATGACAGATTCCGGAGTTGTGGACAATTACCCGAGCACGTTTCCGACGTATCCGCCCAATCCGCATGTGACCTCTTCGTTCTCCGGGAATGCCGGTGGGTACACATTCACCGGGAACTACTCTTTCGACACCACAGACGCGCCTACACCCAGTGAAACCGAGACGATAAGCTTTGAGGCTCATGTCACCGTTTCTATAACTCCCTACAAGAATCTAACGGCTGTCAGGCCTTCCGCGGCAAATGAGCCACGGGACTTTGAGCTTTTCCCGAACTATCCGAACCCGTTCAACCCCACTACCACGATAGTGTTCGGTCTGAAGGAAAACTCCCGCGTGACGCTAAGTATATACAACGTACTTGGGGAGAAAGTTGAGCAGTGGGATGGCGGAATGATGAATGCCGGAACATACAGCCGGATTGTGAACATGTCCCGCTTTGCAAGCGGGGTATACCTATATAGGATCGAGGCGATCGGAATAAATGGGGATCGGTTCATCTCGGTAAGGAAGATGCTCGAACTAAAGTGATGCGAACCCGATCGGAAGCACCATGATTTGTAAACCGAGAAACAAACTTAAAACCAACCAAGGAGAATAAAATGTTAAGAAGGATGTTTGTCCTTAGCCTGGGCATTTTGTCGCTGGCGTTTCTTGCCCCTGCGGCGCGGGCCCAGTTTGCCAACCAGGTGAACTACCTTGGCCCCCATGTTGGACTCAGCGGCGTCGGAAGCACGCTGACGTTGGGAGTCGATTACGAGCGTGGCATCACGAGTGTCGGACAGGTGGGGCCTGGGATCATCGGCGTCGGCGGCCTGTTCGATTATTTCTCTTACGGCGAGAACCCAGGCGGTTATGGCGGCACCTGGACGTACATAGATATCGGCGTGACCGGCATGTATCATTTCGTTCTGACTAATAATAAGTGGGATCCGTTTCTGGGGGTCTATCTCGGCGACGAAATAACTTCGTGGTCGTGGGGATCGTCAGCTAAAGCGTACTACGCATCGCTCGGCATCCCCGCTCCATCGGAGACGAGCGGCGGGGTTGCTCTTGGAGGCTGCGCAGGTGTACGCTATTTCTTCAATAACGAATGGGCGGCCGAGGCTCGTGTCGGATTCGGTTTCTATGTGCTCGCTCTTGGAGTCGATTACAGCTTCTGATGCAGTGTTTGTAGTGGCGCACGGGCGCGGGCCGTAACGTTCGCTCGCAGACGAGTGATGATCATCATGAAACCAAACGTATCGGAGGCATGGCAAATGTCTGAGATTGTGACAAGAGTATTGACATTGTTGATACTCGGTACCTTTGTGGCTGGCTGCTCTAAATCGAGCGGCCCCGGCGGAACGATAGGACCAGGAACAGCTGCGCCTCAACTGAAGACACCTCAGTTTAAAGGTCCCGGCTCCGCTTCGGCGACTGCCGATACCAGTCAGGGGGCTTTACTTGCCACCACGACTGCGGATGAGTTCAACGCTTTGTCGGCCGGGTTCATGGCATTCTACACCGGAAACGGCGCGCATTCGGGAAACTCATGGACCTGGACATATACTGATAATGGGCTTACCGGTAAATGGACCGCGACTTCGTCGTCAACCGGCTACAACTGGGGGTTCGTCGAGAATGGCACGGCTGGCAGCATCACTTACAACGATTGGACTGCTCTCAGCGGGACCGAGAGTTCTGACGGAAAGAGTGGTAGCTGGACTTTCTACCATACAGACACGGATACGCCTGAAGCTGTGGCAAACTGGACTACCGATGGGAGTGGCAATCTCACCGGTACAATTCTGGAATACAACGCATCAGGTAATCAGACAGGCAAATGGATATTCACTGACAATGCCGACAACAGCGGCGAATTAAAAATGTATACTGGTAATACGCTGACATGGGACATAAGATGGATTTCAAGCGGCTCAGGAACATGGGTCGAATACGATCAAAATACTGGGGCCGCAGTCAACAGCGGAAGTTGGTCGTAGAACTTAAAGGAACCGCAGCTCAACATAGAATGCGGCTTCCTTTCAGGAAAGCGTACATGCACCTTCGCTGTGAAAGGTGAAAACTCAAGTTCTGTGCTAAGCCTGTATTTGGAATCTCCTCCATGTCTGCCGCACACGTGAGACCAATAATCAACCATAGAAAGGAGACATTCAAAATGGATCGTGTGAGCTATGTGAGATGTTTTCTATTCGTCGCCGTGCTGGCGGTTTTTTCCGCAGGATGTTTCGGCGGCTACAATGAACTCGGGCTCCCCCTTTTTTCTTTGAAAGTGAAAGCGGTCGGCCCGAAGAATGCTCCTTTAGTGGGTGCCGTCGTCAGTTGCAGCAACGGCGAATCGGTCACCGTTGATTCGACAGGCGTCTCGACTCTGAATTTTTCCGATGTCGGCCCGTATTACATAAGTGTGAGATACCAGGATAATCTTGTGGCATCTTACAACGTATCTATGCCTTCAGACGGCGGCAAGACTCTGACTGCCAATTATATCCCCGCTGCCGCGTCGGGCAGCGGCATCCCTGCCGAAGGCGGAAACTACTTCTCAATGATGGGGGCCAGACTTTACCCGCTCCTTTTCCAGTATGCCTTCAATGCGTACGGCTACAGCATCGATCTCGGCAAGTACAGGGCCGGCCAGTATACCGAATGGCAGATCAGCACCGACGGGAAGGATGAATTCGTTACGAGGAAGGCCTACCTGACAAAGCTTCCGAACGGCGAAGAGTGGTGGCAGGTAAGTTTTCAGACGAAAGCGGACTCGATGCTCATGGAGGTTCTGTTCAGCGACAAGCTTCAGTCGATAAGGAGATTGAGGGCAAAGTTTGGAAATGAATCTCCGAAAGAGGTGCCCGTCACGGAGGGGTGGTACAATTCTCCGATGCAGCTCACGCCCGAGTCTGTCGAAGGTGCGATAGTCAGGAAAAATGTGAGTGTGACAGTTCCCGCAGGGACTTTCACTTGCGACCAGCTTGAATTTGGTCTTATGCAGGGCTTCACGCTGAGGCTATGGAAAACGCGAGATGTTCCCGGCAAAGTGGTAAAATATGAGATGGTTGGAAACAACCATAAGGCTATTTACTTGGCCGAGATGACTGGGTACGGGGACGGAGCGAGGACTCAGCTCGGATCGTATTAGTGTGCCGCAATCAGGGCCGTGCCTCCGGCGTTGCGTGAAATCCCACAGCAACTGCTTGGGGGTACGGTTCGTCCGCAAGGCCTGATCAATTTTTGACCGGGAACATTCACAGATCGTTCGTTAGATGTCTTCTCGAATTTTAGTTCCTCTCGGAGATAGTAGCGCTCGTGTTGCAGAAGAGGTCCTTTGCGGACTCGGCCGCGCGTCTCCTTATCATGGCGGTTTGTGGGCTGTGGCGCCTATGCTTGCCGGTTCATACGCAGCCTGAGGACTACAGGAAGCAGGCGTCCTTTCAACAACGAGAAGAGACAAATGAAGGAGCCGATGAAAGCGTGATATGGCTGGCGGTTGTCGTGGAAGCTTTCAGCCATCAGGAAGAGTGCCCCTATGTTTACATTTGTTCCTCTCAGACAAAAAAAAGCCGCGCCTGAAAACATTTTTCTAAAATCCCTCAAGAATGTTATATTTTTCAGGAAGCCGAGATGGCGGAATTGGTAGACGCACTGGACTCAAAATCCAGCGGGGCTCACACCCCGTGCGGGTTCGACTCCCGCTCTCGGCACATGAAAGCTGCCGGTGATCGACTGGCAGCAACCAGCCCTATCTCAAACATGCCCATCCCATTTTATTCAAAGATTCAATGGATACCCCTTGCGCGGAGTCTCCCACTCTTGCCACGGAGTAGCGAATAGACTTGAACTTCCGGCTAACGACTTCCACCTCCATCCCCCATTATCCAGCCCACCTTAGTGTATCCTCCATTGAACCTGAATCGTTTTTGCTGATTTGTCATCTCACGTAGGACTAACGGACCATTAAAACAAAAGGGAATTTGAAAATGCCGGAGCAATTGACGAAACAGACATTTTTGGAGAAGGTTTTCAATTACGAGACAAATAAAGACTGGAAGTTTGCCGGATCATTGCCAGCTGTCGTGGATTTCTGGGCGCCCTGGTGCGGTCCGTGCAGGGCAGTAGGACCGGTTATCGAAGAGCTTTCCAAGGAATACGAGGGGAAGGTTGACTTCTTCAAAGTAAATACAGATGAGGAACAGGAACTCGCCGGCGTGTTCGGTATCCGGAGCATCCCGTCGCTCCTGTTCATCCCAAAAGAGGGAACACCGCAGATGGCCGTCGGCGCACTGCCGAAGGATCAGCTGAAGGAAATCATCGAAACTGAATTAATGACGGCTGGTCAGTCCGCCGCCCAGTAAGGCGCGACTTCCCACGCTAATTTTCCCCAGGTGTATCTCGCGAAGGTAACGGGGGGATGTCCCCCCTTACCTTCGCAATTATGCTAGATAACTAGAACGACCAGTTGACGATCGGGAAAACCGGGAACTGTCCGCCGGTTTTGATGAAGTTCAGTAGACCGATCTGAAGCCCCTTCATGCTTTGCGCGACGTTTACGAGGCCGAGCTGGAAGCCGCTTACGTGGTTGCCTGAGTTATACCAGCCGTACTGAAATCCCTCAACGTTTCCGTTCGTTATGTTGGCGACTCCTCCCTGCAATCCGAGGACGTTGCCATCGACCATGTTCACGAGTCCCCACTGAAGTCCGGTGAACCCGCCGGAGCCAACGCTGTTGACGAGTCCCCAGTCAAGTCCGACCATCTTCACGTTCTTCCCGTAAATCAGGTTGATGCGGAGGCCGGCAATCGAATTATCCTCCGGGAAAACCTGTATCGGATTGAACAGGGCGACGTTGATGGGTTTGGATTGCGCCGAACTTATCGATGGGAGTGCCAGAAGCGCGAACGAAAAAAATAGTACAATTTGGCTAAGTCTTGCCTTCATATTTCCTCCATCCTGTTTGTTAAGTAGAATATAAGCGCATTCTCCTTGTTCCACAATTAGGGGCGGAGCGCATCAGGGCCTGGTGAGCCTTTAAGCCCTCTCGGAGGAATATCAAGTTTGCCAATACTCGCCTCAATTAGTAACTTGGCATTTGCACGAATACGTATCGGTAGGTTTGCCGGCAGGGATATCCAGCCAGCAACATTTCTTTCGCAGACAAAGAGTCAGTGATTTCAAAAATCGAATGGACGCCCCATGAAAAGCACGGAATACTCTCGCGGTAAGATCTCTAAAGCCAGTCACTGCGCGTTTACCAATCAGCTGGAAGAGCGGCGAAGCGGCACTCCTGACAGGAGCCGAGGGGCCGCGAAGCGTCGGAGACATGCCTGGCCGACATACGGTCGAGTCTTCATCGTTTCCATCCTCTTACTGTTCGGGATTGGCTCGGGGGCCATGGCACAGATGAAGGAAGTTCTCGAACTGTCAGGGAGCACTCACGGATGGTTCGAAGGTTTCGAGAAGAATCTGGGGGGAAACCAGTTTACATATTCGACGTTCAGGAGCGATGTAACGGATGGCCTCCTCACCCGATGCACTGACGGAAAGATGACAATTGAGTGGGCAACCGAGAATCTCCCCGCGGATTGGAGCAAGCCCGAGGCCGGATTTGTGTGGATGGCGGCCGTCAATCTGACCTCCGCTCCGGCTGCCTTCGATGTTTACATTAACGGTGTGAAGCGGTTTGTGATCGCTGCTTCCACGAGGAAGAATTGGGAGCTCGCGGGTATAGATGGCGGAAAGCTCGCTTTTACAATGGTTCAAACAGATCAGTACGGCGACGCCCACGGGTACATGTCGCTCCTGGCTCCTACCTCATGGCTTCGCAAGGGGGAGGCGCAGACGATAAGCATCACAGGTCAGGCGCAAAACGAAGACACGTGGATAATTGTATTTCAAGCCAACGACGCGCTATCCTTTCTACACAACTCCGTGGCCAACGATGCGT
Organism: Bacteroidota bacterium; assembly: GCA_021812985.1. Classification (GTDB taxonomy): domain Bacteria; phylum Bacteroidota; class Ignavibacteria; order Kryptoniales; family JAKASW01; genus JAKASW01. The sequence continues at coordinate 159,178 of JAKAMG010000001.1, forward strand.
GGATGGAGATAAGGCTTGGTAAGTCCGGTGATGTGCTTTCCGCTCACCTGCAGGCGCCCGTTACTTATACCGGGGAGGAGCTCAACTATCGCTCGGGGGCTGACCAGGGGAAGATCGGGCTCGTGGGAAAAGATGGTCAAGCCGTTGGAGAGTTCACGCTTCCTGATGGCGCGTTAAACAAGCCTTTCGAATTGCGCGACTCTCACGGCGATGTCTTTATTCTCAAGTCGCTCGAGCATCCCGGCCGTTCCACGTCGCTTCTCGCAAATTCAATTCTCGTGAATACGGTCAGGAACGAAAACGGGGAAACGCTGATCACTGCACAGAGGAGTTACCTTCCGCGGCTCACATCTGATCTTGTGAAACTTTCGGAATCCGACCTGAGGAATGGAAGGATATACCTGATGAATTCCAGTCACCAGGATATTGCCTGGATGGACTCGCCGGCGAAGTGCGAGATCGAGCGGGACACCATGCTTTTGACCCCTCTTCTGAAGATGGCACAGAAGGATCCCGGTTACCGATTCGATCTTGAGGAATCCCTGATGCTCCATGAGTATATCCGACGTCATCCAGACGAGAAGAGTCTTGTGAAGGAGATGTTGGCTGACGGACGTATATCGTGCGGGGCGAACTACGTTCAGCCCTATGAAGAGATGTATTCCGGCGAGAGTCTCTCGCGCGAATTCTATTTTGGCTCGAAATGGCTTAAGGACACATTCGGTTATGATGCAACTGTTTACTGGAGCGAAGATGTGCCTGGGCGGACGCCGCAGATGATGCAGATACTCAGCAAGGCCGGCGTGAAGTACATGATGATAAGCAGGATGGAGAAAGGGCTTTACAGGTGGTACAGCCCGGATGGTTCATATGTGACAATGTTTTCGCCTGGACATTACGCTGACGCGTTCACGCCGCTTCAGAAAGGATTCTACGATGCGTCAGGTTTCCTGGCGGCGAACTCTCTATATTTCCGGAAATTCTATCCTGCAAATTCTGAAAGACCCGTTCTACCGCTCCTCTCCGACTGGGACATGAGCCCGGCAAAGGACTACGGCCGTCTCATCGGTGACTGGGACAATATCAGCGAGCGTCAGCTCAGTGACGGCAGGCTTGAAAAGATAAGCCTCCCGAAGTTCACGATTGCAACCGCTCCGGAATTTTTCCGTGCTCTCCTTGCCGCCGGGCCGAAGCTGAAGGTGATCTCAGGCGAACGACCCGACGTTTGGCTCTATATACATGGTCCCTCGCACGAGAAGGCGCTGACCGCGAGCAGGGAGGGGGACATCCTTCTCACCGAAGCGGAGAAGTTCGCGACCGCGAACGCTTTGGCAGACGGCTCGTTCCGAAACTATCCAGCCGCCGCACTGGATAAGGCGTGGGAGGCCAAGGTGTTCCCTGACCACGGCTGGGGAGGGAAGCACGGTGACATCACGGACGACACGTTCAGGAGGAAGTTCGACTTCGCGAGGAGCGAGGGGGAGAGGATACTTGCTGAAAGTCTCGATGAGCTTGCTTCCAGAGTGCGGACCGCTCCGGAGAAGGGGCGCCCGCTAGTCGTCTTCAACGGCATGAATATCGACCGGACCGATCCTGTTTCGGTTCGGGTAAGGTTCAATCAGGGGGATGCGCGAGGAATTGTCCTGACCGACGCGAAGGGGAAAAGGATCCCGACCCAGTTGAGCGGCATCGAAAAATACTCCGATGGCACGATAAGGTCTGCCACGCTGCATTTCGTCGCGCAAAACGTCCCTCCGATCGGGTATGAGACTCTATATATGCGACCCGAGAAGAAAGATGTGTCGGAGAAGCCGATGCGGTTTACCGGCGAAGCCGAAACTAAATTCTATCGTCTGAAATTCGGGAATGGCGGATTAACGTCGATCTACGACAAACGGCTGAATGTCGAACTCGTGAATCCGCAGAAGTTCGCCGCGGGCGAAATCTTCACGCTCCACTCCGAAGGAAACGGGGCCGGCGAGTTTGCTGATATCCAGCAGCCCGACACTGCTGGATTCGACAGGACGGGAAACTACGACACGCGCTGGAGAGTCGTCGAGGATGGTCCGGTGTACACGACATACGAATATCGTCAGCCGATCCGTTACGCGGTGGTGGACGAGCGCGTCAGGGTCTATCATAACTTGAAGCGGATCGATTTTCTCCCGGCCCTTCTCAACTGGCAGGGAGTATTATACCGTGAATTCAGAATGGCTCTTCCCCTCAATATGAAGCACGGTCAGGTTTCATATGAGGTCCCCTTTGGAGCGGTCGAGGTTGGAAAGGGAGAGATAGCGGGCGCGGCGGGTGAGCGCTACACGACCCCCTGCAGTGAGGTACATCCTCGAGGGATACAAAACTGGATCGGTGCCAGCGGCTCAGGCTTTGGCGTCACGCTTAGCTCCTCCGTCGCCGCCGCCGACTGGATAGATCCTACCGACACTTCGACTTCCTATCCGATACTACAGCCCATACTTCTCGCGTCGAGGCGGAGCTGTCATCCGGAAGGAAACGAGTACCTCCAGACGGGGGATCACTATTATCACTTCTCGCTCACCTCGCACCAGCCCGGCTGGATCAACGGGGCTAATTTCGGGTGTGAGGCGAATGAGACACTCAAGGCCGTTTGGGCCGACCACCGCTTTGCCGACGCGTCGCTTCCCGAATCGATGAGTTTCTTCCACACCGACGAGCCCAACGTCCTCGTATCGACTGTGAAAAAGGCGGAGGACAGGAATGATGTTGTCGCGAGGATTGTCGACCTCGAAGGGAAAGACCGAACAGTCACCTTTTCCTCGTTCAAGCCGATACGCGTGGCGACGGAAACGAACCTGATCGAATCGGAGAAGGGTCCCCTTCCGGTTGTTGGCGGAAAAGTGACGATTCGGCTGGGCCATAATTCCATAGAGACATTTGAATTTAAATGAGAGCAGCAATGAACCGGACAAAACTTACTTGGTCTAAGAGATTTTCGTTGTCACGGGAAGGCTTCCGTAGCACCGCGGCCCTTCTCATACTCCTATCTCTCAACGTTACCGGCTCGGCCGGGGCTCAGGGACTCGTAGAGAAAAGACTTCAATCTCTCACAGTAGATCCCTCCGGTGAAGTCCGCACGGAAAAGGGGGACTGGCTGCTTGGTAAGTCTCATGCTCATGCGGAAATATTCAGGAGCGCCGATGGCCGGGGACTACTGATGACAAACGGGCTGATTTCACGAAGTTTCCGGCTCGTCCCGTACATGGGCTGCTTCTCGTTCAGGAATCTCGTTACCGGAGAGGAGTTCGTCCGGGCGATTGAGCCGGAGGCCGAAGTGGAGATTGACGGCAGGAACTACAGTATCGGCGGAGTGACCGGACAATTTGAATACGCGTACCTGCAGAAGGATTGGCTCGATAAATTCTGCGCAGATTCATCTGCGTTCCATCTCACTGATTTCAAAGTGAATGATATCATGCCGAGATTTCCCTGGGAGCCGGTTCGGTGGGCGCCTGACAAGGAATGGCCTCCGAAGGGAAAGGAGATAACTTTTGATTTCGCTTCCCCACGCGGAGAACTTTCGGGTGTCACCGTTGAGGTCCATTATGAGATGTATGACAATATTCCGCTGATGTCAAAGTGGATCACGGTTAGGAATATGACGGGGCGCGACATCCGCCTGGATTCATTCAAGAGCGAAGTCATCGCCGCGGTCGAGAACGGGAATTCCACTCAGCCCGATGGGCATCTGGCCATACCGCACATTCTGGTCGAGAGCGATTACGCTTTTGGCGGGATGGATGCGAATTCCGCGAATCACACCACCTATTGGCTTCCCGATACGCTCTACAAGACACAGGTGAACTACGGCTACATGACGCCGTGCCTTCTCGAGAGCAAACCGCCTATCGGCCCATGGTACAAAATCCGGAGGAGTGATTCGTTCGAATCGTTCCGGACGTATGAACTGCTTTATGACAGCACTGACAAGGAAAGGTGCGGGCTCGAAGAAAGAAAGATGTACCGCCTGCTTGCTCCATGGACCTCTGAGAATCCGATCTTTCTTCATCTGACTACGACGAATACCGCCGAGGTCAAGGCCGCCATTGACCAATGCGCGAATGTCGGTTTCGAGATGGTAATACTCAGCTTCGGCAGCGGGCTGAACATGGAAGACACGAGCGCGGCAAATATATCCAAGTTCAGGGATCTGGTCGACTACGCCCGCAGTAAGGGAATTGAGCTCGGCGGATATTCGCTGTTCTCAAGCAGAAGGATAGATGACTCGGACGATGTTATCAATCCTAAAACGGGCAAACCGGGGGGCGCGATTTTCGGAAACGCACCTTGCCTCGGAAGCAGGTGGGGACTCGGATATCTCGCGAGGCTGAAGACGTTCATTACCAGGACCGGATTCCGGGTTCTCGAAAATGACGGGCCGTATCCCGGCGACATCTGTGCTTCCACGACGCATCCTGGACACGAGGGGATGCTGGACTCGCAGTGGAAGCAGTGGCGCCTCGAGACCTACTTCTACGAATGGCTGAGGAAGAGGGATGTTTACCTGAACGCGCCCGATTGGTATTTCCTAGACGGGTCAAGCAAGATCGCGATGGGTTACAGAGAGACTGACTGGTCGCTTCCAAGAAAACAGCAGGTGATCATCGAGAGGCAGAACATTTACGACGGGACGTGGGAGAAGACACCATCGATGGGGTGGATGTTTGTTCCGCTTGTACAGTACGAGGGCGGAGGGGCGGCCGCGACCCTCGAGCCGCTCCATGAACATATCGGCTCATACAGGACCAGGCTCTTCCAGAATTTCTCGGCCGGGGTGCAGGCTTGCTACCGTGGACCGAGGCTTTATGACACCCCGTCGACTGAGGCAATGGTTAAGAAAGTGGTCGCATGGTACAAGAGGCACCGCGATATTCTGAACTCGGACATAATACATCTCCGCCGCCCGGACGGACGGGACTGGGACGGAATTCTTCATGTCAATCCGGCGCTGAAAGAGAAAGGCCTCGCCGTCATTTATAACCCGCTTGGGAAATCGATCAGGCGAACTATCAGGTTACCCCTTTACTACACCGGGCTAACCAGCGTCGCGAGGATTCGCGTCGGGGATGGACCTGCGAAGAGTTTCCAGCTCGACCGCCATTACTCCGTCGAGGTCAACATCGCGATACCTGCGCGGGGGCACACTTGGCTTGTCGTTGAGTGATGATCCGGGCGCTCACGAAATCCGGGAATGGGGATAGTTGGCTGCGGCACTCAACACTCTTCCGCTTAGAGAGGTAAGCCGGATACCGCGTCACTCAACTATCTTGTAGATGCCGTCCTCAATCCTTACGAGATTCCTGTGGGCGCCTTTCCTAGAAACCTCGCACCTGAAGCTCCCATCGGCCACGTCCGGATGTTTATCGAGGTACTCCCCCCATTTCACGAAGCTTCCCTCGAGGACAAGGAATTTCCGTCCGTCATTCGTAACGTAAACGTTCCCGTTTGTCGTGTCTTCGCTCAAATGTAATACCTCCCTTCTGTACAAGATTTCGGAACTATTAGCAAGAACTTAAGAGCGGCGATGGGAATCATATCGGCCGGCATCGAGGGCGTTATGCACTTCCCCAGCGCAGGCCGCATTCATCCGGGATCTCTTTCCTCTTCAGCCGGCCGCAAATCGCCCGTTGTTTATTTCGGTTGATAGGTTTAGATTGTCGCGCCAGATTTGCCCTTTGAAATCTTCAGGGCTGCTGAAGAGGGCAAAGGTGAGCTCAGGCAAATATCCTGTCTCGCATCGAGGGGCTGAAATCAAAAGCGGGCGTCCTCCCATTAGTTCCGGTCCCTTCAGCGGGCAGAAATGTTCCCGCAGCCATAAAGAGCGTCTTCTTTTTTGAATTTCTGAGCCGGTCCGCTCAGGTTGCCGCAGTGTGTATTCGTTCCGGCAACGGCGCCCCGGCCACGTCTTTTTTTTGACTGTACTCAGGGAGATGTCTCTACCATGACATTGCGGCGTTTGATACAGATAACCTCCTTCGCCGGTATGGCGCTCGTTGGTTTCTCCCTCCTCTACGTCTCAATTCACATCTTTAGCAGCGCCTGGACAAAATCAAATTCAAGCGACCTTTCAGTCCTCTCCCAGACAGAGGCACTGGCAATATCCAACACCATCTCCACGAGGATTCAAAAGGCGGAGCTCATTTCACTCCTGTTGAATGGATCCTCCAATGTCAGCCCTGCAATCGAAGGCGAAATCAATTCACATCTCTTTGGACGAAGAACTTTCGGTACTGACAAGGGGATGTTTGTCACCGACGGGGATGGAACAGTGGTTTACTCCGCGCCGGCTACATCGCTCTCGCCGCGGTTCATGAGGGTCAGCCGGGAAGCTACACTTGAACTGGGAAGGCGGATGTATGAGAAGGGAGACTCCGCATTTGTCGCCTCACTCGACAGCGAGAACTACATGGTTGTGGTTGTCCCACGCCGTTCACAGGGGAGCAAATACGCCGGTGCGGTCGGGCTCATAGTCGACGTATCGCGCGCGCTTTCCGGCGTAAGGATTCGCACGGGGAGTATTTACGGTTGCAGCGTGGTCATATATGATTCCACCGGTAAGCAACTTTCAAAAGCAGAAGGGAACTCGCCGAGGTTAAGCCGGAGAGATCTCGCAGGACTCTTCTCCACATACAAGATCGGGAGCAGGATACAAGAGCTTGATGGAACCATCCATTCGGTGGCGGAAATACCGTGGCTGAACTGGTATGTCATTGCGACCGAGCCGCTTTCCAATTTAACGGGTGACGTAAAGAAGCTCGAGATGTATGGAGCCGGCCTGGGGGCGGTTGGTCTGATCTTCGCACTCGTGCTTTCATTCTTTGTCTCGTCCGTTGCCACTAAGCCTCTGACCGGCCTCACACGAGCCGTTTCCAGTGTCGGTGAAATGAATGGCGTCGCGGTCACGCCGGCCGGCACAAAGGAGCTCAGGGCACTGATCGTGACATTCAACGAGATGAGGGCACGCATCGAGAGGGATATACAGGAACTGCAAAAGCTGAACAGGCTCGGAAGGCTCGTGCTCACCAACATCACGACCGAGAGTTTCATGGACAGGATTGCCGATGCCGTGTGTGACCTTATGAGCGCCGAGAAGTGCCGCATCTTTACATTTGACTCCACGGACGGCAATCTGGTCCTGCGCGGAATATCGGGGGGAGACGACAAGAAAAGAGGGATGCATTTTTCTGTAGACTCAGGTTTGACCGGGCGCATATTTCGGACGGCGGAACCAGTCTTCACGAATGCCTACCGGGAGCAGGAGTATGTCCATGAGGCAGGGGTGAAAGGTGGCGCGCGCAATTTCATCGGAGCCCCGCTGTTGGATGGAGGCAAGGTGACCGGCGTTGTCGCGGCGATCAACGGCGCCGAAGGGAAGGCATGGAACGACAGGGACCTTCAGCTTCTCTCGGCGCTTACTAACGAGATCGCGGTCGCCATACAAAACCACCTTCTCGTCGAACGGCTCGACAGTGAACTCAGCAGGGTCAAGCAGCTTCAGGCCGAACTTGTCCAATCCGAGAAACTCGCCACCCTGGGACAGCTTATTTCGGGAATCGCGCACGAACTGAACAATCCTCTCGGAGTGGTCATGGGTTTTTCTGAGATGGCGGTCAGGCAAAATGTGGAGCCGAGGATTGCCGGATATCTGGAAAAGGTGTATCAGAGCGCGAAGAGGGCTTCTGCGGTGGTGCAGAATTTTCTGAAGTTTGCCAGGAAGCATGAGACGGCTCTTGGGAACGTCCGGCTTAACGACGTGGCCGAGAGCGTCATCAGGCTGATGGAACACCAATTCAAAGTACAGGGAGTCGCCATATCGCTCGATTCCGAGGCCGGACTCCCTCAAGTTATGGGTGACTTCCAGGAATTGCAGCAGGTATTCGTCAACTTACTCACAAACGCTCTCCAGTCTCTCGAGGGGAGGGAAAAGGGAAGTGTCAGCATCCGCCTGGCCTGTTCGGCCGGCAACGTTTTCGCCACCGTAACCGACAACGGTGCCGGAATACCGGAAAACATTATCGGAAGGATATTTGACCCGTTCTTCACTACGAAGCCGATCGGAAAAGGGACTGGGCTGGGGCTCAGCATGTGCTACGAAATCATAAAGGAACATCACAACGGCAGCATCAAGGTGGTAAGCGAATACGGAAAGGGGACCACGTTCAAGATACTGATACCATCGGCACCGAAATCTGTCGGGGAGCTGAGGGACGGCATGATCCTAGAAGACTCGGGTCTCATTAGGGGAAGGGTCCTTGTCGTGGACGACGAGGAGATGATGCGCCAGCTAATCGCCGAGGCGCTTCATTCGGCAGGGTGCGAGGTTGTTGTCGCTGAAGACGGGATCAACGCTCTCGAAAAGCTCGCGGCGTTCCAGCCTGACGTCGTTCTTTCTGACCTTTTGATGCCGGGCATGAACGGGAGGGAGTTGTACGAACGCAGCATCGCGGTGTCTGACCGTTATGCCGGCCGATTCATTTTTATAACCGGCGACACAGCGAGCGAAGGATTCCGCGATTTCCTGGTACAGTCGAACGCGGAGGTTGTCACCAAGCCGTTCGATGTGGCCAACCTGACGAGCCTGATTGGCCGGAAAATCAGTGAGGTCGAGCAAAAGCGGGGAGTCTGAGAGAGTACTTGTCCCGCCGTCGGGAAGGTCACGCGGTCCGAACGGTGCGCATGCGGTTGTAGTAGCCGGTCAGCCAGGAGTTCGACCACCCGAAAAGAGTCGTGTCGCGGACTATCCTTGTGATGTCCTGTCTCGTGATCTTCGCCTCGCTCAGCACTACGTTGATATTGTTTCGGCTGACTGCGATAGTCCTGACCGCAAAGAGAAGCGGCCACATGCAGGCGAGTCTTATCCCATGAAGCCACGAGGGGATGTTCCTGATGTAGTCGAGCCCGTACTGCAGATGTGACTCTGCCTTGTCGGCCAGTCGGTCGATCATCCTAAGGATTTGAACCGTGTTGTCCGCGGCGAGAAGGCTGTCTCGCGTCAATCCAAGCGGTTCATAGAAAGAGCGCGGGACGTACACCCATCCTCTTTCATAATCTTTGCGGAGTCCTCTCATAATGTTCACGGTCTGGAGTGCCAGTCCGAAGTGCCGGGATAGCGGGAGGAGCTTCTCTTTCCGTTCCATGATGGAAGGGAAGTACCACGCGAAAATGTCTGTAAGGAGGTAGCCGACTCGTCCCGCCACCTGGTGCATATAGTCGTCCATCTCCTCCTCATTGTTGACCTCCGGTCCCTTCTCCTGCCAGCGTGCCATGCCCAGGGAAGTTTCATTGACGTGAGTCGTGATGATTTCCTGAACCGGCTGGGGAAACCTGCGGAGCTCCAGGAGGAGCTCGTCTGCATGCTGGGCAACGTAGACCTCCGGGTCGTTGTGGTCGAGGCCGACGATCTCTGTGGTGAGCGAAGAAACAGGCATGTAATCCTCGAGCACCCTTGCCCACATACGGAGAAGTCGTGCCTTGTTGCCGGCCGGGAGAGACTCATTGTCTTCAAGACAGTCAGAGACTCTGAAGAGGAGGTAGGCTGTGGTTACCACTTCGCGCAGACTCGCAGGAAGTCTCTCTATCGAGAGCGCAAAAGTTCGGCTTACTGTGCGCAACATATCGTTGGGGTGCATGTAGCTCATCTTCTCTGTCTTTTTATGAGAAACCTTAGCGGCTTCTTCGGGTATGTCCTTTGGATCTCCATCAAATTCCGTTCAACCGCATCATACCGGCAAAATCTTTGTTTAATATAACACTTGGTACCTAACCAAGCTTTCTTTAGGTCGACTGAGATCGCGGCTCCAGCGGGTGAAGCCATTGCCAGTACGGAGGCACGATTATCTGGAGAGTCACGGAAGTGTTTCATTTCCCATCACTCCAATTCAGGAACAATTGTGAAATCGTCGAGACGTTCCAGAAACGTAACGTCAGGCTACCATTTTGTAATCGGTCACCCTTTTCATCGGCGAAATTAGACGAAAAGGTGTAGGTTTTTACGGCACGAGTATTGTCACTATAAAAGGGTATTGATTACCGCGAATAGGCGGTAGTAGTTCTCGCAAAATTTGTTATCACGCTTGACAATGACTCCCGGGGCGTCTAAATTGACCTCAGTTTGGAGACATGCCAGCGCACCATCGGTACGGTAGAGTAGTTTATTCTGTAGGTTTGCTCGATTTTTGTGCAGGAATGCCGATACTAAGAGCGAGTATCGGGCAGGTGGCTTAGTTAAGTTTAAGCTGTGCCTTTTGGGTGTGTTAGTAGCGGGTGTCTTCAATGGCAGCGGAGAGCGGTTGAGCGTCGCTTCGATCTTACCTTCGAAGCGAAAAAAGGCATTAAATAAAAATGGAGGAACCAAAATATGAAGAACCTAGTAGTGGCGTTCGTGTTGGTTGCGGGCCTTGTGGCCTCGGCCTACGCTGACGGCAACAGCAAGCGGAATGCGACAAGCCAGATAACCGTCAACGCGGCGATCCAGAGAGGCCTGAGCATGAATGTAGTCGGGACAAATGGCGACCTCAACACTGGTAATGCCACTTTGGATTTTGGCACGATAACGTTGAGCGGCTCAAACACAAGTGCAACGATTGCGCCTGCCAGCGGCGTGACATTGCACATTGTTGGAAACGACAACGACAACCTCACGTTCACAGTCCCTGCGAGCGTCTCGTTGAGTGGGCCTGGTGCAGCGCTCACGTTCACTCCTAACGTTCTGGGAAGCCAGACGAGCACGGGTGGAAGTCAGCTGTCGACCTCGGGCGAATCAGCCGATGGTAACGGAAACTACTACATCTTCGTCGGCGGCGCGTTGAACAACATCCCCGCCACGCAGGCGACCGGAAGCTACAGCGGTCAGTTCAACATCGTCGTGAGCGACAATAGCCTTTGATTTTTCGAGGTTAGAAATTGGCTATTAGAACAGTCGAAGTTCTAAAAGGGAATAGAAAGTATATGACAGCGGTCTCCAACATGAGACCGCTGTCTTTGTTTATGTTAATCCTTTTTGCTGCGGCGGTTGTAAATGCGCAGTCCGTACGTTCGGCCTCAAGTCCCACAATAAAGGTCAGAGCGAATTTGGTGCAGGGACTTTCAATTACTCCTTCAGCAGGTAGTGATGGTTTAGGGAATATCAATCTGGGAATGGCGGCCCGAAGCACCTCAGCGGCGGCTGTCAATCCCAACTCAAGCCCTTCGGCCGGCATGATGACGATAAACGGCGAGTCGGCGATGAACGTGACGATTACATATACTCCTTCCGTCCAGCTGATGCACAATGGTCAGGGACAGTACTCGTTGAATTTCGTTCCGGATGTGGTAGGTGCCACAGGCCTGACGATGCAGCAGTCCGCCACGCGTTTACCGAGCGGCTCTGCGCTCTCCCTCGGCACTGACGGTCGTTACTATTTCTGGCTGGGCGGCCAGGTCTACGTCCCGCCCGGGCAGGCTCCAGGCACATACACGGGTGTCTTCAATATAACAATAGGGTATTAGTTGTCGGCAAAGAGACTCCGAGTCGGGGGGACGTTCTTGTTTCTCCTCACCGGCTTCCTGTTTCTTGCCTTCCCCCCGCGGGTACTCTCGCAAAAGGTTTTGATGCACCAGCTCTCCTCGATACAGGTAGTGGTACCCTTTCCAGGATTGACGGTGTCGGTCGTCCGCCCTCTTGACTTCGGGCAAATCAAGAAAAATACCGGGACTGAAAGAATTTCGCTTCACAGCGTCTCAAATGGCAAGTTCACGCTGACGGGTATCTATCACCGCCTTCCAGTATATATATCCGTTGAAGCTCCACATGAACTGACCAATGGAGGAGACAGTCTGGACTTTGTTGGTTCCGCGGCGTTCAACGGGCTTGAAGACAAGACTGAAACAGCCACTCTCATCAGTGCCTCCGGAAAGAGACTTTCTTCGGTTGAACTGAACGCGAACAGGGAAGGCTGGACCGGATTTGCTTACGTATATTTGTATGGATACTTGAAGATGAGAAAAGCTCCCCCGGGAAAATACACGGGGACCTGCGTGGTTACTCTGATACTGTGAGGCATTGCATATGAAAAACTTCTATATAAAAAACGCCCTTCTTCGTATCCCCGTCGTCTTCCTTCTTCTGACGGGCGTATCGGTTGCCCAGGGCAAGCCGGGTAACCATGGTTCAGACGACGACACAAACATACAGGCCACTGTTCTCAACCAGCTATCCTTCGGAACACTGATAGTCGGCAGGGATGTCCAGTCGACTGTCGGTTTCTCTGATCAGACAGCGGGTAGTGCCGTGATCACAGGGTTGAGCAGGAGCCAGACGGTTACGCTGATGTTCTCCCTCCCTCAGGATCTATATTCGGGGGCAAATCAGCTAAGCATTGGCTTCAGTTCTAACAGCGCCGCATGGTCCACATCGAATGACCTGTCAGGCGCGACCAGTTTCAACCCGAATTCTCAGATCACATTGCCTCAGTCCGCTACGTCCACCGGCAATCTGTATCTCTGGATCGGCGCCACCGTTCATGTAAGTCCTCAGCAGGCGACCGGGCAGTACCAGGGAACCATAACGGTCCAGGTGAGCGTGAACAACAACGATGATTAGGAGTTAGTTTGAAAAAGTTTTTATTTGTGGGCTTTGCGTCGGCGATTTTCGCGCTTCACGCCGAAGCTCAAGTCGTGATCGCGCCGCCGATAGTATTCATAAGCGATCAGGTTCCCTTTGGGACTTTTACCGTCTCAAACGCCTCCCAGGTGCCTCAGGAGGTTGACATATCTTTCAGGTTCGGTTATCCGAACACCGATTCTTTAGGGAAGGTCTTCATGGATTACAGCGACAGCGCAACCGCCGAGAAATATTCGTGTGAGCAATGGATAAACGGCTTCCCGACCAAATTCATCCTGAACCCGGGACAAGAGCAGGTCGTGCACATGTCGGTATCCGCGCCAGACTCATTAGCCGACGGCGAATACTGGACAAGACTGATCACAACCTCCCAACCCCAGCAGAGGTTCAGCGAGACTCTCAAGAACGGGATATCTGCGAACATAATTTTCGTGTTCACGCAGGTCACTTCTGTTGTGTATGAGAAGGGGAACCTCGGAACCCAACTAGACTTCCAGAGTTTGCAGACCTCTCAGGACTCGGGCGCGGTGGATGTTTACGCTCATCTAAAGAGAGGAGGGAATGCACCCTTCCTCGGAGAAGTATCACTGAGTGTTTCCGATCAGAGCGGGAACGTCGTGTACGAGAAGAAGGAATTGATTGCGGTCTACATGCAGTTCGTGAAGAAGTTCGCGGTTCCCCTTTCCAAACTCCCGCCAGGGAGCTATACCGCCTCGGTTACGGTGTCGTCCGAAAGGCCTGACATTCCGGCGGAAAACCTGATTAAGATTCTTCCGGTCACCAAGTCAACCAGTTTCTCGGTAAACTAGGTAGGCACTCTACAGGATTTTCGGAAAGTCGGTGTCAAAGAACCAACGGGAGACAAGTGCGGCAGGAGAGGCCCAGGTGACTGGCCGTTGAGTGCCGCATTGAAGGAATCACAGCTTGAAAGCACGAAGGGATCGGCACTGGGAAGGGGCTCATCGCCGCTCGCTCCGGGAAATTCCCTTTGCTATCCAGTGTATCGATTGATGAAGAACGGGTTCAGAATCTCCCGCCACCCGGCTGGCGAGAAGAAGAATGACCTGTTGTGCGCTGCGCCCGGCAGCGGAACCGACACTGCTTGGCGAGGAGAATGAGGTAGGAGGCATCACTTTGCCTTCGTACAAAGTGGTACATGGATTACGATTCCTTTCGCACTGTTATCGCCCGCCATGCGGCGTCTGTTCTAGTTCTCATTTTCCTGATTCCGTTCGCGGCATTCCAGGGCTCGGCGCTCGCCGCTGAGCCCACCGTCTCCGTCCCCCGAGGCAAAGCCCAACCGGTAATACTCACGTTCGGCTACGGTGGCCTCGTCGACACATACGTCACCGCCCTCTATGTCGGCGATTCACTATACCTTCCCGTTCATACCCTCCTTACAGATCTTAAGATTTTCAACAAGCTTGATATGCGGCAAAAGAAAATCGAAGGGTTCTATGTCAATGAGTCGGACCGTTACGAGCTAAACTTCGCGAATCTTACCGCGACTATCGGTGGCAGAACAATCGCCGTGGATTCAACGAAGATTATTTCAGGTCCAGTCGATTTCTATCTCCTCCCCTCAGTATTCACGAAAGTCTTCGGGATGGACTTTAGCGTTGATATGAACAAGCTGGTGCTCATTCTCAAGACAAGGGTCAAGCTCCCGATCATAGCGAATTACGAGCGGAGGCTTAAGCTGCAGTACCAAACGCAGCCCCTCGGAATATTCCGTCCGCAGGCGCCGCTTCTATATCCTGAGAGGAGGGCCATGCTGAATGGTGGCGTTCTGGATTATGCCATTTCTGCATTCAGGGGAGCCAGCGGGACGTCATATTCATATAACCTCAATGCAGGAGCTCAGCTCCTCGGTGGAGACATCGAGGGCGCGATCAATGGGGGATACAGTGGCGGTATGTCCACCATATACTCGAAGCAGGTGCACTGGCGTTATACGATAGATTCCACTCGAGCCATAACCAGCGTGTCGCTCGGAAATCTGTTCAGCAACGGCTTGGTGCAGTATGACTTCAGAGGAATTCAGATAACGAACACACCGGTCCAGATTCGGAGGCTCTTCGGCAACTACGCGTTTTCAGAAAAGGTGCAACCGGGATGGGACACGGAACTGTTCCTCAACGGGGCGAGAGTAGGTTACCAAAGAGCGGACGCTCTGGGAAACGTCCATTATAACATCCCGCTCATCTACGGGACTTCGTTTATTCAAATGAAGACTTACGGCCCGTCGGGACAGTATCAGGAAGTAGACAAGAGGCTTCAGATTCCATTCACTCTCGTGCCTGACAAGGAATTTGATTACACCCTGAGCGCGGGGCCGCTTGCCAACTCGGACAGCAGCATTGTTCAGTTCAATGCCGCTTACGGTATTTCAGATTGGATAACCGACCGGGTCGGCATCGACTATCTTCAGAGCAAGGTTGACAAGAGACCGGTTCCCTACAACGCTCTCGCATTTCGTCTCGGGAGCCCTTACATAATAAGCCTTCAGGCTGCTCCGGCTTACGGATATGAGGTCTCGCTTAATGCCATCTATCCGTCCCAGGCCTCGTACGGATTCACATACGACAAATTCAAGGACAACGCCCTGTATAACCCGTCGTTCAAAAGGGAGCAACTCTTCGCGACGGCCTACCTCCCTGTGTCAATTGGGGGGAACACTCTTAACTTTAGCTTCTCGGGAACCGGACAGACATTCAAGGACGGAAGCGAAAACGTGACTTATTCATTCGGGTCGAACGCGAGCGTGAGCAGACTTAACTTATCGGCAAACTACACTGGCTCTTACCAGCGCTCGGCAAGCTCTAATCTCACGATTGGCAGGACCCTCTCCGCTTCATTCCTTTACTCGTTCTTCTTTGGGTCGGGTCCTTTGAGCTTCCTGAACGGGACTCTCTCCGGAATCTCAGGAGACTACGATATTGCCGATAGAGCGCTGACAAGCATGAGGCTCGACCTGTCCCAGTACTTCGGCGGGTATGTATCGGTCGAGCTCTACGCGCAAAGGGACTTCCTGAACCGCTCGAACTCTTTCAATCTGCAGGTTACTTGCGACCTACCGTTCGTACAGACGTCGTCGTCGGCAAGTTACCAGGGTAATCAGTCGTCATTTTCACAATATGTCAGCGGTTCCCTCGGCTACGATTCCCATTATGACAAATTCCTTTTCAACGGCCTGCACTGGGTCGGTCAATCCGCCGTCTCAATGCGTATGTATCTGGATGTGAATCAGGATGGAAATTTCGACAAGGGAGATGAACTCATAAAGGACGGGAGTATCACGCTCAGACAGGCCGCGTCATCTGATCTCTTTACGTCCGGGATCATAAGAGCGTGGAACCTGATGCCGTACTCGCAATATAGCGCTGACATACAATCAGGTTCCCTGAGAAATCCACTCTGGATGCCGGACAGAGAATCGTTCTCGTTCATGACAGATCCGAATACCTATAAGGCCATAGATATCCCTTATTACTCCGCGGGAGTCATACAGGGAAGGGCTGTCCAGATAGACAAAGGGAAGGAGACGGCGGTCCCCGGACTCGAAGTGATTGTAGAGGCAAAGCATGGTCTCTTCAGGAAGACTATTTCAGCCTTCAATGACGGCAGCCTCTACTACGTGGGCATCCCGCCGGGCGAATACCGCATTTATGTGGACCCCAGCCAGCTAGATGCTCTCGATGATCAGTCGGAACCGGCCTCGCGGGACTTCACGGTTAAGTTCAAAAGAGCCGGTGACTTCATAAAGGGGCTGACTTTCCAGCTCAGCCGCAGGGTAGAGGTTGTGCAGACCGCGCCCCCTCCGATTGTCGAACCGAAGAAATATGTGGTACAGCTTGGGGCCTTCACGACGGCCAAGAGGGCAGAGGAGTTTGCCCACGCGACGCGGCCGAAGATAGATCGTAGGATCAGCGTCATATACAACAAGGGATCTCATCTCTATTCAGTCCAGCTTGATACGATGAGTGAAAGCAGGAAAGCCTATACGCTCGTTCAGGATCTGATATATAACAAGGGGATACGCGACGCGTTCGTCATGGTGATACCTGCGCCACGGGTAGAGTACACATTCGCAGTCAGGATCGGGATGTTCCGGTCGCTCTCTTCGGCGATAGCCTTCGCGAACGATGCACGCTCTCTCCTCGGTGTAGGGGCAAGAGTGGATTTCAACTCGCCGCTGAGGATTTTCGAAGTGACGGCGGGGTCGTTCGGCACGAGAAAGGCCGCGAAGGCACTTCTCGAAAACATCAACTCAAATCATGTTTACAGGAACGCTTCTATTGTCGTCACGGGCCATTATCCGTTGAAGAGATACGCGGTGCTACTCAACACGTTCGAGAGTTATAACTCCGCGGAAAATTACGCGCGCGGCATCTTCAATAACCACAAGGTAGACGCGTTGATCGATTTCGATCCGGCGACGGTGGAATTCAGGGTCTTCACAATGCCGATGCAGCACTACGACGAGGCCGAGAGGGAACTCGAGTCAATTCGACCGCTCAAGCTGTTCAACTTGCCGACGGTGATCCTCGTCAGGTAATTGTCGGGAGGAGCGAGCGAAATTCTTGTGGCACGGCTGGATTATTGACCTCCCAAAGTGTGATATTACCAAAACGCGGATTGAGGCGGCCCTCGGCGGTGCCGCGCGAGGCTTGAAATGGCACGGCTGTCGCACGCCGGCGTGGCCTCTGACAACCGCACAATAAAGAAAGAGTTCGGATGGACACTGCTCGGAGACTGAATCGGGGGATTGTAAAGAGATTCCTTCTCAGTCTTGTCCTGTTAATTTCACTCTTCATCGCGTTCACTTCCGTTTGGGCGGCATCGATTTTCGGATCGATTGCCAATCGTCTCCATTCCGCCGGATGGTCTGCGGCATCGGCCGACGAAATAATGCAGCCGAATGAGTCTGTTACTTTTGAGGCGAGCTATTTCATATTCAAGCTCGGATCTGTTACCTTCCAATTTCTCGGCAGCTGTGAATTCAATGGAAAGCCGGCGTACCACATTCGGGCTTCAATCGATTCGTACAGCGGTATCCCGTTCGTTAATTTTCACGGCGTGTATGAGACTTACGCGGACACTTCGACGCTCACTTGTCTCTCTACTTCCAACGACCAAATGGACGGCAAAGATTGGATTCACACGAGCTACGTCTTGAATTATGCCGGGAAGAATCTAGTCTGGCAGCAGTCAAGAGAGGGACAGGTGATGAAGACTGTGGACCTTCCCCTTGACACCACGTACACAGACGGCCTAAGCTTTTTTTATTTTGTGAGACGTGCCTGCCTGAATGCCGGCGGCGCGCCGAGGACGTTGACCGTCCCCATTATTTCAGATACCAACCGCTCAACTGTAGAGCTGACGATAGATGAAGCGCGGGAACCATGCGAAGTCACAGCGTACGATTTTCCCATTGAGGCGGAGAGATTGTCCGGTCACATCAACTTTAAAGGTACGTTCGGTGTGACTGGTGATTTCACCGGTTGGATCTCTGATGACCCGGCCGAGGTCCCTCTCCGGGCGGACCTTAAGGTTCTGATCGGAAGCATAGGAGTAAAACTGAAAGAGATACGGCGCGAGGGGTGGGTGCCGCCTCGTGCGGAATAGCACGAGACTCTCCCCGACCGGCTTTCTAAGCAAGGTTTCTCCCGGGGCCGGGTTAACCCCTGCGAAGTGCGAGTAGGGTCAGATCGTCAGCCCGCCTTCCGCTGCCGGCGAACAGATCGAGATCCTTCAGACAGGCAAACGTCAAAGCATCGGGCGGGTCGCCCGCGTGTCCTGAGAGTACTTTCCTAAGTCTGTCTTCACCATACATGCCTCCGGAAATTCCAGTCGCCTCACTCAGTCCATCCGTGTAAAGAATAAGGCTCTCTCCTTTTTCGAGCCGAAAGCTTTCCGTTTTATAAATGCCATCGCAGGTAATTCCGAGAGGGAGACCCGATGAAGCGATCACCTCGGTACCTGTGGATCGGAGCACGATGGGGGGACAATGGCCGGCGTTCACGACACGGACCTCCCCGTCACGGTGCGCGATTCCACTGACAAGCGTAGCGAAATGAGTCGAAAGGCTTGCCCCGCAGAATATTCGGTTTGCTCTCTCGGTCAACAGGTCGATTGAGAGGCCGATGCCGGCGAGAGTTCTAAACGTGGCATGAAGTTGTGACATTAGCATTGACGCCGCGATACCTTTCCCGCTGACATCTCCGATCACAAATAGGAACGACTCAAGATCATTGTCCGGAAATATTATGTCCAAGTAGTCTCCGCTCACTTCTCCGTAAGGCTCGTAGTGGTATGCGCTCAGCCATCCGGGAAGGGGGATGTTTTTACGTGGTAGGAGGCCGGTTTGTATTTGGCGCGCCAGAGAGAGATCCCGTTCAAGGGCGTGCCGTTCGGCTGCGGATAAGTGCTCGATGCAGTATCTGGCGAGTGGATCCGCGGCGAGCGTCTCAGTCTCAATCGAGTCGTGGCATGTTTCGCATAATCCGTATCCGCCGTTGGAGATCTTGTCCAGAGCCCTGTCGATGTCACGTATGAGCCTGCCGATTTCGTCAGGCCTGTTGGACTTTGAGACAGCCCCTTCGAGCCGCTCTTTTCGCTCCTGAAGCTGCCTCGCTATTAGGTCTTCGATTTGAGTAGTCATTATTTCGTCTCCCTGACAGTGGTCCGGCCTTTTTCTTGAATTGCCGGGACAGGCACTACTACGAAAATAATGTGCTTTGGGTACAGGCTAGAACGCCATGAGATGCAAGGCGTTCGTCCGGCGGGAATCAGAGGGCTAGGAGTCTCAGGATTTCCGCTGTCAGTTCCTTTCTCGGAACCTCTTTTTGTATCTCGCGGCTCTTCTTGAGCCATTCCTCGCGCTGCGCGGCATCTTTGCTCACATTTTCCCCCGCCCTCAGATCCTTGATTGTCACGACGCCTTTTTCAATCTCGTTCGAGCCGACAATCACTGCGAACCTCGCGTTGACGCGGTCGGCGTATTGAAGCTGTTTCCGGAGTCCCTTTTCCTGACCGAGGTAGAGGTCCGTTCGGACTCCGGCTTGTCTCAGCTCGCTCGCGATCTTGAGATATTCCCCCGCCTTATCGCGGTCCATAATAGTGACGACAACTTCGGAGAAGGCCGCCTTGTCGTTGCCCTCCCCGAGCGCAGCGAGGAGTCTGTCCACACCGATCGAGAAGCCAACGGCGGGAAGGCTAGCGTCAGTGAATCTCTGGACAAGGTTGTCGTAACGTCCTCCCCCGGCAACGCTTCCAAACTGCGGCTTGTCGGTAAGGTTCACCTCAAAAACGGGACCCGTGTAGTAATCAAGGCCGCGCGCGATCGTCGGGTCAAACGATACCACTTCGCTGTCGAGTCCGAGAACATCCAGGAATCCGTCGAGCTTCTTCAGGTCTTCGCAGCTCTCTGGTCCGAGAAGTCCGGCCAGCTCACCGAGGACGCGCTTCCGTTCTCCCTTCGGGAGGGCGAGGTAGTCTTTGATCTTGCCGACATTAATGTCGGTCAATCCGAGCCCCGGTATGAAATCGCCTGACACGTCGCGACGCCCCTTTGTGAGCTCGAGCTCGACGTTTGGCATTCCTATTTTGTTCAGCTTGTCGAGGACCCTGAAAACGTCCTTTGCGCGTCCCGCAGGTATCCCGCTGTACTCGACGACGGCGTTCAAGACTTTTCGGCTGTTCACGTTCACAGAGAATTTGCCGACACCAATTTCCTCCAGGGCGCCGACAACCGCTCCAATGACCTCGGCTTCGGCGAGCTGGCTTGACGTGCCGACCACATCTGCGTCAAACTGAGTGAACTCCCTGAAGCGGCCGGGATCCGGCTTGTCTGCCCGCCACACTGAGCCGACCTGATACCGCTTGAAAGGTTTGGGCAAGTCATTGTACTGTGCCACGATCCTCGCGAGCGGAACGGTAAGATCGAACCTGAGCGCGACATCCTGTTCCTCGGGACTCTTGAACCTAAAAATCTGTTTCGTGTTCTCCTCTCCGTATTCGCCCAGGAGAATCTCAAGGTATTCTAGTCCGGGAGTCTCGACGGGGAGAAACCCATATCTCTCGTAAACCTTTCTTATCGTCGAAACTATTTCGTTCTTCCTGTAGGCGTATTGAGGAAGTAAGTCGCGGAAGCCTTTAACGTTTTGCGGTTCGATTTTTTCCATCTCGGGTAATCAGGTAATGGTTTGAAAGTATCTTCTAAAAGTCCAATCAATTTACGAATAAACAGAGAAAGTTCTGAGCCCGATTGCCTGAGTCGGCGGGAGAACGACCAAAGCCATGACACTTTGGAAACCTCATACATGCAGGGAGTGGCACACCGGCAGAGTGGGACGGCGAGTTGACTTCTCGGTCAAGAGGCGTTAAAATTCACCGGCGCGGTAATCGTTTTGTGGGTGGACTTAGAGTCTCCGCAGGTTTTGGGAGGGGATGCCGGAAATCTCAGTTAGAAACCCGCGCCGGAGGGCTGATATTGCATTCTAGTCGTGTGGTTGCAGCTATACTCGCCGCTGACTGCCTCGTGTACGCATTCTGTTCCCTTGGGCTCTGGCAGATTGCTGAGAAGGCGGGTCTCCCCTTCTCGATATCCGAAGGGGCCAATAGTTCGTTCGTCGTTGAGGCGATACCGCCTCGGACACCGACTCCCATTCAGCCGGGGAATAGCATTCTGAAGGTCGATGGTCAGCGATTGGCGTCTCTGGAGGAGGTGGAGTTCCTCCTCGATGGTAAAAGGGTAGACGATGCGATCCCTCTCCTCGTTGAGAGTGCCTCGGGTGTAAGGGAGGTTAATGTTAGCCTCGTCCAGGCCTACGGACCGACATATCTTGCAGTTGCCTGGTTCGTGGGGACTCTCTTCTTCGTATCAGGCGTGGTGGTGATTGTCAGGAAGCGTGACGACATCGCGGCACTCGTGTACCACTTCGGGGCCGTGGGTGTCGCCGTGATAATCATGTGTACCTGGGGAAGATATACAATTGGGCAGGAGGGCACAGGGCAGGCAGTCCGGGCCGTATTTTCGACAGCTTACGCGTTCGTCCCTACGCTCTTTCTTCATTTCAGCCTCGTGTTTCCGACCAGGCGGAGATCACCTTTCACGGAATCCCGCTACCTCCTGTACGTGGTTTCGGGCCTGTTGAGTGTGATGATGTCTTTGATGTTCGCGAAGGCGACGCTTCCTTATTCAGAGGCCTGGTTTCATTCCTTCATGGCTGTCTTCAACGTGACCCGGTGGTATTATGCGGCGTGTGTTGTGCTTTCCGTCTCGATATTCGCAGGTTCGTACCGGTCGGCACGGGAAGAGATGGAGAGGAGGAAGATAAGATGGATCGTGCTTGGGCTGGCAATAAGCTCGCTGGGATTCGTTGGTCTCTGGCAGATACCTGAACTTCTGACGTCGCGGGGTCTCGTAAGGGAGGAGGTCGTCGTACTTCTTTCTGGCGTGACACCAATCGCGTTTGCCGTTGCGATCATCAGGTATCATGTCCTTGACATAGACTACCTGTTCAACCGGGGGACGGTTTATCTCGTAATGCTTGTGCTGGCGCTCTCTGTTTACGCTGCCGTCGTCGGCGCCGTCGCAGCGGTCGTTGGAGGTCTGACCGTTGCGAGGTCAGCGACCGCGTCCTTCGTGGCAGCCGTTGTTGTCGCTGTTCTTTTCGAACCGACGAGGAAAAAAGTCCAGCAGTTCGTCGACAGGAATTTCTTCCGTGTCCGATACGATATGAAGGCCATCGAGGCGCGTTTCGACGAGGATGCAGAGCGCTGCATCTCCACCGGGGACCTCGCGAGAATTCTCGTGAGAACAATCAAGTCTACGATACCTGTAGAGAAAGTCGGCTACTTCGCTTTCGGAAAGGAACCCGACCGGCTTCACCTCGTGGCCCACGAAGGGTTCGATGTGCTCGAGAGCCGATCTGTGCCCTTCGACTTTGCTCGTCTCAAGACCGACCTGTCGAAACCGGTGGCAGTTGAAGGGAGGGTGGAGCCGGGGGCCATCTATGAGAAGGGGGACGCTGAAGTGTTTTCGAGGTGGGGGGCAGAGATTGTGTTTGCGGCAAGAGTTAAGGGTGGTGGCGTGGTCAGCCTTGTGGTCATGGGTCAGAAAAGATCGGGTTTGCGTTACAGCATAGAAGATATTGAGCTTCTCGATTACATGACCCGCACAGCGGGGATTGCCCATGAGAGGATACTCCTCCAGACAAGCCTCGCGTTTCAACGCGAAGAGAACGAGCGGCTGGAGGAAGTCAACAGGATGAAGACGCTTTTCGTCTCGAGCGTGTCTCACGATCTCAAGACTCCGCTCACGACGATCCGGATGTACGCGGACGCCATACGCGCCGGCAAGCTGTCTGCCTCGCGCACCGCGACATATCTTACTACAATTGACGGCGAAGTGAGGCGCTTGACAAGACTGATCGACAACATCCTCGACGTCTCCAAGGCGGAGCGCGGCAAACTGGCGTTCGGTATGGCCCCTGAGCGACTTGACGACGTCGTGCGCGAGGCAGTCCGTACCATGGAGTATGAGGTTGGGAAAGGGATGGGTAAGCTGACCGCGATATACCGAGCCGGCAGCTCTTTGGTCAACCTGAACCGGGACGCAGTCGTCGAGGCGTTGGGGAATCTCGTCGCCAATTCGGTGGAGTATTCGCGAGGCCGGCCGAAGGTCCAGGTGAAGACATTCAGACGGGACGGCTGCGTCTGCGTTTCGGTCACGGACAACGGGATCGGGATCAGGAAGGAAGAGATGGACCATCTTCTTGAACCTTTCTACAGGGGCGAAAGCGCAAGGAATGTCAGGCCGGGCGGCACGGGACTCGGCCTGTCTGTCGTGAAGTCGATCATGGATGCCCATCTTGGCACAGTAAATCTAAAAAGTGATGAGGGTCTTGGAACCGAAGTGACATTATGTTTTCCAGCGGGAGATAAGTGATGAAGAAAATACTGGTGGTGGAAGACGATGCGGCGATACGTGCGGGACTCGCCGAGGCGCTTGAAAGGGAACATTACAAAGTAGAAACCGCAGCCGACGGTCAGCAAGGCTATGACAAGGGAATACAGAAGAACGTCGACTTGATCCTCCTTGACCTGATGCTCCCGGTGATGAACGGAGAAGAGGTCTGCCGACGCCTGAGGGAACAGGGGGTGAGGACGCCAATTCTCATGCTCACGAGTAAGAAGGACGAAACGAACAGAGTTCTCGGCCTTGAGCTGGGCGCGGACGACTACGTCACGAAGCCGTTCAGCCTTCCAGAACTGCAGGCCAGGATAAAGGCCATGTTCAGACGCCAGACATGGGGGAACGAGAATGTCGACGAGTTCAGGCTCGGGAACGTGAGGCTCGACTTCAAAAGGCATGAGGCGACGAGAAGAGGAAAACAGATCGACCTCTCGGAGAGGGAATTCAAGGTGCTTAAATATCTGGTCGATCACAAGGGCGAAGTAGTGTCGAGAGATATGCTCCTTGACGAAGTATGGGGATATGAAAACTTTCCAACAACCAGGACGGTCGACAATTATATCCTCTCGATAAGGCACAAGATCGAGGAGAACCCCTCCAAACCGAGGTACATACTTACCGTTCACACGGCGGGGTATAAACTCAACGCGTGACATTCCCGGCGATAGATTGTCCGGTACGCAGGTAATGCGCGGGAAGATTTACACCTTTGTGACAGTTTCCTGACAATCTAGTGCCAGTCCGGATTCAAATTCAGTCGGAATGAATGTCTGAGAGAGTTTTCTGGAATCGTCCGGTCTCAAACCTGAGAGGAGCCCATCGTCATGCTTGAAGCAAAAATCAGTTTGCCTTTAACTGCTTTAGTTTATGAGGTGATCCTGGATGCCGATGCAAAGATTCCGTCTGGCCTAGGAATAATGGAGAATCTGAATTTTGCGGCAGCTTCTGTTACAAATATGAATTTATCCATCGCCGTTTCGACCATAAAGCGGTTCGCGGTCGAGGGAGTCGCTGAGGTGGGAATACCAGATTTGCTTTATGTGCAGGGAGAGCCGAGGCATGTTCAGAAGGGAGCTGAGGTGGCTTCCAGCATCTTTGGCGCCGTGGTCTCCGAAGTATCGAAGTTCGATTGTTTTGAAATTCCGGTTTCTTTGGGAACGACATTCAGCGCACGCCCGGTCGAGCCGTTTGTCTTCGCCGGACCGAGCATCGCCTTCGCGCGTTCCGCAGAAGGCGAATTGATGGGGACAGTGAACGATCTCGGGAGCGAAGTTAAATCGCCCGAATATGGCCTGCCATTCGGTTGCGAAATTGGACGCGATATATTTCCCAAAGATAAGGGAATCGCTGACGTGCGCTACTCCATCGGCCTCTCTAGGTCAACAAGCCAAACCCGTTTGGTGACCGAAGGTCCTGGAAGTCAAGGGCCTTCGAACTTTCGCGCGGCCTCCTCTATTTGCCATCAACCATGTAGTCAATGTCCGAGAAACGAATCATTGCCAAACGCAAACCAGGAAGATGATCGTGGTCGAAAGTATGGGCGGTAACGTTTCGCGTGGCAACGGCAGAACGCGTTCCCTGCGAGGTCCGATTTTGCTGGTGTTTCTGTCTGCCTTCCTCGGCCCTGGCTTAGGCCGCACGCTTCTTGCAGGTTCGAGGGACTCGTGTGATGAAAGAGTGCGAGTGGTAACGGTAAATGTTTGGTCGGGTCTGGATTATCATGGAGCCATTCGCTTTGGAGAGTATGAATCGAGGGAGAGGAGGGAAGCTAGGTTCCGGACTTTGATCCGCGATCTGCGCTCAGTAGCACCGGATGTCCTCTTTATTCAGGAAGCTAATCCCGCGGATGAGTTCTCTGCGAGGCTTGCCGATTCGCTCGGCCTTGATGAAATTCACCAGGTCTCCAACGCAGGGGTGAAGGTCGCCGGTTTCGGTCCTCCGCTCAATTTCGAGGAGGGGATTGCCACTCTGGCGCGCAAGGATTTAAGAATTAAAGAGTACTCAGTTTGGAAGCTCTCAGGCTCATTCGGCCTCTTCGGCGACGACGTCACTCTTAATTTCGACGAGGCTGAGTTCGCGCAGGTAGGCACGGTGACTCTCAGGGAGGGGCGCGTGTTCCTCGTCAATGTGCATCTGAGCTCGACCCCTCCTCCTGATTCGACCCTCCTGGCCGAACTGACCGCAGCGCGGGACGGGCGGGTTATCTCTCGCTCCGATTCGAGCATGGCTCAGGCTAAGCTTGAAGCGGGCGCGACGAGGAGGAAGGATGAGGTCGCGAGGCTTCTCGAGTTCATCAGGGGCCTTCCCCCCGGTGACCCTGTGATTCTGGGAGGGGACTTCAACGCTAAACCTGCTTCAGATGAAATCAAGATGATCGTCAACAGCGGTCTTTTCCCTGACGCCGAACGCACTGTTTGTACGGGCTTCACATGGGACCCAGGCAGGAACTCGAACATTGCATATTCGACCCGGTTGGTGGACGCGTCGGGGCACCGATTTGACTTCGACGACACGCTGTCGGCTTTGTACGATACGAGAGGGAGGACAATTGATTACATATTTTTCAGCAAGCACTTCGACTCGAGCGGCATCTCCAGGGCCCATGTCATCCACGATTCGGATGACGAAGCGCTGACCTCCTCTGATCACTTTGGCATCATGTCAGACGTCACGGCGAATTGTACCACTGCGGGGGCTCTTGACTTTGAGGAAGGTGGAAGTGGTCGGCGCAGCATAGAGCCTCTCCCTATTGTCTCCTACGACACGGACATTGGATTCGGCTACGGGGCGAAGCTCTTTCTATTCGACCTCCTCGGGGCAAAGGAGTCATGCGATCTCGTGCTCTTCAACAGCACAAAGGGGGAAAGGTGGTACAGGGGAGTGCTCTCGTTCCCGGATATCGAGTGGCGGGAAGGGCGGGTCTATCCTTTCGCGTTCGACCTTTTATTCGACTACGACAAGTGGCTGAAGAACAATTTCTACGGGGTCGGAGATGGTTCGCCGTTCGCCTCACGGGAACAATACACCCGAATACCGATGGAGTTGAGCGCCTCCTTCAGCAGGGGTTTCCTTCCGGAATTCGTCGGACAAATAAGCTTCAAGTTCAGGAGAATTGAAAACACAGGTTTCACACCCTACAGTGAGCTCCTGAGGCTACCGCCTGGTCTCAACGCCGGAACAGTTCGCTATTTATCAGCAGGCCTGAGCGTCCGATATGATACCAGAAACAGCTTCGTGAACCCCTCGAACGGCTCGGTACTTCAATTCGAAACGGAGTATGCTCCTGGCGGCACCATGGGAAACGTCTCGTTTGTTAGAGCGGCGGGATGGCTGCAGTACTACCGCAGGCTGTTTTATCCGATCACGGTGCTGGCGGTTCGTCTCGGGGTGCAGGAGGTGGAGGGGGACGATCTCCCGGTCCAGCTCCTCTCTTCCATTGGCGGCAACAATACACTTCGAGGTTTCACGCAGGACAGGTTTCTTGACAAGGTGGCCTCTGTCTTGAACACTGAACTCAGGTTCCCGATTTTCTGGAGACTCGGTGCAGTCGTGGGCATTGATGCGGGGAAGGTGTGGCGGGTGCTTTCCGATTTCGATGTCTCGCGATGGAGAGTGAACCGTGTTGTGGGCTTGAGACTTTACATGGACAACTTCGTCGTTCGAGCTGATCTCGGGATTGGCACTGAGGGCACAGGTTTTTATTTCAATTTTGGGCAGTTGTTCTAATCGGTTTTCTGTTCGAGTACGTTTCATGAAATTTTCGAATGGGCTGTAATTATCTCGGGAGAGGAAGCTATGAAAATTGCGAAAATCATGTTCATCATTATCCTGCTCGTGTCTCCTTGTTACCCGCAGGAGCTGGGTACGCCTTTGACTATCAGCAGAACCGTGGGCGATACGCTGATGCCGGCTGAGCGGGCACGACTATCTCTCTTTCCGGAAGTGAGAGGATTTAAATGGGCGGTCTTCTTTCTCGCGGACGATTCGACCGTCAACGCGAAGGTCCATTTCGGAAAAAGCGAACAGGAAGCGAGAGACAGCAGCGTGATGGGGTATGGTACGCTCCGCTCCGTGCATCTGCGGCTTGCGAGAGACAGCGCCGCCTGCAATGATTCAGCAAAGGTACTCCTTGCCGACGGCACGCTACTAATCGCAACGGTTTACGGCGAGACAAGGGACAAACTGTATCTGGAAACTGCGAGGTTTGGACAAATCGCCATTGCAAAGAACCAGGTTGAAACCATAGGCTGGTATAATGGGACCCCCGCCCAGGGATATTTCAAGCTCGTTACTGACCCGAATGAGACGCGGGCGTTTGTCATGCCCACGGCGACGACTCCGCAGGCCGGGAAGGGTTACGTCGCCGACTACGAGTTGATATTCTTCACGGCCGCAATCGGGGTGACGGACTGGCTGATGATCAACGGCGGGACGCTGCTCATACCGGTGCGCCCGGAGAATATGATTTTCAACTACGGCGTGAAAGTGCGGGTGTATGAATCCCCCGAAAGGTTCGGGGTTGCCGCCGGCGTTCAGATGTTGAACAATTTCGGATTTAGCGGCAACGCCGGCATAGCATACACCGTAGCGAGCTATGGAGACAAGGACTCTCGTGTGAATCTAGCGGTCGGGCGCGCTTTTGAAAGCGGCGGCGGCTCGTCGATGCTTTATGGAATAAGCGGAGACGGGCGCGTAAGCGAGAGCATAAAACTTGTGGCAGAACTCTGGATCATGGAACACGCTTCGTGGTCGCCTATAGTCGTCGGCGTGAGGTTCTTCGGGAGCCGCCTGTCCGCGGATTTGGGTCTCCTCTATCCCCTGGGTGAATCGCTCAACTCGCCCATAGGGATACCGGTTGCAAGTCTGACTTATACCTTTTGAGCCGCCCTGCTGCGAGGGTTGGTGTGTCCCTGAAGTGGGCTGAAGTCCGGCGCGAGTCAAATATGCTGGCCCGTGCCGTCCCGGCCGCGTGCGGGTCATGTTACCTCTTTGGAGTTGGGAGGCGCAAGAAGGCTCGGATCAAAATGATGCCGCCGCTTCGCGGCCGGAACGAAATGTTAATCCACCTGTAAACTCGGACTCTTTTTATTGTCGGCTCGCGAGTTATACTCTTGACCGCCCAGTCTTTGACCCCCGTTTACTTGGTCACGAGTTCTCTCTCATGGATATTGTTAATTCAGGTTATAATGGACCGGTGTTGAGATGCCGGCGATGGGTGAAGGGCGAGATTCCCGGCCCTTCTTTACTCTGTGAGTACGGTTGCAGGCGAATGAATTAACCCGGCGAAAGCGTTATATTTATACATCAAAATCAAGAAATTGAAGTTGTAAACAGGAGATTCGCATGAACGATGTTTCCGTATCAAGGTTAGAATTATGGTACAACGCATTCCGCGGCTTCTACCGGAAAGAACTCCCGGTGGAACAGCTTGACCCAATATCAAGATGGCTCTACGCTTCGAGGAGCATAATCCTCGTCATTTCTGCCCAGGCGGCCATCATCGCCGGGCTCCTCGCCGTCCGCTCCGGGCCCGTCAACATACTTTACTTCGCCCTCCTGTTGATCGGACTCGTCGTGGCGCACGCGATAAGCAACCTCTCGAACGACTATTTCGGATTTCACCGCGGTCATGATACTCCTCAGTCCCCGAGGATGAGATACACACTCCATCCACTCGCGAGCAACATGATGAATGCGGCTTCACTGAAGAAGGGCATCTGGTCGCTTATAACGGTTGGGGTCCTCATCTCAGTGTTTTTCGCGGTAATGCGCGGACCGATGGCGGCGGTATTTGCCGTGCTCGGACTCGTCATACTTTACTGGTACGATGGCGCTCCTAGAGATCTCAAGAGCATCGGCTTCGGCGAACTCGCGACGCTGGTCGTGTGGGGACCGTTGATGATAGGCGGGGGGTACTTCTGTCTAACCGGCGAAATTTACGCTCCTGCTTTTCTTGCCTCGATCCCTTACGGACTCGGGGTCATGTCCATACTCGTCGGAAAGCACATCGACCAGATGGAGTTCGACGTTACTCAGAAACAGCGTACCCTCCCAATTGTGCTAGGTGAGAAGAATGCCCGGCTCTTCAATCAGGTTTCTATTTTCCTCATGTATTTTGTCGTGCTCGTGCTTGTTCTTCTCAGATACATTACGCCGTTCGCGCTGCTCGTATTCCTGAACTTTCCGCGAGGATGGAAGGCGATGGGAGTCTTCTCGAATCCCCGCCCGGATTCGCCGCCGGAGGGGTATGTCGGATGGCCTCTCTGGTATCACAGATTCAGCCTTGTCCACAACAAGAGGTTCGGCTGGCTCTATATCCTCGGCCTTGCGCTGGGCGCCGCCTATACTTACATAGTCTAGCAGAATATTTTAGGTCAAACTTAGAAGAAGAGTTGCTCAGTGAAAGCGCGGGTTAAGCTGACGATTTTGTTGGGGGTTGTCATCCTCGGGGTCCTCCCCGAAGTCGCCGTCTCTCAGGGCTTCGAGAACTTCCTCGGCAGAGTCAATTCCCTCCCAGACTCGCTTCGCCCCGCGGTAGTAGACAGCTTCATCTCGGCGACTTCCGCCTTCCCGGTAGTGGAACAGGATACGGTTGTTCACTTCATCTATCGGGGATCTGCCAGTTCCGTGTCGGTTGCAGGAGACGCCAACAACTGGCAGCCCGGTGCTCTGCCGATGACGAACGTCAGCGGGACTAATTTTTGGTACGTGAATCAAATCTATCCGGATGACTCGCGGCTCGAATACAAGTACGTCACGAATGGCACGAACTGGATACTGGATCCGCTCAACCCCCACCAGATTGTCGAAGGATATGGCCCGAACTCCGATCTCATGATGCCGCGCTACGTTCCGCCACCGGAAGTGGAGTACTATCCCGATATCCCTCATGGCACTGAGGTGGACACTGTCCTGTACAGCACCCAGCTTTCCAACTCGAGGCGGATAGCTGTCTACCTCCCCCCTTCATACAGCGCATCGCAGGACAGCTTCCCTGTTGCCTACTTCCAGGATGGTTCGGAGGCCGTTTCACTCGAGAAAGTCGAGAACATAATTGATTACCTGACTGCCAAAGACCTCATCCGTCCGGTGATAGCGGTGTTCGTGCCTTACGTGAACCGTACGCCCGAATACGCCGGCAGTCAGGTCAACTTGTTTATGTCGTTCATTGTCAATGGTGTCGTTCAATATGTGGACTCAGCTTACCGGACGATTAAGAGTCCTAATGCGAGAGCCGTGCTCGGCGCTTCCTACGGCGGAAACATTTCGCTCTGTCTCGCTTCGACATATCCCGGCATCTTCGGGAACGTATGCGCGCAATCGAGTTATGTCGATCCTGCCATCGCCACCAATTTTCAGAACGGCAGCAAGCTGGATCTGAAGATATACATGGATCTTGGCACCTTCGATATACCTGAACTCATCCCGATGGTTCGGAATTTTGTCTCGATTCTGGGGAATCGCGGGTATGATTACGAGTATCACCAATACAACGAAGGCCACAGCTGGGGAAACTGGCGGGCGCATCTCAGGAACGCGCTTACATTCTTCTTCCCCCCCACTCCGACTGGAATGAACGAACTACCGTCGGTACCGAGTCGCTTCCTCGAGGCGAGGAATTTTCCCAACCCATTTAATCCGTCGACTACTATAACCTACAGCATACCCGGTCCGGAGATAGTGAAGCTCAAGGTGTACGATGTTCTCGGAAGGGAAGTCAGGACGCTTGTTTCCGCTCGTCAGATGACGGGAAGTCACACGGCGAGATTCGACGCCTCCCACCTTGCCGGTGGGGTTTACTTTTATTCCATAAGGGCGGGGAATCAGTCGGGATCAGGGAAAATGATACTCCTCAAATAAGAGTTGTGAGAAGAGAGCCACTCCTCGCACCTACCGAAGATGGGCGGTCCCTTCACAAATTAGCCACTATCCAGTAAGGGTCACCGCTGCGGCAAGCCAATAATCCGCGCGAAAGCCAATTGGCGGGGCGTTTGCCTTTGAGATGTTCCCCCTTTAGATTCTTGCGTTATTGTGCGAAACAAATCCAGGAAATGGAGGGGAAAATGAAGGACAGAGTCGTGCTTTCAGCCATTATCGTCGCGGTAGTGAGTGTCCTTGTCGGATTCATTGGTAAGGTATCGGGCGGTCATTTCTTTGTGGCGAACGCGACGTGGCATGCATTCGCGCAGACAAGTCTCCTCTTCGCGATCGCGTGGGGGATCGGAAAGGGCTCGCTTTCCTCGGGGAGTTCAGACTAGAGACCTTCGCAGTGGGGGGGGCTTTGTGTCATGACCTGAAGCGCGCGCCTCAGTCATGCGAGTTCACGTTGCTACGCGTTGGGCCGCGATTTCTTTGAGAATGATTTTGCCGTAAATATCGCTAGACCAACAGCAGTTATGAGGAGCGCATAGCGAATTTCGACGCCGAAATTCTGCCGTGAGAATAGAACAAACAGAAAACCCGCGAGCGAAACCAAAGCCGGAAGAGGATAGAGCCACATCCTGAACGGACGCGGGCTTTCCGGATGGCGTGCGCGCCAGATGAGGAATCCTGCCGTCTGCGAAATGAACTGTACCATTATTCGAATTACGACAAGCGCGGCGATGACCTGTGTGAGGCTCAGGAAACAGAAGAGGAGGGCGACCAGGCCGAGAGTGAGGAGAGACACGTATGGAAAATTATGTTTGGGATGGAGGCGAGCAAACACCCTGAAGAAATTTCCGTCGATCGCCGCCGCGTAGGGAACTCGTGAATATCCAAGCATAAGCGAGAACACCGAGGCGAAAGCAGTCCACATTATCAGGATGGTAGCGAGTGAGCCTGCCCAGTGTCCGTATATTCGCTGCATGAAAGCGGCGACAAGGTAGCGGCTTTCGCTTGCCCCCGCCCCCTTCGCGAGATCCTGCCACGGTACCACGCCTAGGATGCTCGTGTTCATTACAATATAAATCAAGCCCACAATCGCGATAGAGATCAGGATCGCGCGCGGAATGTTCTTTGACGGCTCTTTGACCTCGTCGCCGAGAAAGCAGACGTTGTAATAACCCCAGTAGTCATATATGGAGATCAGCATCGCTGAGCCAAGTCCAAGAAAAAAACTTTTTGAAAGTGTGAAAGCGCCCTTTGGAAAGTCGAACGCGACCTGCGGGTTGAAGTGCGTCACTCCCGCGAAGATCACCCAGGCAATCGTCCCCATCACGAGAAGCCAGAGATATTTGAGAAGCTTGTCAATGACGGTTATTCTGCGGTAGAGGAGGAATATCGCGAAGAGGCAGGCGGCCATGGCTACGAATGTAAAGCCCGTTATGTTCAGTCCGGAACCCGAGTCCCCTGTGAGCGTAAGGTGGAACAAAGTTCGCCCGAGTGAAGGAAAGAAATAGGTGGAGTACTCGGCGAGCCCGATGCACCCGGATGCTATCGAGAGCGGTGCACTGAATATCATCTGCCAGATAAAAAGGAAAGACATCAGCTTGCCGGACGTTCCTTTCCCGTAAGTCTCGCGCAAGTAGCGGTACGTCCCGCCAGAGCCTGGGATGGCCGCCCCAAGCTCAGCCCAGACAAGCCCATCGCTCATCGCGATGACCGCTCCAAGTATCCAGCCGAGCATCGCCTGGGGTCCTCCCATCGCGGATATGATAAGAGGGATGGTTATGAACGGCCCCACTCCGATCATGTCTATCATGTTGAGAGACACCGCTCCCGAGAGGGTCAATCCCTGCAGGAGTCGCGGATGATCTGCGTCGGTTGCCATGCAGTGGTCCCTGTCCAGCTTCGTCTTTTCCCCGGTCAGTGCCTTCTCTGGGATATCAGGTTGAACAGGAGTTTTACGCCTCCGTCGTTGAGTATCTTGACCTGGCGGTAAAGCGCGAGTGAAGTGTACGTATAAGACCCTTTGCCGTATTCTGCCTGCAGCAGAGATGTCGATGGCTCATGCTGGTCTTCATCGCTCATCGCGAGTAATCTCCCGTACTTCGACGAGGTCAGCGTTGTGTCCCCGCTCGGAAGATAAATGTTCCTTTCCTGCACCCATCCGTTCCAGTCGGCACCAGAAATCGTGTTCGGATAGTGGAACAGAGAGTTCATGGGTTGGAGAACGGTCACTGGTTGAGTCTCCTCCGTGACTCGGCGGTTGGTTATCTCGATGGGGTACGGCGCGTACGTGTGCCCGTTCCATTCAGGAGGCCTATTGTAGAAGCACAAGACGTTTCCTCCATCCTCGATGTACTTCAGGATTCTCGAGTTGTATTTGACAAGGTCGTGCCTGTAAAGGTAAGCCCTGATATCCAGTACGATGGTTGTGAACCTGTCCAGGTCTCCGCGTGCGAGCATGGATGAATCTATCGGCTGGTACCTGACGCCAAACTCGCTGAAGATGAGCGGAAGCGTGTTATCGTATGTTTCAACGAGCCCTATGTACGAAGTCGTGTCGAAGCGCGCGGTTACCCTTCTGAGATACGCGGTGTCGGTTGGGTGTCCCGCGTCAGCAACCCTGCCGGCTTGGTGTGGGGAGGCCCGGAAGACTAGCGTGTCTTCCGGGTCATTCCCGATCGGCACGCTGACCGGTATCTCTATAGAATCTCTTACTCTCCGGCCCAAAACTTCGTGTCCGAGAAACAATTCTTCTTTTCCGAGATAGGCGAACAGACTGAAGTAAAGTGGCAGACCGGTATGGTTGAAAGTGTCGATCGAAAAATGGTATTTCTTCACCGAGCCGCTGTCACCCTTGAGGAGCGAATACTTAGGGTGTACATAAATTGAAAATGGCTTTTGTACCTGAGCGTACTCTCGTGGTAGCGTGACAGTGGGACGCGAGGTTGGCGCGATCCCCGAGAAAAGGTCGTGTCGATTGTATGGATACTGCCTGTCGCTCAAGATTAGTCTGTAAACGTGCTTCCTGAAAACTTCGGGGATGTTGCTGAAATTCAATTTATCCATCCCTTGTGTCCGGTGCTTCCTGAGCGCGTCCCAGGCGATCTGCTGGATCGTCTTCCCCCCGGACCGTACCATGACCGGTATCGACACCAGCGAATCCTGATTCATTTCGGATTTTCTGAGGACCCTGAAGTATAGTTTCTTCACCTGCCAGGGTCCGACACCGTCTCCAAACTGTTCAGGATGATATGTCGGGTCTGCTGCCTTCGTGAAGGCCTCGTACGCCGTTATGCCAACCACCTGATGGTTCCCGTGCTGCCTATAGGGGAGGGTGGTGATGGTATCGTGGTTTGTGATAATTACATCCGGCTTCAGGGCGCGGATCATATATACCACCCTCTGCAGAACGTTGTCGTTTCCGCCCCACATCCTGAATGTCTCCCTGGCCGTCTTTGAGAAGCCGAAATCAGGAAATCCCAGGAAGTAGACCTTGGTCCCGAGTATCTTAGAGGCCGCGAGGGTTTCGCCCGTTCTGATCTCGCCGAGCTCTTTATATAAGTCCGGTCCGATGACGTCTTGTCCCCCCTCGCCGCGAGTGTAGAAGATGCTGTAAGCTTTTATGTGTTTAATGTGCGTGTAGTAGGCAAGCGCGGCGCCGTCTTCGTCGTCCGGGTGAGCCGAAAGACACATGAGGACAACCTCCTTGCTCCCATGCGTATTGTTAGCTTTTGCCGGCTCCGCAAGCGAGCTAAAGTACAGGAGCGAAATTACGATAATTAGAACGGAGCGGTACAACTCCGTCGACTGTCTCTCTATGTGATACATCGGTTCTGTCATTTGAAAGTTCTCCTCAGGGCTGAAGAATGGTCAGGATCATTTTCCAGAAACTAACAATCCGGTCGAATGAAAAGTTTTCTATTGCGACAAGATAGTCAAAACTCGGGACTAAAGAAGCTTTTCAGGCGGGGTTATGTGAACCAGAAGTTTTTATATTGACACGAGACGACATGGAAAGAAAGAAGATCCTTTGGGTAAGGCTGGACGCGATTGGAGACACGATCCTCGCCGCATCAATGCTCGCGCACATTTACGAGAAGTTTGACAAGCCGCGGATCACTGTCCTGTGTGAAGAGCACACCGCGGAGATTTACGAGGCAAGCCCATACGTTGAAAAGGTAATTGGCGCCGGAAAGATGAGGCTGTTTCTCGACTCGAAATACAGAAACGGCATCGTCCAGTATCTCCGGGAAGCTGGCTTCGATATCGCCCTCGATACAACCTGCTCGTGGATTCAACTGAGCGACCTCTTTCTTGTGGGAAGCATGGCCAAGGAAAAAATAGCCTTCGAAAACTTGGCTCAAATACCGACTGAGACCATGGAGAAAAGGCGGAAGGTATTCACACGCCTCGTCAGCTTTCGTGCTCCGTATGAGCCGGAGATGGAAAGGTATCGAGATTTTCTGGCCGATATGGGCATCGACGTGCCCGGATTGAACGCGACAATCTGGACGATGCCCGAGGATGACGCGTTTGCCGAGAGGCTGTTCGCGGAAGAAAATCTGGTGCCAGGGCTGACTCTGGCGCTCTTCGCTTTTGGCAGATCGCATCTGAGGACCTATCCGTACTACGGAGAGGCGCTGAGGGATGTTTGCGCGGAAAGGGGATTCTCAGTCATAGCGTTCGGTGACGGAGCGGCTTACAAATTCAACCAAGCCTGCCTGGACGAAGTCGGCGTGCGGTCGCTTAATCTGAGCGGCAAGCTCACCCTTCGGCAGACAGCGGCAGTAATGCGAAAATGCCGTATGGCCGTCGGTGCAGAGACCGGTCTAGCTCATATGGCATGCGCGGTGGATATACCGAACGTCATCGTAATCGGGGGAGGGCACCTCGGTCGCTTCATGCCGTATACTCCAAAGACTTCGCTCGTGACGCTTCCCCTCGATTGCTTTAACTGCGACTGGTCCTGCAGGTATGAAAAGGCGCATTGTGTGATGGACGTTGACCCTTCCGTCATCGAATACGCGGTCAGGCAAACACTTGAGAGTAATTCGACTTCGCCCCGTCTCTTCGTTCACCCTGCCGAAAGCTGGGAGGGGGGAAAGGGGAAGCCTTCATGGAGGATGGTTGAAAAGTTCATAAGGCCCGGAGTTGTGGAAGTAATCTCTCCACCTGTTGGTGAAAGAGCGTTGAGAAAACGACCGGCCGACGGAAGTGCTTTCAGCTTGATGCGTGGAGGAAAAGGGGGGAAGAAGCCACTCTCCGTCACAGAGACCATGAGCAGAGTTGAGGCCCTTAGAGACGAGGGGCGCATAGAAGATGCAATCGACGCCATCGAATCCGGGCTCCGGGAAAATCCTGGATACCCGGACCTCATGAATTTGAAGGCTGAGCTCATTTTGCAGGGAGGGAATGTAGAAGCGGCGAAGGAGGTACTTTGGGAAGCCGTCCTGTCATTCCCGTTTGACACGAACCTGCTGAACAACATATCGGTTATCGAAGTTATGCAGGGGAGGCATGACTCCGCCCTAGGAATGCTGCAGCGCGTCCTGGAGATAGAGCCTAAGAACGAGACCGCTCTTTCGAATCTGCAATATATTCAAAATGAAATTGAGGCAAGGACCAGGCTCGTTGAGGCGGAAGAGTCGATTCTCATGGAGGATTATTCTGCAGCAAGAAAGCTGCTTGCGGAGATACTCGCCGCTTATCCTTCTCACGAAGATGCCCTCTGTGACCTTGCTGTCGTTGAAGCCCGGGAGGGAAACACGGACGCAGCGCTTCGTTACCTGCAGAGGGTGCTTGGCGCGAATCAGTCGAATGAATACGCCGTGCAGCTCATGGAAAAACTTCTGCTGAGGTAGAAGGAGCGGAGCGGCACGAGGGTGCCGCCCCAACACGGTTCTTTAATGCCTGACATTTGAGTTGTGCTTTGCCCTGTATATATGTCTGCTTGCCCGATTCTGCATCTTTCTTATCTGAGTCTTCTCTTTGCCGGTGAGTGCTCCTCCATTCATCGCTTTGTCCCTCATCTTCGTCCGTTGGATGCGAATCTGCTGCCGTTCAAGCCGCCTCGTCTCTCCTCTTGTAAGGGTCCCGCTTCTCACCCCCTGGGCAATCCGCCTCTGCTGATTTACCTCCCTGTGATTTATCACCGGCGTACGTTTTGACTGAGGCTTTACCTGTGCCATGGCGCTGCCAGTGAGGGCGGCCACCGCCGCGACTATCGCAATCAACCTTCCTGTCTTCATCTTCTTACTCCTTCAGTTTGTTCTCTGGAACTTTTCAACCGGTCATTGTGCCGGTTCGTTTAATTACTTTGAGGAGCATTGGGCGCCGAGCGTTTAAGAAAAAATCGCGCAACGATTCACATAAACATTTTTTAATACAAGCATGAAATCTGTTTGGGAATGTGAGACAACGGCGTGGGACGCTGCGAAATCGTTCCGCTCCACGGGAATTCAAACTTGGAATTGATTAACGTTAATTTTATAATTCATTCATGAATCTATTGGCTATAGAGAGCTCATGTGATGAATGCTCGGCGGCCGTCCTTAAGGACGGGGAACTGAAATCGGTCGTTATTTCATCACAGCTCATACATTCCGAATACGGTGGTGTGGTGCCAGAACTTGCGTCGCGCGCGCACATGGAATTGATTGTGCCTGTGGTTGAGGAGAGTCTGAAGAAGGCATCTTTCTCAAAGGAAGAGATAGACTCAGTCGCGGTGACTTATGGTCCTGGTCTTGCCGGGTCGCTGATAGTTGGAATAAGCTTCGCTAAGGCCTTCGCGGCATCACGAGGCATACCGGTGGTCGGCGTGAATCATATGGAGGGGCATCTTTATTCTGCGTTCCTAGAGGGAGACAAGCCCGAATTCCCCTTCATCGCGCTTGTCGTGAGCGGCGGTCATTCAATGCTCATACATGTCAAGGAACCTTACTCACATGAGCTCCTCGGCCAGACGCGCGACGACGCCGCAGGTGAAGCGTTCGACAAGGTCGCGAAGCTTCTCGGTCTCGGATATCCGGGCGGGCCGGTTATAGACAAGCTTGCCGCGGAGGGAAACCCGAAGGCCTTCAACTTCCCGCGTGCGTTCATGAATGGGGAGTCGTTCGAGTTCAGTTTCTCCGGAATAAAGACAAGCGTCCTGTACCTGCTGAAGGAACTGAAGTACGATCCTGAAAATAGAGATGACAAGCTGGTGCGTGACATCTGCGCCTCCTTCCAGGCGGCGGTTATCGACGTTCTTGTCGCGAAGACCATTGCGGCGGCCGGAAAGTTCCGCGTGAAATCCATAGCGGTCGCCGGCGGGGTGGCCGCTAATAAAGGGCTCAGAACGGCGCTCCAAGCCGCAGCCCAGACGATGGGTGCAAAAGCTGTCTTCCCAAGACCGCTTTACTGTACAGACAACGCCGCCATGATCGGCATCGCGGCACATTTCAAGTATCTCAAATTCGGAATGGCTTCCGATCTTACGTTGAAGCCAATTCCCAATCTCCCCCTGAGTTTCCTCAATTGAATAGAATAAAATCTGTGATAAAGGCCGCCGCAGATTCCGGCGGCGAGAAGAAATTGTTGAGCGCGTACATAATGCCTGGCTTTCCCAAGGCCGATTCCACACTCCGTCTGCTGAAAGCAGCCGAAGCTTCGGGCGTGGATTTCGTCGAGCTCGGAATCCCTTTTAGTGATCCGCTTGCCGACGGCCCGGTGATTCAGAACGCCGCTCAGGTGGCCCTTGCGAACGGGATTACACCCCATTTGATCCTCGGATTGGTAAAGGAGTTTCGGAAGACATCGGCGCTTCCCGTAATACTAATGGGTTACGTTAACTCGTTCATCAATGGCATAG
The DNA here is from genome assembly GCA_021812985.1 of Bacteroidota bacterium. GTDB lineage: Bacteria > Bacteroidota > Ignavibacteria > Kryptoniales > JAKASW01 > JAKASW01. The sequence goes on from JAKAMG010000001.1 coordinate 198,514, forward strand.
GGGCAAACTTTCCGTCTCTCATTGCGGAAGCGGGAGTCGACGGTGTCCTGATGCCGGACCTATCGCTCGAGGAATCGGCGGAAATAAAGGAAAAGGTGGAGAGGGCCGGCCTCACCTTCGTGTCGCTTATGGCGCCTACGTCGAGCGACGAGAGGATCGCCGAAATAGATGCCAGCTCGACAGATTTCAGTTACTGTGTCTCCGTTACAGGCGTTACAGGCGCTAGAAAGAATCTCGTGAGCGGGGAGGTGGCGGATTTTCTTCGGCGCGTAAAAAAGATCGCTTCAAAACCTTTCGTTGTCGGATTCGGTATCTCGACGCCTGAGACAGCGAAGGAAGTAGCCCGGTTTTCGAATGGCGTTGTCGTAGGGTCGGCTCTGTTGCAGGCTATTTCAAACGCGCCGGAGCCTGAAAGAGCGGCCGGCGAATTCCTCGGCGGCCTGAGGACGGCATTAGGCAAATGAACGACATGAAATCGTTGAGGAAGAAGATCGACCGGCTTGACCGGCTGATCGTCAAACTCCTCAACAGACGCGCGCAATATGCCGATGAAATAGGGAAGATAAAGGAGAAACTCGGTCTCGATGTCTACTCCCCGGAGAGAGAGAAACAGGTCATCGAAAACGTCAGCCGGACCAATCCCGGTCCGCTCACCGATGACGCGGTCAGACGCCTTTATGAAAGGATCATCGATGAATCGCGGAGACTCGAGCGCGAGAGCGCTGAGGAGAGACGAACCTCCATCCGCCCAGGGAAGTTCAGGGGACTAATGATGGGTGGCGCGTTTCGCCTGGACGGAGACGATATCTTCAAGGGAAAGAACCTTTTTCTCCTGATAGCAAGCGCGATGGTCGCACTGTTGATTGTGCTCCTCCTCTCTTTTGTCGTTCCATATCACAGCGCACGGGGTAAAGGTGTTGTCTTCTCGATTCCGCACGGTGAAACCGCGGACCAGGTTTATCGAAACCTGTCGAACGAGGGGATCATTTCAAGCAGGTTCATCTTCAGAATAGCGGCGAGACTCTTCTCCATAGACCATAAGCTCAAGGCAGGCAAATATCTTTTCGCGGGGCACTATTCGGACTACTACGTCATGACCATCATAGCTTCGGGCAAGAGCAACCTCATTGTCCATCTTACGATTCCAGAGGGAGTGACGGTCAGGGAAGTGGCGGGAATATGCCGACGGGAAATAGGAACAGATTCGACGCTGTTTGTCCGTGAAGCGCTCGGAGATTCACTCGCCCAGGCCCTCGGAATTCCGTCAGAAAATCTCGAGGGTTTCCTGTTCCCCGAGACCTACGACCTCTATTATGGCACGGCCCCGGCCGAGGTCATAAAAAGAATGACAGACGAGTTCAAGCTTTTCTTCAACGACAGCCTCAAGTCGAGGGCGAGAGAGCTGAATTACTCCGTGAAACAAGTGGTGACTCTCGCGTCAATCGTGGAGGCCGAAGCGAGGATCGATTCCGAAAGACCGGTCATCGCAAGCGTGTACTACAACCGCCTGCGGAAGCACATGCCGCTTGAAGCTGATCCCACGATCGAGTATGCACTCGGCGAGCACACGCGCATCTATTACAAGGACCTCAGGATCAAGTCCCCGTATAACACTTATGAGCATTACGGCCTTCCGCCAACGCCCATCTGCAATCCAGGGAGAAAATCGATCCTGGCGGCTCTGTATCCCGATACGACAAGGTACCTGTATTTCGTCGCGAACGGAAAAGGAGGGCATCGGTTCAGTGTGACATTCAGCCAGCACAAGGAAGCGATCCGCAAGTACCGCAAGGCCATGATGAGAGAGTAGTCCTCGCGTGTCCATCTTTTCCCTCTTGAGGTTGAAAATAAAGCAGGCGACTTTAGGGGACAGACCTCGCGGGTTGTTCAAGTTTCTTCTCCCTGATTTCCTTGTCGGGATTTTCGTGGCGGTCTCATCGGACGGAATGGGCGCTGAAGAATTCGCCTTCCGGCTCGCGGTTGTTTCGATGGGGGTCGCCTTCTTTACTTCGCTTGCCGAGACGCGGAAGTTCTTTTTCAGCGCGGGAGACATGGAGAGGTTTTATTTTGTCCGTCCCACCGCCGCTTCCAGATTTTCATCGGTTGCCGGTATCACCCTCCTCAACCTCCTTGTCATACTGTCCGTATTTCTCCCCTCTGTTCTCCTTATTACCATGGGCGGGGTCGTACCGGCAAGTATCCTCGCGTGGTCGTTTGTCTCGCTTTGCGCTTCTGCTTCGTCCTTCTTCATCTTTGCATGGATCCTCTCTATTCTGCCGGGAAGGAGTGCCGATAGAATTTTGGCAATCTCCCAGCTTCTGATGGCCTTCGCTCTCCTCGCATTGTTTCAGCTGAGCCAGCATATCGCCTCTCCCTATGCTCTTAGTGTTGCGCTCCCCGTCTCCGTCGGCGTTTTGGTCCTGACATCAGCTCTATTCTTCCTGTTTCCTGTTTCGGAGAATCTTACCGAGGGTCTCCGGGAGCAGGCGACTGTCAGGTTCAATAGTTCATCCGGACTCGCGGCGGTGCTCAGAAGGCGCAGGTTGATCAACAGTGGTGAGGAAGAGGCGGGGTTTACGTTCCTCATGGCAAACCTCCTGAGGAACACGTCGTTCAGACTGGCGACCATCGGAATCGCTGGGACGCCAGTTGTCGTGGCTGTCTATTGGACCATGCAGCACGCCCGATTCCTCATGCCCGGGCTCGGGGGAGGCCTTGTCAGTCCCGAATTGTCCGCCCCTATTTCCTCGCTTGTCGTCTCGGGTGTGGTGGTCTACTACTTTGTATCACAGAATACCCTCAGCGCCAGGGATTACGAAGCGGCCTGGCAATTCAATATCCAAACTGGTTTTGACAGGGGACGGTTCGTGCTTGGGGTTCGAAAGGCTCTGCTGTTGTCCGTTCATGTTCCGCTTACGCTGATACTCTTTCTCGTTCTCCTCTCCGGCAATTCGTTTCAAATATCCCTTTTGACCGCGCTCACTTTCTATTTCCTCTCGCACGTTGCAGCGACCTGGTTCTCCGTCATGCAGAAGAGATTCCCGTTCTCGATGCCCTTCACGCAGTTCGGTGCCATAGAGACAGTAAACCTCATCTTTCTTTTGGCTTTCTCGTCGGGCGTGACTATCGCGCTTTATTATGCCTACGGAAGCCTGGGCGGAATATTGGGGTTGAATGTTTTTGCATTTATCTTAGTAGGAATTCTCGAGTTTTTCTCCACCCGAATAGTCAGAAAGAGGTTGATGCTGAATGCCTGAGAGGCAGAGAAAGATAATCGTTGGGGTGACCGGGGCGAGTGGGGCGATTTATGCTCTTCACACGATTCGTGCCCTACTTAATCACGGCGTGGAAGTCCACCTTGTTATATCTGATTATGGTGCCTATGTGGTGGAGACCGAAACAGACTTCAGGCTGAAGGGGACCTCGCTAATAGACGCTTTCAGGGAGAAATACCCCGATACTAAGCTAACGGGAGAAATAGTCAGGTACAGCAACAAAGACCTTGCCGCGTCGATATCGAGCGGTTCCTTCAGGACAGACGGAATGGTGGTCGTCCCATGTACGATGAAGACGCTGGCCGGGATAGCACAGGGGATAACCGGCAACCTGATCGAGAGGGCGGCCGATGTCACGCTTAAGGAAGGGAGGAGGCTTGTACTCGTTCCCCGCGAGACACCGTTGAACAAGATTCATTTGAAGAATCTTCTTGCGGCCGCTGATGCCGGGGCGCATATCCTACCTGCCATGCCCGCCTTCTATCAGAAGCCGAAGACAATCGAGGAGCTCGCGGATTTCGTGGCCGGGAGAATCCTCGCCCTGTTTGGAATCGACGCAAACCTTTTCGAGCCGTGGGAAAAGTAAAAGCCCTCTTGGCGATCCTTCCCGCGGTTTTTCTCTTTGGATGCGCGGGCCAATTCCCGCCGTCCGGTGGACCTGTCGATACCGCTCCCCCTCGTATTTTGTTTTCATCTCCGACTCAAAACCAGACAAACTTTCCGGGGCGCGAGATCAGGGTGAAGTTCGACAAGTACATGGTGGAAAGAAGCGTTGAGAGTTCGATATACTTTCCCCCCTTCGGCATGAATGACCTCGCGTTCGACTGGTCGGGGAAGGAGCTGGAGATCAGCATCCTGAAGCCGCTCGAGGCAGACAGGACTTACATACTAACGATCGGCGCGCGCGCGCAGGACACTCGCGGCAACTACCTTGGCAAGGCGTACAACCTTGTTTTTTCGACGGGTGAAAGAGTTGACACGGGGATGGTGTCCGGGACCGTGTACGCGCAGAAGGCCGAGTCCTACACCGTCGCAGCGTTTCCGGTTACTCCCGATATCGACACCCTCCGGCCGGCCATGACTCTGCCGAGGTACGTCACACAATCGGACGACAGCGGAAGATATGTTTTGAAAGGGCTGTCCGACGGAAAGTACAGACTGATTTGTTTTGATGACCAGATGAGAAATTACACCTACGCGCCGCAGTATGATCTTTACGCCTCAGCAACGCGGGACGTCTCAATTTCAGAATTCGTGAACAGAGTCGAAGGGGTAAACTTCATCCCCGCGATGGAGGACACTTCGCACCCTCAGCTCTATAGCGCAGAGCTCACGAATACAGGACTCCTTCTTCTGAAGTTTAGCGAGCCGCTTGACACTTCGCACATTCGCCCTTCATATTTTGTGGTCAGCGATTCTGTGACCGGCATGCGGCTCCCGGTCGACTTTGCCGCCCGCCTCGAGTCGAATCGTTACAATGTTGTGCTGGAAACTGACACGCCGCTTAAGTCGCGCACAAAGTATTTCGTGACTGCGGGTGATAGTATCTCTGATTCCTATGGCAACAGAATGGCTCAAAGCAATAATACCGTCACGTTTATCCCGGATACGAACCTGGTTCCGTTTATCCCCTACTTCTTTAATTTCCCGGATTCGCTCAGAGGAGTCTCGTCGTACGATACGCTGTACTGTCAGTTCGCTGCGCCTTCCATAGAAGGCCATATCGCGAGTCCGAGCTGCGTGCTTCTTGACAGCAGCGGCGACCCGATTGCGAACAGGGTTGCGCCTGAATCTGGCACGATTTACAGAGTGTACCTCCACGGACTGATCTCGCGAGAGTGGTACACGCTTTGTCTCAATTATAAGACATACGTGAACGGGGCCGAAAAAGATTCGCTGGTGAAGCGAAGCTTTGCGATGGTCGATTCGAACTCGCTCGGTGATATCACCGGAACAGTTACGGGGATTCAGCGCGGCGCGGAAGTTGTCGTTGCGGCTGAAGGAGAGAACGGTAAGACTTACCATGCGCTGGCTGATAGTACTGGGGGTTTTGAAATTGCCGGGATACCCGCGGGCGATTACTCACTTAAAGCGTATGTCAGACGCGGGAAGAGCGTGCGCTATTTCAACGGACGGAGCTTCCCGTACCAGTTTGCGGAGCCGTTCGGTGTTTACGACGGGAAGCTGAAAATCAGGGCCAGGTGGACCGTCGAAGGCGTCGCCGTGAGACTTCATTAGTCCCAACATCCCTTGAATTCGCGCCGAAAGGCCGAAAACTAAGCAGGTCGGTATCCCAGGGCAGTTGATTCTTTCCGACAGCTGGGGTAAAATTGCCTAAGGTGTCGGGGAGTCGTAACTGCAAATTGAAGGCTCCGCCGGAATGTGAACTTTCTAGAAAGGGAAGTCATGATGAAGACACTACTCGTTCTAATTGCTTTGGCCCCAGCAGCGGCATTTGCTCAGGGGTTCATGCCGAGATGGGAAATGTCACTTTCGGCCGATGCGAATTCGTTCTCGGATCCAAACGGGGGGCATAACCAGGTCTCCTTTGCCGTCCGTCCGGGTTTCTTCCCTATCGCAGATCTCTCGATTGAGCCTGAACTCTTCGTCGGAACTCTTAAGGGAAGAAGTCCCGCGATCAACCTGAGCGGAAATCTCTCATACAGCTACGGAATGGGGAAGCACGAGTTTGTGCCTTTCGTCCTGGCGGGATACGGCGCAGGGAACGGGTTCCCTTTCGAACTGCCTATTCAGAAGGACGCATCCTATCTGAGCGCGATCAAGTTCCTCAATCTGGGAGGCGGTTTGAAGATTATGACGCTGGGAGGGAGAGCTCTCTTGCGGATTGAGTATCGCTATCAGGCGTTTACGGCAGACCTGTTAGGAGTGAAGGAGAATGCGTACGCGCGAAGACTCCTCGTGGGGTTCTCCGTCCTTCTTTAACCGGCGAGCTCCCGTTCTTCCGTTAGGAATTGGTTTGAAATGAGCACTCCCGCAAAACGGTTGGTGTTGTCCTGAATATGTTGCCGTGGCGGAGTGAGCCCGCCTGTTCAATGAATTACTTGTCGAAGCTCAACCTCGGATTGCTGAGCTTGTGATAAAGATTGTTTTGAGGAGAAACTATGGAAGTTTTGGCGGGGACGGCAGGCTGGAGTTATGAGGATTGGGTCGGCCCTTTTTATCCGGAACGCCCGAGGCTTCCATTCTCGCGGCTCACCTTTTATTCCGGCTTCTTCGACTGCGTGGAAGTAGACAGCACCTTCTACCGCCACTTTGCTCCAAGCGTCGCGGAGAAGTGGATTGCAGAGGTCGAGGGGAACAGGAACTTCGTTTTCCTGATGAAGCTGCACAAAAGCTTCACTCACGGTGGTAACGGCAAACCCGCAGATCTCGCAGGCGACGAGAGAGCCGTCACTGAGTTCATTCGTCCTTTCGTGGACAGGGGCAAACTTGGAGGCATGCTTGTCCAGTTCTCCGAGTACTTCAAAGATACTCCCTTGTCAAGGGACCGCATCACATTCGTGGCGGAGAAGTTTGCCAACGTCACGCTCTTCTTTGAACTAAGAAATACGTCCTGGTACAACGGCCGGGCGCGCGAGTTTCTGGCGGAGCGCGGTGTAAACCTGATCGCCATAGACCAGCCGCTGCTCAAAGGGATGGTTGACCTGACGCCAGACATCGTAGGTCGCGATGGTTACTTCAGGCTTCACGGTAGAAACGAGGAAATGTGGAAGTTGGGCAGACAGGCCCTCGCCGCGAGGGGAATGTCGGAGCAGAACCGGGAGTCTGACGACGCCGACAGGAACGCGAGATACAACTACCTTTACAGTGGCCGGGAGCTCGATGAGATCGAAGGGAAGATCAGGAAGGTCGGGGAGAGGTGTGAGAGGACTTACGTCGTCGCGAACAATCACCCGATGGGGAAGGCGGTGGCTAACGCACTCGAACTTGTCAAGCGGCTCCGAAACCAGGAACGTGTCAAGATGCCCGATACAGTGACGAGATATTTCCCCGAACTCGAAAAATTCGCCGACAAGGTGAGCACAGGTCCTTCTGACATGCTGTTCTGATATTGCCACTCGGCCAGTCAAAGACCCGAACAAATGATTTCAGGAGCCCGGCTGTAAAATTGGTTTCTCTTAAGTGCACTTCGTATTTTTCCTGTGAGGTCTGTTGGTAAAACTAAATCCCCGAGATATCGAGTAAAATGTTTGAGCGCGACTACATTTTAAGGATGTTCACACTTCTCGGAAGAGCGCTTTCGAGGGTTCTCTTCTTCCGTGAGACCAAGAGCTATGATTCGGCGCTTCTCGAGCTAGAGAATGCGTCCCTGTCACTTCTTGGCATGAACACCGATACACTCGAACGGTTGCCTGTCGAAGGACTTAAAGGCGTCCTCGCATCCGATTCCGACCTGATGCAGCCACGGCTATACACGGCCGGAGTCATATTGAAGGAGAAGGGGGAGATACTCTCGCTCACCGAAGGGGAAGACGGGAGCGTCACCATGTTTATTAAGTCCCTCCGGCTCATGACAGAGCAGTTACGCGGCCTCAATGAGGTCGACGGAAACAAGGGGATCGGTAATGTGGACGCCCTGATCGCAAGACTCAAGGAGTATGAATTGCCTCCCGACCTTATGCTCCGCCTGGTGGATTACTACGAATACTCAGGGAGATATGGCAAGGCCGAGGACAAGGTGTTCGAGATGGTTGAGGGGCATCCCGAGACTCTCCCGGCCGCGATATCGTTTTATGAGAGACTGCTTACGAAATCTGACGACGAATTGGAGAAAGGAAACCTTCCAAGAGACGAGGCGGAGACTGCGCTCAGGGAGCTGCAGGCCCGGCTTCAGGGTACAGTCGCAGGCGTGTGAAGCGTTTTCATTTTTGGACCATGTTTTGTTTCCCCTCGACTTATTGATATGACAGGAGCAAGATGATAAAGAAGAACAACCGAAGGAACACAACGCAGCTACGCATGACTCAGGAGTCGGACCTGGCGGGCCTTTCCCTCCTTGGCAAGAAGGCTGGCGCCGACAGGCGGCTCGAGACCTTTCCGAATCATCACCGCGGAAGGAATTATGTCGTTACTCTCAGGACCGATGAATTCACCTGCCTTTGTCCGGCGACAGGACAGCCGGACTTCGCGAAACTTACCATTGAGTACATACCCGACAAGAGAATAGTAGAATCCAAATCGCTTAAACTGTACCTCTGGTCGTTCAGAAACCAGGGAGTCTTCAACGAGCACGTTGCGAACGTAATACTTGACGACCTCGTGGAGGCACTGGGCCCGAAGTGGTGTAAAGTCACTGCGGACTTCGCCGTAAGAGGCGGGATAGCGATCTGCGTCGATGCGGAACATGGGAAGAGATGACGGGGATAACTCGTTCACAGAGTGGTGAGCGCTGGCTTCCCGCTGTCGCGGCGGTATTTGTCACTAGCCTCATCGTCTCGAACATAATTGCCGTTAAACTCTTTTCTTTCGGACCTGCGTATCTCCCGGCAGGGACAATCGTCTTTCCTGTGTCATATATTTTCGGTGACGTGCTGACGGAAGTCTATGGCTATGCCCGGGCGCGCCAAATTATCTGGATCGGGTTTGCCTGCAACTTATTTGCTGTGCTGATAATAATGCTCAGCATCGAATTGCCTCCAGCTCCGATATGGCGAGTCCTCGGTTCGCCCGAACAGTCGCAGCGTGCCTTCGCGGCGCTCTTCGGTCTCGCTCCGAGATTGCTCGGGGCTTCCTTCGTCGCCTATCTCGCCGGGGAATTCCTGAACTCGTTCGTCCTCGCCCGGATGAAGGTCGCCACCGGCGGAAGGTATCTCTGGACGCGCACGATCGGCTCCACGCTTGTCGGCCAGTTTGCGGACTCGGCGTTCTTCGTCACGCTTGCGTTTACCGGAATTATTCCATCGTCGGGGATACTAGGTCTGGTGGTCTCTCAATGGCTAGTCAAGTCGGGTTACGAGGTGGTGGCCACGCCGTTGACATACGCCGTCGTTAATTTCTTGAAGCGGACCGAGAATAGCGATTTCTTCGATGTAGGGACGGATTTCACCCCTTTTGCCTGGAAACTGGAAGAGAGGCCCGAGAAAGCTGAATAAATGGAACGAATATGTCGTGGGGTGGGGAATACTCGCGAAATACGGTCGTTTTGGCCCGGTTTCCACGATTGCATTTCAGCCCGCCAAACGATAAATTTTATTCAAAATTGAGGTGGAAATTTGTACGCATTTTTAGTAGTCCTTGAAATTATAGTCGCAATACTCCTGATCGCCGTTGTACTCATGCAGTCGAGCAAGGGAGGCGGTCTGGCCGGTACTTTTGGAGGCGCGAGCGCAGGTTTCGGAAATATGTTCGGCGTCAGGAAGACCGCCGATATCCTTTCCAGGATGACAACTATCCTCGGTACTGTCTTCATCGTCCTCGCTTTTCTGATCAACCTCTTCTTCCTTCCCAATAAGGCAACGACGGAACAGAAGAGTTTCCTTCAGACGCAGGGACAGCAGAACTTACCGGCCCAGCAGGTACCACAGGTTCCAATCCAGGCACCCGCTTCTCAACCCCAGAAGTAGGCTTAACTCACTGCGATGCCCGATTCACCACTCATAATGCTCGTAGACGACGAGCAGGCAAACTTGGAACTCTTCGCGGCGATCCTCGAAGAGGAAGGGTATCGCACACTAAGCTCAAACAACGCTGCCGTCGCTCTAAAACTTCTCGAGACAAATAAGCCGGACCTGATCATAAGCGACATTTACATGCCGGAGATGGGCGGATTTGAATTTTACGAGAAGGTTCAGAGTATCCCTGAAATCCGATCAGTCCCCTTCATCTTTCTGAGCGCGCTTTCAGACCGCGCTCACGTGAGAGAAGGTAAAGAGCTGGGCGCTGACGACTATCTCACGAAGCCGATCGACATCGATGAGCTCGTCACAACCGTCCGGGGAAAACTGAAGCGCGCCGCGTCAATGCGGAGTGCAATGCAGAGCGAGTTCGATGCTCTGAAGGAACAGGTCCTCTCCACGCTTTCTCATGAGCTCAACACGCCGCTAACATATATAATAGGGTTCTCCGAGATCATAAGCGGCGGCGCATCATCCATCACTACCGATGAGCTTAAGGAGTTCGCCACTCTGATCCATCACGGCGGAGGAAGGCTGAAGAATCTCGTCGATGACTTCCTGATCACCGTGCAGATAGACTCAGGCCACACTCAGAAATATTTCGAGACCGATAGACGGGAATTCGACCTCACCAAGTTGATGGCTCAGTTGCGGAGTGAATTCGAGCCTCAGGCTTCTGAGAAGGGAATTGCGTTCAATCTCAAAGGTGACGGCCCGCTTCGGGTCTTCGCGTCAGAGAGTCTTGTGCGGGATATCGTCGGGCGGCTTCTATCGAACGCCGTCAAATTCACCTCGACCGGCTCTGTTTCGCTCAGCGCGTCGGATGAGGGAGAATATGTAAGGCTCGATGTCGTCGACACCGGTGTCGGCTTCCCGGAGGCGGAACTGCCGAGGGTGTGCGACAAGTTCTACCAGGTCAACAAAGAGGTTCAGCAGCAGCAGGGAGCCGGGCTGGGTCTTTATATCGCGAAAAACCTCGCGAACATAAATCGATGCAAGTTTGAAATATCCTCATCCGAAAATTCAGGAACGAAAGTAACACTTCATATCCCTACTCGGTAATCATGTCCCGCGGGATTACCGCCCTTTCTGTACTCTTTCTCGTTTCATCATTCTCATTCGCACAGGATTCCGTGCGCACGGCCCTGCTGAACAAGATCTACATACAGGGCAACGAGGAGACGAAGGCGTCCGTCATACTCCGCGAGCTGCCGTTCGCCCCCGGTGATTCGGTCACCAATCGCGAGATCGAATATGCCCGGGATAGGGTATACAGCACAAGACTCTTCACAAAGGTCCTCATGGAGCCAGTGCCTGTCCGCGCTAATGAGATCGACCTCCTGATTTACGTGGAGGAAAGATGGTACATCTGGCCATATCCTGTCGTGGGTATCAGGGACAGGGACTGGAAAAGGTTTTACGCGGGCGCAGGAATTGCCGACATGAATTTCAGAGGGCTGGACGAAAAACTTGCCGGTATGTTCGCACTCGGATATGATCCATTCGCGGCGGTGCGATTCAGAAGTCCTGGCATAGGGAGCCATAGAGACTACTTGCTTACGATGAGCGGGAGCTATTCGAAGGGAAGGAGCATAGGCGTCCAGGCGGGAAGCGCCAGCGGCGAATTCAAGGGGACCTTCGGCGACATCAGCGTCGAAATCGGCAGGCGCTTCGGTTTATTTTCTACCATTTCGCTCGGAGCATCGTACAACTACGTCTCAAGCGGGGACGACTCCTTGCGACTTGTCCTGTCGCCGAACGGCACCGATGTATTCGCGGCGGCGAAACTTTCCTACGTGTACGATTCAAGAAATCTTAGAAGCTACGCCACCGACGGAACATTCATCTCCATTCGACTGGAGAAGTATGGACTTGGAGAAAGCCTAGTCAATTTCGGCCGTCTCTCGGCCGATGCCAGGAAGTATTTTCAAATCGGCGGCGCCCTCACGCTCGCAGCCAGGCTATACGGCAATTTTGCCGAAGGCCCCGCGATTCCTGTTTACGATGACGTGTTCATAGGTTATTTTGAAAGGATCCGGGGAATGTTCAACTCGGTTTCCCAGGGAGTGGATATGGCCGGAGGCAACCTGGAGATCAGGATACCGATAGTTAGGCAGATGTACATCGAGATTCCCGATTTTCCACTGAAAGAGTTCATATCTAACAGGATTGGCTTGTACTGGAATTTCTTCGCGGATGCCGGCGAAACGGCGGGAAGGGAGTTCGATTTTGACAAAAGGAACCTACTCTTCGGCTATGGTGGAGGAGTGAGCCTGCTTCTCCCCTACGACCTTATACTCCAGGCTGATTGCGCTCGCGGGAGCGACGGACACGTTGAATTCATATTAGATTTTGGTGCGACGATATAATGGAACAGTTTATTTACAGGATCGAGAATCTCTCGACCGATGAATCGGGCCGGAAGCAGGTAGTGATCGACGGCGACGAACAATTTCACCTGTCGCGGGTTCTTCGCGTGAGGACCGGCGAAAAAATTCTAGCGACAGACGGGAACGGCAGCACGCTTCTCTGTTCGGTCTTGAAGATCAGCAGGGACGCGGCGGTCTGCGACGTGCTTGAGGAGTATCGTGACATGAACAGGGCGCCACGCGAGTACCTGATCGGAATTGCACTGCTCAGGCCAATGTCCAAAATGGAGCTCGCGCTTGAGAAGTGTACGGAATTGGGTGCCGGCGGGTTCATACTGTTCGATTCCGAGAGAAGTGATCGTGTGAGGCCGAGGCTGGAGAGGCTGGAGGGGATCATAAGATCAGCCGTCAAGCAGTCGCTGCGGAGCAGAATTCCCCGGCTTCAATATGTTGAGAGCCTGTCCAAAGCCGTGGAGGGCTCGGCCCATTTTGAGGAAAAAATTGTTCTCCACGAGAAGTCGAAAGACTCACTGGCGGCCCGTCTTCAAGCGACAGCTGAGAAGAAGTCTGTAGCGGCCCTCGTCGGTCCAGAAGGAGGCTTCTCGGAGAACGAAGTTGAATTCCTCGCCGGCATGGGTTATATCAGCCTTTCACTCGGGAGTGCGAGGCTGAGATCAGAAACAGCCGCCATAGCGGTCTCTTCCGTGCTCTCCGAGTATTGAGTCCGCCCTCTCGCATGCTCACAGCCGATTTCGAATTATCATTCCCTTTCTTATTTTAAGACATGAAGAATTTCCAAATAGAAGAGCAGGAGAGCGCAAAAGATGCGCCTCTTCACCGTGACATAAGAGAACTCGGCGCGATACTTGGCGACGTCCTCATCGAACAGGAAGGGAAGGAGTTTTTCGACCTTGAGGAGGAGCTGCGTCTCCTAACGAAATCGCTCCGCTCGAATTATTCTGAAGAGACCAAGTCTAAGATAGATGATCTGATAGGCTCGCTTGACCTCGAAAGAGCGAGCAAGATAGTCAGGGCATTCCTGTTTTACTTTCTCCTGAGCAATACCGCTGACGAAGTACACCGCATAAGGCGACAACGCGCGCACGCACTCACGGACGCGACGCCGCAGAGGGGTTCTCTCGAAGACGCCTTCATAGAGCTTTCCAAGGATGGGAAGAGCTTCGATTTCGCCAGGCAAATACTGGAGCTCACTACCGTCGTCCCTGTGTTTACAGCTCACCCTACCGAAGCTACGAGGCAGACGGTTCTGCGGAAGATTTTGAACATAAGCGAGCTCCTTATGAAGCGGGAGACCTCGACACTTACACCCGACGAGCTCGCCGACCTCCGGCGACGACTCCACACCGAGATAACGGTTCTCTGGCAGACTAATGAAATACGCATGAACAGGGTAACAGTCTATGACGAGATAAGACGCGGGCTCTTCTTCTTCAGCGAGATACTTTACGACACCATACCGATGTTTTATGACAGACTAAACAGGACAGTCAGCGAGGTCTATCGCAGACACGAACTTGCCCCAGTCATACTCAGGTTCGGGTCGTGGATCGGAGGCGACCGCGACGGGCATCCTTTCGTCACGGGAGAGGTAACGAGGAAGGCGATCACCATGCAGAAGAAACAGATCCTCTCGTCTTACCTCAGGGACGTGGATGCTCTGTATGAAGATATAAGCAGTTCTACGCGTCTCGTCGGCGCCTCGCGGCTGCTTGCGGAGTCGGTGGAATCGGACAGGCAGAGTCTCTCAGGACAAGTATCCGAACAGGACCTGAAGGACCAGTCGGAAATCTACAGGGTTAAGGTGTTCCTGATGTACAATAAACTGAAGAACACGCTGGATGAAGACGGCTTCAGGTACCGCACCGCCGAAGAGTTCGTGGCGGATCTGGAACTGATGCTGGACAGCCTGAAGTCAAACAAGGGGGAGGTAATCGCGGAGTCGAAGATTCTCCCGCTCATATACAAAGCAAAGACGTTCGGCTTCCATCTGGCATCGCTCGATGTCAGGCAGAATTCCACCGTGCTGTCCAGGGCGGTAGCGGCGGTTCTAAAAGCATCTGAGGTCGAGGATTCATTCGGCAGGTTGAGCGCGGAGGCGAAGGCGAAACTCCTCACGAAGGAAGTGCTGAAGGCGCGTCCCCTTGTAATCTCCAGCATGGTCACCGATCCCGACGCGGGCGAAGTCCTTTCGGAGTTTGAGGCGATGAGGTTCGGGAAGGAATTCGCGGGCGAGGAAACCTGCAACGATTATATCATCAGCATGAGCTCCGAGGTGTCTGACGTCCTGACTCCGCTTCTGTTCGGAAAGGAAACCGGGTTGATCAAAGTCAGGGAGGGAAAGATGGAAGAGTCGAGGCTCGACATACTCCCCCTCTTCGAGACAATTGAGGACTTGAAGAATGCGCCTGTCGTCATGGCAAAGCTTTTCAGGAATCCAGCCTACTCACAGCATCTCAGGCTGAGGGGGATGACCCAAAAGATCATGATCGGCTACTCCGACAGTAACAAGGATGCCGGGATAGTCGCGTCGAATTTCGAGCTGATAAAGGCGCAGATCAATCTTAAGAAAATTTGCGAGAGGTATGGAGTCACGCTTATACTTTTCCACGGGAGGGGAGGAAGCGTCTCCCGCGGCGGCGGACCACTCAACCAGGCGATCATCTCTCAGCCGGTGGGTACCATCGAAGGGAAGATCAAGATAACCGAGCAGGGAGAGATGATCTTCGTGAAGTACTCTATGCCGGAGATAGCGCTTAGAAGCATAGAGCTTATCACATCTGCCGTGATACTGGCGACGGCCAGGTACAAGTCGGGAGGGAAGAGCGAGGCTGGAAAATATATGGCCATGTTTCAGAAGATTTCCGACGTGGCCATGAGGCATTACCGCGAGCTCGTGACGCAGCCTGGTTTCATCGAGTATTTCCGGCGTGTTACCCCGATCGATGTCATAGAGCGCATAGAGATCGGGTCGCGTCCCCCGTCCAGGAACGGCGGCACTGATCTGAAGAACCTCAGGGCCATACCCTGGGTCTTCTCATGGACGCAGAACAGACAGCTTATCTCCGGCTGGTTCGGATACGGCTACGCGCTTGAATACGCCGTCCAGAAAAAGATAACCAGCTGGGCCGAACTGCGTGAGATGTACTCGAATTGGGAGTTCTTCAAGGCGTTGACAGACAATGTCGAGATGGTTCTCAGCAAGGCGGACATGGTTATCGGAGGCGAATACCTCAGGCTCGCGGAACAGAAGGGAAATTCGCAGAAGATATACAGGATGATAAAGGAAGAGTATGACAGGTCGAGCCGGGCTGTCCTGAACATCACTGGAGAGAGCTTCCTTCTCGAGTCAAACCCATCGCTTCAAAGGTCTCTCCGTCTGAGGAACCCGTACATAGATCCGATAAGCCTTGTCCAGATCAGGTTCCTGCAGGCTTACAGGGAAGGGGCGATGGAAGGCGGGAGGCAGCAGGAGATACTGGATCTGCTCAGGTCCACTGTGAACGGCATCGCTGCCGGGATGAGGAACACCGGGTAACCGCGCGCTCAGGCGCGACCCGCCCCCTGTCTCGACGTCGAGATTTCCCGTATAAAGAGCAATATCACCGGAACGTATTCGAAGATTAGCACGAGAGGGTAGTCATTCCACGTTCCGGCCTGCTGATAGGTTAGTATCGTGAATGCTGTGAGGCTTGAGAGCGCTACGTAGGATATGCCGCTCCATCTCGGATATAGGGGAAGAAGTACGGCGAGCCATCCTATGTACCATGGGTGCACAATCGGCGAAAAGATATAGAGGATGAAGATCGACGCGTAGACCTTCGTCAACAAGTCCCTCTTCCCGAAGAGAAAGGGGAGATAGGCCATCATGAGAAGCGCGGCGCATACCAGACGTGCCCGCTGATTGTCGTGCATGACCATGTTCAGCAGATCGAAGACAGCGCCGTTGAATGTCCAGTTTTCCGTGAAACTCCTCAACGCCTGGAACGGGCTCCCGGTCAGAGTGTAAGGAAGATAGGCGAGCGCGAAAAGAAGGACGGGAATCACCGCGGCCTTTACTCTCCCGGCCAGATCCTTCTCAGCGAGTATAAACAGCGGGATGGTTATCAGGGCGAGGGGCTTTATCAGCAGGGACAAACCGAGGAAGGCGTAAGCCAGGCTCCTCCTCTCACGGAAATAAAAATAGACAGCGAAAATCAGGAAAGTAAATCCGAAGCTGTCTACATGTCCGTCCAGGAAGAATTGAATCAGCGGAAGCGGAGCCAGTGCGTAGAGCAATACATGCTTTAGCTCGAGTCCCAGGGTCTTGAGCGAAAGCGTGAGACCGGCCAAAGTGAGAATGTCAAAGACAAAGATCAGGAGTTTGATTCCCAGATAGCTCTCGCCGCCGATCAGGTAAGCGGCGTAGAAGAGCGTCTCGGAGAGGGGAGGATATATTGTCTTCATGTCCCCGTACGTCACAAGCCGCGGGAGAATATCCGAATGAAGAGCGCCGAGCGCGGGGTCGTCCGGTGCATACCTGTAGGGATTTATACCGTGCGCCTGCACCTTGCCGTCCCATACATACCTGTAATAATCAGGCGAGCCGACAGGGTGAACCAGCCCGAACGCGATTCGCAGCAATATGCCGACCGCGAGGAGTGTGTAGACGTGTTTAGATGAAACGTCAGTCTTCAGCAGGAGGTAGGCGAATGCAATGTAAAGGATAGATGAGGAAATCGTAGTGATGGTGTACGTCAAAATTAGGTTCACGCCTAAAGACGGGAGGAAGAAGAACCCGCTTAGTGAAGCCGCGAGAAGGGCGAAAGATATTCTAAGAGAATTGCTCAGAAAAATATCCAGGTTTCGTTATGGAAATCGCAGATCGCCCGTCTTGAAGGCGCTCTGCCTCACGGGATGAAATATAAATTATGCCGCTGAGATTTCTCAGCCCGACCGAACCATTACAGGGCCGCGAGAGTTATTAGTGATTGATCTTCTCTTAATCGCTATTCCGGGAAAGGAGTGCGATCGGTCCTTTGGGCGAACGAATAAAACGAAGGGGAGATCTATGACTAACGGGACGTCCGGTCTTTGTTTGTCCCGTCACGATGTTTATTCCATTTGATCCACTGTCGGATGCTCGCGGCTGCGCAAACTAGTCCGATGACAGTGGCTCCGTGCTTACCCGTGGCAATGCCACTTACTATCAGTGCAATACCTATCAGCAAGGCCACTACATACATGGTGATTCTGATTACGGGAGCCATTCTAACCTCCGTGTTTAATAGTTGGGTGAAAAAGACTCAGAATCTGAAAGTCGACATATTTAGTCATCCGGCAATTGATCACCAAGGTCCCTCCCCGTTATTTCTGAGTGATGACGAGCGTTTGGAAATTCTCCGTTATCATCATCGAAGCTGATTATAGAGGTCTGTCGGAAGGTTATGAGGTCGAGATTGTCGTTCGAGCTTTGGGAGTCTGATGATTCGTTGTTGACGAAATCCATGACGGAATGAAACAATGGGAACAGTCCGTTAAGCGTGGTAAAAATGAACTTGCCTCCCGGTTTGAGTTCCTGTGCAGCGGACTTCAGTATCAAGAAATTTATCCCATCGGTCTGCATCAACGGGAAAGCCCCTTCACAGAGCATAATTGCATTGTCGAATGCGTCGTGGAACGGCAAGCTGCGGGCATCCGCGAGGATGAACTCCATTTTAACGCCGCCTGCTTGAGCCTTCGCACGCGCTTTCGCGAGCATCGATTCGGATAGACCGACGCCAACGACGGAGTATCCGCGTCGCGCGAGTTCTACCGAATGGCGGCCAGTGCCACAGCCAACATCGAGAACCCTGGCTGTCAGATCATGATTGACTTCGGACTCTATGAAATCAACTTCGCCCTTTGTACCGGCCGTGAAGGGTTGTTTGTCGTACTGGTTGGCAAAGTTGGCGAAGAAAGTTTCATGCCATTGTTTCATGGCTGTATCCGGAAAACATATCTCACGCGGCCAGGCATATTGCTCATGAGCCCGTTTTCGCTGACTGCGTTATGGAACAGTATGCGTGGGTACTATAGGCATCTTAGACCAGCCGAACGCCCCGAATTACATTTTGCTGTTGGTGGCGTCTCGCTTCATTTATGTGCTTCTTGCATCCCAATTGCATGCCTCAGCAACTCAAAATTATCCTTCGTCGCTGCCAATTTCAACGATGCCTGAAAACGAAAGATGCCGTGGGCACCCGCCACACGGCATCTCTCTGCAAGCGATGAGTTATGTTTACTTCCTTTTCATCATCTTTAATATCCTTAGATTTTTCTCGATCATCAAGTTCCGCGTCTTCACGCTCTCCGCGCTCCGCAGGCCGTCAGGCGGAGTATTTAAAACATAATCAAGGAGTTTGTTCACTGTAGTCGAGACGACGTGTGTGCGCGTGTCAGAAGAACCGTAGTAGATGAGAACTTCACCGTTGTTCCTCCTGACCCAGCCGTTGCTGAATACTACGTTGGAGACATCTCCGATTCTCTCCTCTCCTTCGGGAGCGAGGAAGTACCCGGCGGGAGCGGCAATTTGCCTGTCCGGCTGATTCAAATCCGTCAGGAACATATATAGGACATACCGAAGCCCGGCCGCCGTATTGCGCACACCATGCGCCAGTTGCAGCCACCCCTTGTCAGTTTTTATCGGTGCGGGACCCAGCCCGTTCTTCACTTCCTTTATAGTGTGATACTGGCGGTCGTCAATGATCGTCTCATCGTCGATCACCGCGCCAAGCATCGAGCCGGCAAGCCCCCAGCCGATACCGCCTCCCGAACCCGCGCTGATGAACCCATCCTGCGGCCTTGTGTAGAATGCGTACTTGCCGTCTATGAATTCCGGATGGAGGACGACGTTTCGCTGCTGTGGCGACTTGGTCCGGAGATCGGGGAGTCTCTCCCATTTCAAGAAGTCCTTGGTCCGAGCGATGCCGCATTGCGCCACGGCGGAGGAGAGGTCTCCCTTAGGTGCGTCAGGGTCCTTCCGCTCCGTGCAGAACAGCCCGTAGAACCAGCCGTCCTCGTGCTTCGTAACCCTCATGTCATAGACGTTTGTGTCGGGATTGCCCGCAATCTCGGGCATCGTCACCGGGTAGTCCCAGAACCTGAAATTGTCGATGCCGTTCTTCGATTCTGCTACGGCGAAGAACGACTTCCTATCCGCTCCCTCCACCCTAACGAAGAGTAATATCTTTCCCTCGTGCTCAATGGCGCCGACGTTGAAGGCGGCGTTAACGCCAATCCTTTCAAGGAGGTCAGGATTAGTCTTGTGGTCGAGGTCGTATCGCCAATGGATCGGAGCGTGCGCTCCAGTGACCACGGGATACTTGTAACGGGTGAATACTCCGTTCCCCTCCCTAACCGCTTCGTTCTTACGCCTTATCAGTTTCTCCTGGGCGGCGAGGAGCTGTTTTACCTTAAGATTGAATTGTGCTTTGTTCATTTCGTTTCTCCTGCGAGCTGGGTGCCCGAGGTGCCTGCCTCGCTTGTCGGTACCTTCTTCTCTCCGAAGGTCGCTTCGAGCTTATCCCACCAGTTAACCTTTAGTATTATTGTCGTGACAATCATGAGTCCGAGCGAGATGTACAGACCGGTCCAGTCGCGTATAACCAGATAGACTGGCGCGGCCATAAGGGTGATCTGCCAGATAATTCCGACGAGTATGTTGAACATATCGCGCTTGAAATCCTTGTTCGGTTCAAATGATGGATCTGACCTCATCACCTTATCCTTGATGGGTCCCCAGAAGCCCCACGGTCGCACGTTCTTGTAGAAGGACATAAGTGTTTCATCGTTCTCTGCCGGGGTCATGTAGGTGGCGACATAGCACCCGATTATCGAAACCACGAATATGATGGGGAAGGAGTTCATGCTCGCGTTGTTCGCCAGGGGCCAGTTGCGGAGAAAGGGGATCATGTTGAAGTTGTCAAGGACAAGAAGAATAAGCATGGTCCCGATGCCGGTAAGCATTCCCCAGAAGTAACCGTATCCGTTGAAGCGCCACCAATACCATTTGAGCACATTAGCGGCCGTGTAGCCTCCCCAGAGGGCCGAAACGATCCAGAGGACTACCTGGTTGATCGAGCCGACCATGAATCCGATTCCGACGCCGACTATGATTACGAGGAGTGTCGTCACGTAGCTCCAGTTGACGTAAACCTTCGGGTCCGCATTGGGGTTAATGTAACGTTTGTAGATATCGTTGACGATGTATGCGGGGGCTGCGTTGACTGTGGCGGCGAAATTGCTCATAAATGCCGCGATGAGCCCGGCCATTAGAAACCCGAGGAGTCCAACCGGTATGTAGTGGGCGAGGACCTCCGGTAGTATCGTCTCGAAGTTCGGCGTCGAGATCGAGCCGCTGTATAGCGCGTTGAAATTTGTAAGAGCGAGAACAGCAAGTCCGGCGGTCATGAGATAACGCGCGGGGTTCAGAACCACGTTTACGGCCGAACTCATCTTAGCCGCTTCAACCGGGCTTTTCGTCGAGAGCACGCGCTGCATGTCGTAGTTGGGCGCGGGGCCCGCTGCGGATATGAATATCCCCTTGAAGAGCATCATCATAAAGAACAGGCCGAACATCGAGTATCCGTCCGTCGAAATCCATTTGCCGAACTCAGTCACCTTTGACGACGCCGCAAAATTGACCGACGACCAGCCAATGTTCAGGTGCCAACCGAAAAATATGTCCGACCATCCAGTCGGAAGGACGGCATGTATCATCGCAGGAGACACGTATGACATCGCGATAATACCGATCGCGATCGACGATATTGTCAGGATCGCGTACTGCAGCACCTCAGTTATCACCACGCTGAACATTCCTCCCTTGATGACGTAAAGGCTGGTTATTGCCATCAGTATGAGGCCATAGAGGTTGGCGTTTATGTCAGGGTGTGCCTGCAACGTCGCAGGGTTGGTAACGAGCGGGGGAAGGAAAGCCACGGCAAACTCGCCGATCCCCTTGAATCCGTAAGAGAGAAATCCGATCACGCCGATGAGGGCGAAAACGACGACGATAATGTGGGAGAGCGTTCCCCCTTTTCCGCTTCCGAACCTCGTCTTTATCCACTCGGCTCCCGTCATCACGTTGGATCTTCTCAGCCATGCGGACATGTAGACCATCAGAAATATCTGATTGAACACCGGCCAAAGCCAGGGGAGCCACATGCTCTTCATGCCGTATACAGTGAGCCAGTATACCAGGAGCATTGTGCCGGCAACGTCGAACATCCCTGAGGCGTTCGAAACGCCCAGCATCCACCAGGGAAGCACGTTCCCTCCGAGGAAATAATGCTGTATGTTCTTCGAGGCCCTCTTAGTCACAAGCATGCCCAAGAGAACTACCCCCACGAGGTATACTATGATGATGCTCAGATCAACTACGCCCAGATGCATTTCTTCACTTCTCCCTGTTAGTTAACATAAGCGCGGTTTGACGGAATTGTACGGAAAACGCCTGTCGTTGGGTGATTTGTAATCAGGTCTCGTCCTGGATCGCTCCCTTCAGCGTGTGTGCCAATCTAACAATAAAGTCGAAGAAATGAAATATTGTGAGGGAGCGAAGGCCGGTCTTGAAATTTCTCTCTATCCCGCTCGACATGACTCCGTTTTCCCGGAACGGTACTCTAGTCTTGAAGACATTTGCCCGCTCTTTTATATTCGACAAGTGAAATCCATCCTTCGTGGGAGATATGCAGCAGATGTGTCGCGCGGTGTCAGAGATGATGTCGGCATTTTGGTCGAGGACGGACAAATTGTAGACATCGGAAGGTTTGAAGATCTCTCCCGCGAACGGCAAGGCGTGGCCGTCCTCGAATATGACGGCATTCTCTTTCCCTCGCTGATAAACGCTCATACTCATCTCGAACTTTCGTCCATTCGAAGGGAAAAGATACGCCACAGCGATTTTGTCGACTGGGTGATCAAGCTTGTGGACACGCGTACCTCGATGCTCTCCTTCGACGTCAGGCCGGATTGCGCCAGGGCGAAGAGGGAAGCCGAATCGAAGGGGACAGGCTATTTCGTGAACGTCGGAAATGACTTTCAGCTCAATCGGTCGCTGGGCGATGATCAGCTCTTCGAGTTTGAGCAGATAGGAATAAACGAATCGTCGGCCGACAAGATTTTCGAACGAGCGGCTGAGGTTGCCATGAAAGACAACGACGGCGCGCTCGCGATTCACGCGCCATACTCGGTCTCGCCGCGGCTCATGAAGATGCTGAAGTCCTTCAATAGCAAACGTGGGAGAGTGACGTCGCTCCATCTGGCAGAGACTGCGGATGAGGTGGAGTTTGTGGCTACAGGGAGGGGGAGGATGGTCGACCTGCTCAACTACAGGGTCCCGAAATGGGAGTTCCATCCGGCAGGCGTTTCTCCGGTCGAGTATGTCCATTCGCTTGGCCTCCTTGATGAAAAGACGCTCTGCGTCCACTGCGTATTCGTCGACGATGAAGACGCAAGGATTATAAGCAAATCAGGTAGCGCAGTCACGGTCTGTCTGCGAAGCAACCTGGAGCTCTCAGGCGAGCTTCCGCCCGTCGACAAGTTTCTCAAGGCTGGAATCAGGCTCCTTATCGGCACAGACAGCACGGCCTCGGCACCCGACCTCGATATGTTTGCAGAGGTGGGAGCGTTTTACTCGAAATTCCGGAATATAATGAGCCCCATTTCGGTTCTGAGCGCAGCAACATCTGACGCCGCGATCTTCCTCGGCATCGAAAATAGGTACGGCAGTCTGAGCCCGGGGGCCTCGTCCAAGGTAGTCTATCTCCCGTTTGACGGGAAGAAGGAGGAAGTGTTGGAATACCTCGTATCAAACCCCGAAAACAAAATGACTGTTGGAGAGTCTTGAAAGCCAAACAGCTCATATTGGCATCGGTCGCGCTCCTAATGGCGATTGTCTCTTACAAGGTCGTTTTCGTCCCGGTCAATATTGAGATCGAGACTTCTCCATCTGTCATATTAGCGGATGCCGCGTCACCGGTTGTTGTCACTGCAAGGCTTGTGAACAGGCTGGGGACGACAGTTCCTTTCAGGAGGGTGGTGGGGAAATTCGTCGTAACCGAGGGGGATGATTTAATTGCGGTATTAAGTACGACTCCCAACAGGATAACTTTCAAGACGGGCGGGAAGACGGGGAAGCTTGTGATACTCTATTATTCGCGATCCGTCCCCTTTCCGGTCGAAACCGTTCTCGACATAAAGGGTGCGGCATTGGCCCGACTTAGCCCGCAATAAGCACTTTTCAATTCAAAGAGACTCAATGCTCGAATTCAATCTAGTCAGGAAGGATCGCCGCACTAAAGCGCGTGCGGGTCTGATCGCAACCGATCATGGAACAATCAAGACGCCGGTCTTTATGCCGGTTGGAACTCGTGGTACAGTGAAGGCGGTGGAACAGCGCGAGCTTCTCGAGATGAATGCGCAGATAATACTCGGGAACACATATCATCTCTATCAGCGGCCCGGTGTCGAGACGCTCCGCAGGTTCGGAGGCCTCCACTCATTCACCGCCTGGCCCCGTCCCATGCTGACAGACAGCGGTGGCTACCAGATAATTAGCCTTTCCGAACTAAGGAAGCTTTCCGAGGATGGAGTTCAGTTTCGCTCCCACATCGACGGCAGTTACCATTTCTTCACTCCGGAAAATGTGATGGACATAGAACGAGCGATAGGTGCCGACATAATCATGGTCCTCGACGAATGCCCGCCGTACCCGTCCGAATGGGATTATGTCTCCAAGAGTGTGGAGCTCACGCACAACTGGGCAATGCGCTGCAGGGAGAGTTTCGACAGATCCGCGCCGTTGTACAACTACAGACAATTCCTGTTCGGTATAGTGCAGGGGGGGACTTACAAAGATCTGCGGGAGAAGAGTGTGAACGGGCTCCTTGGGCTGGAGTTTGATGGTTATGCGATCGGAGGTCTTGCAGTCGGAGAACCGGCCGATGACATGTACAGAATGACAGATTTCGTGACGGATTACCTACCCGAGACGAAGCCGCGTTATCTGATGGGCGTGGGCACGCCGGAGAATCTTCTGGAGGCCATTGAGAGAGGGGTAGACATGTTTGACTGCGTTCTTCCAACCCGGAACGGGAGAAACTCGCAGGTGTTCACGCACTCGGGCAAGTTGAACGTGAAAAACGCGAGATTCGCAACCGATGAGTCTCCTCTGGACAAAGATTGTGACTGTTACGCATGCAAGAACTTCTCGAGGGCGTATATCAGACATCTCTTCAGCGTTGGCGAGATACTCGGCCTCCAGCTCGCTTCCTTACATAATTTGCGATTTTTTATTAGTTTAATGGAGCGAACCAGGCTCGCCATCCTTGACGACCGGTTCCCGGAGTTCAAGTCCGAAATACTCTCTAAAATGAAAAACGATAACAAGGAGGAATCTTGAGCAATCTTTTGATGGCGTTAATGGCGCCGCAGGGAAACGATGCGGGTGGGAGCATGATTTCAACAGTCGTCATGTTCGCGCTCATAATCTTCATTTTCTACTTCATGATAATTCGACCGCAGAGCAAGCGCCAGAAGGAGCGCCAAAAAATGCTGGAAGCTATGAAGAAGGGCGACAAGGTCGTTACAAACGGCGGTCTCCACGGGAAGATCGTCGGGATGGAAGACAAGACAGTCCTTCTCGAGATCGCTGATAACGTGAAGGTTAAGGTCGAGAAATCTGCGATAGGGGCTGTAGTTACAGAGTAAGAGATGTCTTTTCCTGACAGTATAGACGCGGCCATCGAGGATTTCCGCGCCGGCAAAATAGTTATAGTGGTTGACGATGAAGAGCGCGAAAACGAAGGCGACTTCATACTGGCCGCGGAAAAAGTCACCCCGGAGTCGATAAATTTCCTGACGAAGTATGGACGAGGGATCATATGCTCCGCCCTCCTTCCGGAACGAGCCGCCGAGCTCCAGCTCGATCTGATGGTGGATGAGAACACCTCTCTTCACCAGACAGCGTTTACCGTTAGTGTGGACGCGCTGAAGGGGACAACCACCGGCGTCTCGGCGGCCGACCGTGCGGCCACAGTTCTTGCCCTTGTGAATCCGGCGACGATGCCATCAGACCTTGGCAGGCCAGGGCACATCTTCCCGCTCAGAGGAGTCGAGGAAGGGGTACTGCGACGTGCGGGCCACACCGAGGCAGCCATCGACCTCGCCAGGCTTGCCGGACTTTATCCTGCCGGCGTCCTTTGCGAGATAATGAACGACGACGGCACGATGGCGAGGGTGCCGCAGCTGACCGAGATGGCCGCAGAGTTCGGCCTCCGCGTCGTTACGATCAAAGACCTCATCCACTACAGGATGCTTCGTGAGAAAATGGTGCAGAAGGTTGTTGCGACGAAACTCCCGACCGCATACGGAGATTTTGACCTGCATCTTTATCACAGCGTGCTGGAGAGGAAGGAGCATATCGCCCTGGTCAAAGGCGAGATCCGCGGAGATGCCGCGATGCTGGTGCGCGTTCATTCCGAGTGCCTTACCGGAGATGTCTTCGGCTCGGCGAGGTGTGATTGCGGCGAACAGCTTCATCGTGCGCTGAAGATGGTTGAGAAGGAGGGAGCCGGCGTAGTGCTCTACATGCGTCAGGAAGGGAGAGGAATCGGGCTGGTCAACAAGCTGAAGGCTTACAAGCTTCAGGACGAAGGGCACGATACTGTCGAGGCCAATGAGAAGCTCGGATTCAAGGCCGACCTCCGCGACTATGGGATAGGTGCCCAGATACTGGTCGACCTCGGCGTCAGGAAGATGCGTCTCATGACGAATAATCCGAAGAAGATCATAGGGCTCGAGGGGTACGGCCTCGAAGTTGTCGAGCGCGTGCCGATCGAGATTGAACCGAACGAGATAAACCACAGGTATCTCGAAACCAAGCGAGACAAGCTCGGTCACTTCATACTGAATCAGTGACACGAGAAGGTTGATATTTTCGGCTTTCGCGGTTGGAAATAATCAGCCGTATTTTATTATCTTTCACTAAATTAGTTCTGTTCCCTTTGAAGGGGAAAGAGTTTATGCCTTCGCGGTAACGTGTACGCGAAGGCTTTTGCTTTTTTTAGACAAGAAATTACCTGGGAGGTTTCAATGTCAAATAACTTTGTCTATTTGACAAGAGAAAAACTGATGGAGATGGAAGCGCAGCTGAAGGACATGAAAACCAACGGCAGGCAGGAGGCGGCGCGCAAGATTGCGGAGGCGCGCTCGCACGGGGACTTGTCCGAAAACTCAGAGTACGACGCTGCCAAGGAAGAGATGCAAATGCTGGAGCTCAGGATCGCGCAGCTTGAGCAGACCCTTACTAAGACGCGAGTCATCGACCCGACAGAAGTCAGGACCGACAAGGTGTACATCTTCAGCAAAGTGCAGCTTCTGGACATGCTTTCAAATAAACAGATCGAATATCAGCTCGTTTCCACTGAAGAGGCTGATCTCTTGAAGGGAAAGATTTCCACCGACTCGCCGATCGGGAAGAGCCTGCTAGGAAAAGAAGTCGGCGACGTTGTCAGCGTCAAAGTCCCGGCGGGTATAAAACAGTACAAGATACTCCAAATCGGCAGGTAGACCGGATTGCGTAGGAATCTGGAATTCAAGGCCCAGGTTGGGGTGCTCGAATCGCTCGAAAGAGTTTTTGGTGAGAACGGCGCCCGCTTCGTGGGCGTGCTTACACAGCGCGATACGTACTTCAATGTTCGTGAAGGGCGATTGAAGCTGAGAGAGACGGCAGGGAAAAAGGGGGAGCTCATATTCTACAGAAGGGCGGAGTCTTCCTCCGCATCGATGGAGAGCAATTATGACATAGCGCCCGTAGCTGACGGCTCAACACGCGATCTCTTGGCCGCCGCACTCGGGATAAAGACAGTCGTCGAGAAAACCAGAAGACTTCTGATGCTCCGAAACGCCAGGATACATTTGGATGATGTCAAGGGACTCGGGAACTTCCTGGAATTCGAAGTGGTCTCCGGAGGAGAGTCGGGTGGCGAGGGGGATGACGTGGCGGACGCGGCTCTCCTCTCAACCCTGAAATCTTACGCTGCCCCCTACGTTGTGTCTGAGATAAACGAATCGTACAGTGATATGATGTTGAGACGAAACTTACCCGTGAAGTAGCTCTCGGGTTTTCAGCGATCTGATCGGTCCCGCGAGAGAGCTACTTCTTTTTCGACGGGAGTCCGGTTGGTCCGGGTGTGAGAAAGGATGCGTTCCCGAAGTCAGACTCGGGCGGGCGTATGATCAGGGAGCTCCGCGGAAACATGACGTAAGGAGTCGTCGGCAAACTCGCCTATCAAATCCTTTATCTCCTGCAGCGTTTCTACCCTGACCAGCCTTGACCTGAGCGCTGAGCCGTTGCGGACGCTCTGAAAGTATCCGTGATAATACTTCCTGAATTCCATGATGCCTCTCCGTTCGCCCTTCAATTCTATTTCCATCTCCAGGTGCCGGATGCAGGTTGCTGCACGTTCGTTGAACGTCGGAGGTGCCGGAAGTGAGCCGTCTCTCATTAGAGACTTGATGTCTCTGAAGATCCACGGGTTTGTAATTGCGCCCCGCGCGACCATGACGCCATCGCACTTCGTGGTGCTGAACATGTCAAGCGCATCCCGGCCACTCTTGACGTCGCCGTTCCCGATTATGGGAATCGCGGCGGTCTCCTTGACCTGCCGGATCATATCCCAGTTTGCTTCGCCGTCGTGGTGCTGCGCCCTTGTCCTTGCGTGTATCGTAAGTGCGGAAAGCCCTTCATCGGCGCAGATCTTCGCGACCTCGAAAATGGTTATCGAGCTCGAGTCCCAGCCGAGACGGGTCTTGAGCGTCACGGGGACCGAGACGGCGTTCTTAACGGCGTGTACTATCGCGCGCATCTGAACGAGGTCCTTCAGGAGTCCCGCTCCGGCTCCTCGCTGTGCCACTTTGGGTACCCAGCACCCTGCGTTGATATCGATGAGGTCGGGGCCGGCATCCTCTGCCATCTTCGCGGCTTCTGCCATCACGTTCGGGTCGCCGCCGAATATCTGTATGCCGACGGGGCGTTCATTCGAGCTCGTCAGAAGCTTTTGAGTGCTCTTTCTCGCTGACCTTATTAGGCCTTCAGAGCTGATGAATTCGGTATAGACTATGTCGGCACCGAACTCCTTGCAGATCAATCTGAAACCGAGGTCCGTGACGTCTTCCATTGGCGCCAGGGCTACAGGTTTTTCGAGTTCGTATTTGCCGAGCTTTATTTTCATGTTTTTTTCCGCACACTAATTTACTGAATGTGGCAGGCATGCTGCAAGGTTGGGAGAATCTTGCGATCCCGCGCTATGGGTATAGCTGTTTCCCGCCTGCGCCGTGGAACGCTAATCCAGCGGCATCAGTCTGAAGCTCTAAAATGCGATTCTGCGCCGCAGTTCAAGAACGCGCGTTTAGTTACGGTACTATCTTGTTAAGCGGATACTCTATTATGCCTTCGGCGCCGTTTCGTTTCAGCTCCGGGACGATGATTCGAACGACCCTCTCATCAATTATGGTCTCGATGGCTACCCACTCGTCGTCGTAAAGAGGGGAGACAGTGGGCTTTCTCAGAGCCGGTATGATACCAATGATCTTCGGAAGGTCCACCTTCTTTATGTTCATCTTCAAACCGACTTTTCCCTCGGCCGCGATGGCCGCTTTCAGGAGAAGGGCTATCGTGTCTATCTTCTCGCGTTTCCACGAGTCCTTGTAGGCCTGGTTGTTCGCGATGAACCTCGTTGAGGATTGAAGCACTGTGTCTATGATGCGGAGGTGATTCGCTCGAAGAGAGCTTCCCGTCTCGGTAACTTCGACGATGGCATCGGCAAGCTCGGGAACTTTCACTTCGGTGGCACCCCACGAGAATTCGACAGATGCCTCGACGCCGTTCCGCTGAAGGTATTGCCTCGTGATATTGACAACCTCGGTCGAGATCCTTTTCCCTTCCAGATCCTTCACGGATTTGTATGGAGAGTCCTCTTGCACGGCGAGCACCCATCTGACCGGACGCATGCTTTGCTTTGCGTAAACGAGCTCCGCCACTTCCGTCACGTTGCCGTTCGTTTCTATTATCCAATCCTTGCCCGTCAGTCCTGCGTCCAATGTGCCGAGCTCCACGTATCGCGCCATTTCCTGTGCGCGGACGAGCATGATTTTCAGCTCGTCGTCTTCTACGCTCGGGAAATAACTTCTGGAGGACACCGATATGCTGTATCCTGCCTTTTGAAAAAGTGAAAATGTAGATTCCTGAAGGCTTCCTTTGGGGAGTCCGAGCCTCAAAATTTTATCTTCGGGCATTTGCTGCTGCTCCTGAGTAGTCTGTTCTCGGTTCTGTGTAATTACTTACGGATAATGAATTCTATGCTGTCCGGTTTAACTCCTATAACAGTCAGCTCTTCCGGAGACTCGATTGTCGGCGCGATGTAGCTTGACGGTGAATGAATGAGTTGTTGGTAATCCACAGTCACCTTGAAGGAGTCTGAAGTCAAGTCGGCCATTTCGTTTATCCCCCCTCTAACAATGATGTCGACGGCAGGCGGGAGGAGGAGTATTCTTGTCGAGTCAAAATTATTTGCCACCGTCACAGGCACGTCCTTGTAGGTGTTGTCCGCGACCTGTTCGACGTCCACCCGCACCTTCACGTCTCGAGCGTCGACACTTACAATTCCGGACAATGTATCTGACAGCGCCAACGTCGCATTTATCTGGTTGATTACCCTGTTGAACTTCCTTGGCCGGGTTTGCCATGCTACAATCCTGTTGAGGAGTCTTCTGGCACCCGTCACTGTCACGGAGTCCGGATCAACTGAAGGGGAACCGACAATTGTGAACCCTTCTCGCGGAGTCACATCGAGTGACGGTATGACGGGCACCTTCTTGCTGATCGTTGAGTCGACGCTGATAAGAATCGTATCAGGCTGAAATCCTATCACCTCGGCAGACGACCCCACATCGAGCGAATATCCCAAATCCCGGCTGGTCAGGAGGAGCGAGCCTCTGGTGAGCGATGACGCATCGAAGTTCACGCTCGCGGTTGTGGACAGATATGACGACGCAAGTTGCCAGCCTGTGCCGCGGATCTTGACAACGATATATCGGGGGACCTTCCGCGCAAGTGAAATACCATCGGAGAGATCGCTCACCCTGAACGGAACCCGGACCGCCACGGAATATTGGTTGTTCATGGATACCGAAAGCCATACGAGAACAGAGAGGATGACGGATGCGACGATTACGTGTGTTTTTTTCTCCATCTCTTCAGATTACAGGTGTTGGTCTGTCGTAATTAGGTCGATTTGCATTGAATCGCAGAAGCGTCACGTCTGTCTATTCCGGCGTGGTCGTTTAAAAAATATACCGTAGGAGCGGTGAATTTACAACGGAGCGAACGTTCTGGGGTATGCGTAACTTTTTGGGGAATCGACGGAACGGATGTTCCGCCTGTCAGAAGGTGTCACTCTTCGTGTTGGCATGGGAGTCCCCCGATCATCTCCAATTTTAGCTGAGCTGATTGCGTCTAACTTCAAGAAAAACGGTGATTTCACCAAGAAAAAAATTGCTATTTGTCCACTCGAATCTTAACTTTTCGACGAATGAGACTTGCGGTATTTGTGTCTGGCAAGGGCACAAACCTTCTTAATATTATTCGAAAAGGCAAAGACGGTTTTCTCGCTTCAGAAGTCAAGCTGGTGGTTTCTGATCGCGATTGTGAGGCCGTTGAAAGCTCCGAGCGCGCCGGTATCCGCACAAGAGTTGCGGACCCGAAGCGTTATCCAAGTGAAATGGAATTTGGGAGTGAGCTGCTCGACCTTCTGAAAAATACCGAAACTGATTTCATTGTTCTCGCGGGTTTTCTGAAAAAGATACCCGATGTCGTAATCAGGAACTACGCTAACAGGATTATCAATATACACCCCGCCCTCCTTCCTTCCTTCGGAGGAAAGGGAATGTACGGAATGAGAGTTCACCAGGCCGTCCTCGATTACGGCTGCAAGGTAAGTGGAGCAACGGTACATATCGTTGACGTCGAGTACGACCATGGTCCGATTGTAGTGCAGAAGTGTGTTCCGGTTTATTCGAATGACACGGCTGATTCGCTTGCATCCAGGGTTCATCAGCTCGAGTATGAGCTTCTCCCCGAAGCGATCCGACTATTTGAAAACGGCCATGTGAAGATAGAAGGAAGAAAAGTAATCATCAGGACGGAGGGAAGCGACAAGAAGTGAAGATAAAGCGTGTGCTTATCAGTGTCACGGATAAGAGTGGGGTTCTTGAGTTCGCGAAGTTTCTGGAGAATGGCGGGGCGGAGATATTCAGTACGGGTGGAACACTGAAGGCTCTTCAGTCCGGCGGCATCGGGGCGAGGAGCATAAGCGACGTTACAAGTTTCCCTGAGATACTCGACGGTAGAGTAAAGACTCTCCATCCGGCGATCTTTGCGGGCATACTGGCGAGGAGAGATGTGAAGTCTCATCTTGAGCAGCTCGAGAAACTGAACCTTTCGCTGTTTGACATGGTTGTCGTCAACCTTTATAGGTTTGAGGAGACGGTGGCTTCAGGTGCCGGGCTTGATGAGATCGTCGAGAACATTGACATCGGTGGTCCCTCACTGATCCGCGCAGCCGCCAAGAATTATGAGGGGTGTGCGGTCGTGGTAGATCCAACTCAGTACGCTGAGATTACAGCCGAGCTTGATCGTAGTGGTGAGGTCGGTCTGCCTCTTCTCCGCAGGCTCGCGGCCGCGGCGTTTGAGAAGGTGGCGTTGTATGACGTTGCCATATCGCGCTTCTTCCGAGAGAACTTCACGTCGGAAGGACCTCTCGGCGGGAGCCTCATGTTCGCCGCGCGGAAGAGCATGGATATGCGCTACGGTGAGAATCCGCACCAAGAGGCAGGTTTCTACGGCAATTTTGAGGCCCATTTCGAGAAGATCCACGGCAAAGAGCTTTCCTACAACAACCTTGTCGATATCGATGCTGCCCAGCGACTTCTTCAGGAGTTCGTCGAACCCGCGGCAGTGATAATAAAGCATACGAATCCGTGTGGCACCGCGCTTGCCGGAAATATACAGGCAGCCTACACGAAGGCGTTGAAGACCGATCCGAAGAGCGCCTTTGGCGGAATAGTTGCGCTCAACGGCGTGGTCGGTGCCGATTTTGCCAGCCAACTCAACGAGATTTTTCTTGAGGTTTTGATCGCTCAGGGCTTCACCGATGAAGCGCTCGAGATACTGAGAAAGAAGAAAGACAGAAGGCTCATCATTAGCAGGAATCCTCTGCCGACTGACGTTCAGGTCCGCTCTTCATGCGGAGGTATACTGGCGCAAACCACAGATGATGTGGTCCTGAACGAGAGCGAGCTGAAGGTCGTCACTGCGAGGAAGCCTACCGAGGCGGAGCTTGCTGACATGAAATTCGCTTACACTATCTGCAAGCATGTCAAGTCAAACGCCATCGTGTTTGCCAAAGACCGGATGACACTCGGTTCTGGGGCGGGGCAGATGTCGAGGGTTGATTCCGTTAAGATTGCACGCATGAAGGCCGAAGAGGCCGGGCTGGGTCTGACCGGAAGCGTCGCCGCTTCAGACGCGTTCTTTCCGTTTTCGGACAACGTGGACGAAATCGCGAAGGCCGGCGCGACCGCGATCATACAGCCAGGCGGGTCTGTGAGAGACGCTGACTCGATTGAGGCGGCGAACAGGCTCAACATTTCCATGGTATTCACCGGTCTAAGACACTTCAAACATTAGAAGAGCACAGAGATGGGATTTTTCGGGATTTTATCGAACGACCTTGCAATCGACCTCGGCACGGCGAACACCCTGATATGGATGCGAAACAAAGGCGTGGTTTTGAGGGAGCCTTCGATAGTCGCGTTCGACAAGAACACTAAGCGCATCGTGGCCATAGGGCACGAGGCGAGAGAGATGCTCGGAAGGACGCACAGAGACATCCAGGTCATCCGGCCGATGCGCGACGGCGTGATAGCAGACTTCGAGATCGCCGAGGGCATGCTCCGTGCCTTCATCAAGAAGGTTCACGCCGGAATGATGCCGAGCCGCCGTATAGTGATCAGCGTTCCCAGCGGTATAACCGAAGTGGAGAAGCGAGCGGTACGCGACGCATCCGAGCATGCGGGAGCGAAGGAAGTTCACCTCATCGCCGAGCCGATGGCGGCCGCCATAGGCATCGGGCTTGACGTGGATGCCCCGGTTGGAAATATGGTCATCGATATCGGCGGTGGCACTACTGAGATTGCAGTGATAGCGCTCTCAGGCATCGTCAATGAAGAGTCGATCCGCATTGCCGGCGACGAAATGAACAACGCGATAATACAATTTTTCAAGAAGAACCATAATATCCTCATCGGGGAACGCACTGCGGAGGCCATCAAGTGCGAGGTCGGATCGGCCATGCCGCTGAAAGAAGAGATCACGATACAGGTGAAGGGCCGTGATCTCGTGGCAGGTATACCCAAGACGACCGAAGTGAGTTCCGCGGAGATACGCGAGGCACTGAACGAGCCTGTCGGCGCCATAGTGGACGCGGTCAAGATATCGCTCGAAAGGACCCCGCCTGAACTTTCTGCTGACATACTCGATCGGGGGATCATGCTTTCCGGCGGAGGCGCGCTACTCAAGGGGCTGGACGAGCGAATAAGGATGGAGACAAACCTCCCTGTCCACGTTGCAGAAGATCCGCTGACCGCGGTCGTGCGCGGAGTCGGGAAAGTCCTCGATAAGATTGCAGAATACAACAAGGTCCTCATAAAGAGCAGACGCTATTGATGGTCATAGGGAATGCTTAAATGGCTGAATGAATTCTTCGCGCTGGCGAAGAATTATGTTGTCTTTGCACTCCTCGTCTCACTGTCCCTCCTCCTGATCTCAACGAACAACAACACGCACACGAGAGGTCTGCAGGTGCTCGGCCTGTTCACCACCTCGTACCTGGAATCAGGGGTTCATGACGTGCTGGGGTATTTCACACTCGCATCCCGCAACCGCGAGCTTGAGGACGAGAACGCCCATCTCATAGATCTCACTGCCCGCATAAGGGCGGCGATGACAGAGAATCGGCAGCTGAGGGAGATGCTTAACCTCAGACAGCAGAGCAAAGCTCCTCTGATACCTGCCGACGTTATAGGTCGCGCCTCTGATGGGGGGAGATATTTCCTAACGCTCGACGTCGGATCGTCAAGCGGAGTAAAGGTCGGTGACCCTGTCGTTACAGGGGCGGGGCTCGTCGGCACTGTGTTTGAAGTGAACGCGGAATATTCACTTGTCAAGTCTCTCCTTGACAACGACAGCAGGATAGCCGCGAAACTGGTGAACGCATCCGCCGACGGATTGATCGTGGCGGGAGATTTCGGCCAGCTCACGATGAAAAACGTTTCAAGGAGATACGCCGTGAACCCCGGTGATATAGTTGAAACGTCATCTTTAAGCAGCCTGGTCCCGCCGGGGATAATGATCGGCAGGGTAACGAAAGCCTCGGACGAACCCGGGAATATCTTCAAGAAGATAGATGTTCAGCCTTCTGTGGACCTTAGTTCGATTTCGGCGGCCTTCGTAATGCAGTATGTTTTCCCGCCTGCCGCCGCTTCCCTAGAAAGTTCAAAACTCCAGAAAGAAAAATGACAAAGAGGGTGCTGGTC
Source organism: Bacteroidota bacterium (assembly GCA_021812985.1). GTDB lineage: Bacteria > Bacteroidota > Ignavibacteria > Kryptoniales > JAKASW01 > JAKASW01. The sequence continues at coordinate 233,488 of JAKAMG010000001.1, forward strand.
TACATCGCGCTAGGCATCGGTGCCATAATCCTCCAGAAATTCCTGGATGACTTCGCCTCGATAGAGAGCGTGTCTCCCCAGCTCATACTTCTCTTCGTCATCTTCCTTTCGCTTCGGGAAGGACAGCTTTTCGGGATGGGGGGCGCTTTCTTGCTCGGCCTGGTGAATGATTCGCTGGTCACCCATTTTCTGGGGTACACTTCGTTCGTCGGCGTCGTAGCCGGATTCATCGCAGGGTTCTTTTATAAAGAAAGCGAAGTAGAGCTTGCGGCGAAGACTTTCAACTACGCATGGATATCCGCTATAACACTCTTCCTGTCAGAGGTCGCGGCACTTCCCCTCATCGCATCCGGAGAGTTGAATTACTTCTACGCTTTTGTGAAATTCACACTTGGAACTACGCTTTATACATCGGTTTTTGCGATGATCATTGTCTTCGTCAGCGGGAGAAGAAGCCGCTATGTTTGACAGCGATTTCGGCTCACGCGCGAGATCGCTGATGATGAGGGGTGTAATCCTGCTCGCGATGTTCGCGATAGCCGCCAAACTCGGCGACATGCAACTCGTGAACGAGGTTCTCTACGGAAAAAAATCCGAAGACATCACTACCCGTATTTTCGTTCAGCAGCCTCTCCGCGGTGAAATCTTCGACAGGAACGGCAAGGTGATGGTCGAGAACGATCCAGCTTATGAAGTTTCGGTCATCCCTTCGGAATTTAGGAGAGTTCAAATCCCAGCCCTTGCCGCGCTTCTCCAGATGGACAGCTTGGATATCGTCAGAAGGATCCAGATAGGAGAGACGATTTCTCCATTCTTCCCGGTCAGGCTTAAGAGGGACATTCCGACATCTACTTTGTATGCAATCGAGGAGCATCTCAAGGAATTTAAGGGAGTCTATTTTGATATCGAGCCAAAGCGTGTTTATGTGGGACGGGCCCGCGCCGCACACATACTCGGGTTCACGAAGGAGATTTCAGAGAATCAGCTGGCGACACTTGGTGATTACTACAAACCGGGTGACATCGTCGGGTACACAGGGCTTGAGTCGAGCTACGAGACCATACTGAGAGGTCAGAAAGGATACAAGTACCTCGCGGTCAACGCTTGGGGGAAGGTGATGGGCCCGTACGATGACGGGAAGATAGATGTTCCCGCCCAGGACGGATCGGATCTTTATCTCTCTGTGGACGAGGGATTGCAAGCGAGGGCCGAGTCGCTCCTTGTCGGTAAGCGCGGTGCAGTGGTTGCTCTTGATCCTGAAAACGGAGAGGTCTTGGCAATGGCCAGTGCTCCAGACTTCAATCCGGAAGTATTCTCAGGATACACTTCGAAAGCTGACTGGGATAACCTGATGAACAACCCGGACCACCCGCTCTTTAACCGCGCGACAATGGCCACACTGCCTCCGGGCTCCACTTTCAAGATGGTCCTAGCGAGCGCGGCACTGCAGGACAGCATTATAGATACTAACTGGACCGTTCACTGCACCGGGTCCCTTTACTATGGCGGGAGGGTGTTCGGCGACGATGCCGTCCACGGAATTGTCAGGATAGACAAGGCCATCGAGGTGTCGTGCGACGTGTTCTTCTACAATCTCATGTTGAAGGTCGGATTTGACACATGGACGAAGTTCGGACGTATGTTCGGTTTCGGTCAGAAGACCGGTATAGATTTGAAGGAAGAAAATCCGGGCATCATGCCATCGAAGGAATATTACGACAAGATTTTTGGAAAGAACCGGTGGACGAGCGGTTATCTCCTCAGCCTCGGTATCGGCCAGGGTGAAGTCAGCGCGACACCTCTCCAGCTGGCTGCTTACACAATGTCGATCGCCAATTACGGGAGATACTACCAGCCGCATCTCGTAAGATACATCCGCGACAGAAAGACCGGCAAGATTTACTACACGCAGTACAGCGAGCGTACCATTCCAATAAGCAGGTATGTGTTCGATCAGATAAGGGAAGGGATGTACAACGTCGTCAACGGACCCCAGGGAACGGGGCGCGCGGCGAGAATCCCGGGCGTCGAGGTGGCCGGAAAAACAGGTACCGCCCAGAACCCTCATGGCAAGGATCATGCGTGGTTTGTATCGTTCGCCCCTTTCGACCATCCGCGCATAGCGCTCTGCGTACTTGTAGAGAATGCAGGCTGGGGAGGATCCTACGCCGCACCGATTGCGAAGCAATTGATACAATATTATCTGCAAAAGATAGGGGTCATGCACGAGGATGAGCCTAAAGGGGTCGTCGCATCCGCGGCGGTACACTGATGTTTGATTTTTTCAAAGAATCATTCGACTACAAGACTTTTCTTCTCGCCGTCGTACTCGCCTGCATAGGGCTCCTTGCGGTAAACAGTGCGACTTATAATTCCGGTATGCACAGCTTTTTCATGAAGGACCTTCTCTGGCAGGTCACCGGAATCATAGTGGCGTTCGCCATAATGTTCTCTTCTAACAGGTTCCTTGAGAATGGCGCGTATTTCTTCTATGCCATCACCATACTCCTTCTCGTGTTCGTCCTGGTTGCCGGGAAGAAGGTTGCGAGCCATACTAGCTGGATCGGCTTGCTGGGAGTCGGCGGCCAGCCATCGGAGCTTGCGAAGGTTGCATCCATCCTCACGCTCTCGAAGTTTATTTCTGAGAAGGCCAACGAACGCACTCAGTGGCAGACAATCGGCATTGCGGCTGGTATCGTTGGACTTCCTATGATACTTACGATACTTCAGCCGGACCTTGGAACGACGATCGTTTACCTTGCGATCTTCTTTCCGATACTTTTCTGGGCTGGTCTCCCGCCGATCGTTATCGTCGCGCTCGTCGCTCCGCTGGCCATAGTGGTTGCCGAATTCACAGGCACGGCGGTCCTTCTGATAACAGTCGTTGCTTTCGGAGTCCTGTTCTTCATACTCAGCAGGAAGAAACTCTTCGCCGTAACGCTGAGCTTCGTGGCGGTGGCGTTCGGACTTTTCATGGAGTATTTTTACCGCAAGCTTCTTCAGCCTCACCAGCAGAAGCGCATACAGATTTTCTTAAATCCGAACCTCGATCCACAGGGGGCCGGTTACAACGCGCTCCAGGCGAGGGTGGCAATTGGAAGCGGCGGCCTGTTTGGAAAAGGATACCTTCATGGTGCGCAGACGCAGCTTCGCTTCGTGCCGGCGAGGTGGACTGATTTCATATTCACGGTCATCGGTGAGGAATTCGGCTTCATGGGGGCGGCGGTAACCCTACTGGCGTTCGGCGCGCTTTTCTTCAGGGGAATCAGAATAGCTGAACTTGTCAAGACCAGATTTGCCAGCCTGGCGTCAGTCGGCATTACCTCTGTTCTCCTCTTCCACGTCTTCGTCAATATCGGCATGAATGTTAACCTCGCTCCAATTGTCGGCATTCCGCTCCCGTTCATCAGCTACGGAGGGTCATCCATTCTCGCCGATTGGATGATGGTCGGGATTCTTCTAAATTTCTACGCACACAGGAAGGAACACTGAGGCGTGATTCTATCTGACAAACGAATACTTGAGGAAATAGATAAAGGGAATATCGTTATCGAGCCCTTCGACAGAAAGTACCTTGGCTCGAATTCCTACGACGTCCATCTCGCCGAGTCGATGGCCATTTACAAGGACGATATCCTCGACGCGAGGAAGCACAACGAGCTCGAGCACTTCAGGATGCACGACCACGAAGGCTTCCTGCTCCTTCCCGGGCGACTGTACCTCGGTGTTACGCAGGAGTACACGGAGACGCACACATTTGTCCCGTTTCTGGAGGGGAAGTCTAGTATCGGAAGGCTCGGTATAGATATACATGCCACTGCCGGAAAAGGGGACGTCGGGTACTGCAACACCTGGACTCTCGAGATAAGCGTGAAGCAGCCGGTTAGAATTTATCCCGGCATGCCTATCGGTCAGCTTATCTATTTCGAGATAAGCGGGGAGGTGCTCGTTCCCTATGGCAAGAAGAAGTCTGCCAAGTACAACAAGATGAGCAGGCGGCCGGTGGAATCAATGATGTGGAAGAACTTCGGTTCAAAAATTTCCGGAGCGAAATGAGTTTTGCAAAACTTTCCGCTTCCATCGCGAAGCGCGGCAGCAATCTGTGTATCGGCCTCGACCCTGCAGTGGAGAAGATCCCGCCTTTCCTTTCAAGACATGAAGACCCTGTTTTGGAATTCAACTCGAGAATAATTGAAGCGACCAGCGACGTCGCATGCGCGTACAAGCTGAACACCGCGTTCTATGAGATCCTGGGCGAAAGAGGGTGGCGGACTTTCCGCGAGACACTTGCGCTGATTCCGGAGGATACATACGTGATCGCGGACTGCAAGCGGAGCGACGTCGGCAACAGCGCGAAGCAGTACGCGGAGACATTTTTCGGCTACTTTGGCGTCGACTCGGCCACTGTGAACCCGTATATGGGCTACGATTCTCTCGAACCTTTTCTCGGCTTTAAGGGGAAGGACATATACGCGCTTGCCGTGACTTCGAACAAAGGGGCGAATGATTTTCAACTCATCGATGTCGGTGGTAAGAAGCTCTACGAACTTGTACTCGAGAAGCTGTCGCAATGGAACACCGCGGGCAACATTGGCGCGGTTGTAGGAGCCACGCAGGGTGAGTACCTCGCAAGGATCAGGACTGAGTATCCACGTATTCCGCTCCTCATCCCGGGCATCGGAGCACAGGGGGGATCGGTTGAAGACGTCGCGAGGGCGATAGCCGCGGAAGGAGCGCCCGTCTTGGTAAATGTCAGCCGCGATGTAATTTTCGCGGGCAATGGCGAGGACTTCGCCGCCGGGGCTAGAGAGAAGGCCCTCTACTACAAAACTTTGCTGAAGGGATGATGATTCACTTCATCTATAGATCCCTGAAATGGCTCCTCTATTTGGGACTCACGACGGCGTTCTTCTTGCTCCCAACGATCCTCGAACGCTACGTCCCCACGAACGATCTGAGTCCCAGGCTGGAGTCGGTCGACTCGTCTCAGGTTGGGTTCGGCGGACCGTTATCTTTTGAGTTTGATCGAGCCATCTTCGCGGAATCGCTTTCGCAGGGCCCTGTCTGCCTGCGCTTGAGAACCATAACAGACTCTGCGCCTAAAGTGGTACACCTCTATGTCAACGGCAGGAGGCATAACACGGCGCAGGTCTCTGACTCCACGACGGCCGTGTTTCCCGGAATTCATCTGAGAAAGGGGCTGAACGAGGTGACCGCGATACTGAGTATGACCACCGGCAGAGCGCTCGCCGTCAGAAGACTGCTAATCAACTCGGCCAACAGCATGTAGCGCAAGAGATGCCCAGGCGGCTATCCGAGATCCAGCTCAGAGAATTATTCAGGAACGGAAAGTTCGAGGGGGAGCTGAGGGCCGCGTCGGGAAAGAGGGTCGAAATCCTCCGCACAGGGGAGGTGAATCCTGACTCCGGTCCGGACTTCAAGCAGGGGCTCGTGAGAATAAACGGAATTTTGATGCGTGGGGACATCGAACTCCACCGGTCAAGTTCCGACTGGTACGCTCACAACCATCACACCGACCGAAACTACAACTCCGTCATACTCCACGTCGTGGCCCTCTGCGATGATACGAGGTCCTGTTTCACAGAGGCGGGAAGGAGGATAGAGACACTTGAGCTTGGCAGATATCTTTCTGGAGACGCTGACGATTTTCTTGAGAGAATCGGCCTGAAAGGCGAGACCCCCCCGCTCAGGTGCTCAGGCGACACTCGTAAACTATCCGTCGAAGCTAAAGTGCGATACCTTACCGATCTCGGCCAGGAGAGATTCACGCATAAGGTGCTTAGGTTCGAGGAGAGACTGCAGGACATCGTGGATGAGAACCGCCCCGTCGTATTCGAAGCGAAGGAGAACTACTTCAGGGATTTGTCAAAGGTCCTGATTGAACACAGAAAGTACGACGAGAGGGAGCTTCAGTCGGAGAAGTACTGGGACCAGCTCGTCTACGAGGGGATCATGGAGGGACTTGGTTACAGCAAGAATTCGGTTCCTTTCGGGAAACTTGCCCGAAACCTCACGCTCGAATTCATCAGACGGTATTCAGAAATGGGCGAGACGGCGATAGAAGCGGCACTCTTCGGCGCCGCAAACCTTATCCCCAAGGCCGGCGCAGGCTTCGACTCCGAATCAGCGGATTACAGCGGCAGACTCAACGAAACGTGGGAATGGATGCGGAAGAGTTACAAAAGAGGATACGTCGACCTGTCGGAATGGTTCTTCTTCAAGCTGCGGCCGCAGAATTTCCCGACTGTGAGGCTGGCCGCGGCGGCACAAATCCTTAAGAACCATCTCGCAGATAAACCGTTCGCGAATCTGATTTCAGATGCGTGCAGTGGGAGCGATAAGACCTTCCTCGATTCATGGAGAAAAATACTGGTCATCTCCTCATCGGGGTACTGGAAAAATCATTTTGTTTTCGGTACGCCGGCCGAAACGGATGTTCGAACGCTCGTCGGTGTGGGGAGGGCCGAAGAGATAATCATAAATACAATTTTGCCGGCGACGCATCTGCGCGGAAGAATATTTCACGATGAACCGATGATGAGAAGAGGTTTAAGAATATTCATAGAGCACCCGCCGATTTCAGACAATATGATTACCCTTGCCGTAAAGGAGGCGCTGTTCGATGGTGATAACATCATCCCGACAGCAGCTGCCCAACAGGGGGCCATACACCTTTACCGGACGCTCTGTGTTGAAAAGAAGTGCGAGAGGTGCAGGATCTGGAAGACCCTGCACGGCAAAAACGCGGCTTAGAACCTACCCCTTGTTTAGCTCGGCGAGAAGTTTCCCCGCTTCAACCTTAAGCGAGTCGTCATCCTGATCGCGCACTGGAATCGACGGGATAACTCGAAGCTCCTCCTTTGCCTTCTGGTCTTCGTCGTCGCGGCTGTAAGCTTTAGCCAGATCGAGTCGGAACATCACGAAGTTTGGATCCAGAGAGACTGCTTTCCTGTAAAATTTTATAGCGTCGTCGAGATTTCCCCATGCCAATCCGAGAGGCCACCTGAACATCTTTGGTTTCTCGGCGAGCTTGGCGTGTGTCCGGCCAAGTATGTAGTATGCGATCGCGTTATTCTGATCGAGGGCTATCGCGCTCTCGCAGTCGTCCTTCACCTGCTTGACAATCGGACCGACGCTGAACACGCCCTTGAACAGGGCGATCTTTCCGTTGGCGACCGCTCTGTAAGTGTAGGCCATGGAACTCTTGGGGTCGGCGGACACGGCGCTGTCGGCATAACTCCTTGCCGTCTCGTAAGCTTTTAGCTGAGCTTCTTTCTCGTTGTCCGTCACGGCTGGCATGTGGTCCGCGATGTGAGTCTCCGCCCGGCTCATCCGCCACAACACTTCGGCGGTTCTCGGATATTCCTGGTTGGCTTTCTGGAGCATTTGTAACGCGCCCTTGTTGTCGAACTTGTTGAAAAGCTCGTCAGAAAGCTTGATCTGTTCCTGCAGGGAAGGTGGGGCGAAGGCGGCCAGCAATACTGCCGCCAGGACGAGCGCAAGAGACTTCATTCCGGCCTCCGTAGGGTTTAGTGGGAATTAATCGCCAAGTTGAAGCCGCCTGATCTCGTCACGAAGTTTGGCGGCTTTCTCGTAATCCTCTCTACTTATTGCCTCCGATAGTTCCTTCTGAAGCTGTTCCATCTTGGACTCTTTTGTATAGGCTGGAGAACGCGGCTTCTTGGTCCTCTCACCCTTTGACTCGACATCCTCTTCGGTTTCGTCAGAATCAGGCGCGGTCGCAGCTTCTTCCATTACGGACTCCGCGACGTATATCGGAGCGCCAAATCGTATGGCTATGGCTATCGCGTCGCTCGGTCTCGCATCTATCTCATGGCTCGCGGCGTTTCCCTCCACGTTAAGTCGCGCGTAAAAGGTCCCGTCTCGAAGTTCGCTGATAAGTACGTCGGAGAGGGTGTTGCCGAGCGAATCCAGGACATTTCTGACGAGGTCGTGTGTAAGTGGGCGTGGTGGTTTGATCCCTTCCAGTTCCAAAGCGATCGCCTGCGCCTCAAACTGACCTATGATGATCGGGAGCCTGCGTTCCCCTTCAGTCTCTTTCAATATGAGTGCGTAAGCTCCCGGACTCGACGGACTCGGTGAAAGTCCGAGTATGTCTACCATCACCTTTTCCAAAAAATGTTCTCCTTGTGCATCGTCAATTTGCGGAATCGACTAGTCTTTTCCAAGCGCCTTTTTGAGCTCGCTTGTGAGTTCGGGCAGAACTTCGAACGCGTCCGCGACGATTCCATAGTCCGCAATTTGAAAAATCGGAGCCTCCTTGTCCTTGTTTATCGCCACTATGTATTTCGACGAAGACATCCCGGCGAGATGCTGTATCGCGCCTGAGATTGCGACTGCGACGTACAGAGAAGGCGAAACCGTCTTGCCGGTCTGACCCACCTGATCTTCGTGCGGTCTCCAGCCCGCGTCGACGGCGGCTCTTGATGCGCCGACAGCCGCGCCGAGGACGTCTGCGAGTCGTTCGACAATGTCAAAATGCTCCGGTCCACCAAGTCCGCGCCCTCCTGAGACAATTATATCCGCCTCTGTCAGGTCGGGCCTTCCGGCCTTTGCGACAGTAAGTGCGGTGACGCGGGAGGAAAAGTCAGCTTCTTCGAGACTCACCGAAAGATCCTCGACTGCCGCGGCCGATCCGTTGGTGGCGGAGGTGCTGAAAACATTCGGGCGCAGCGTGAAGACCTTCTTTGCCGAGTTGATTCTGACGTCGATCAATCCCTTGCCAGCGTACACAGGACGCGTGGCGGTGAGTGTGCCGTTTTCAGCCTTGAGTGCGACACAGTCTGCCGCGAGCCCGGCCTTCAGTTTCACGGCGACTCTGGGGGCGAGGTCCTTGCCGAGAGCCGTTGCCGGGAAAAATACAACGTCGGCGGCGAGGTCACCGGCGGCCTTTGCCACCACCTTTGCGTAAGCTGTCGAAGAATAAAGGCCAAGCCTCTTGTCGTCCACGACATAAACTTTTTTCATGCCGTATCCCCCGAGTTCAGCGGCGATATTCCTGACGCCATTCCCAATTACAAGCGCTTCTGCTTCTCCCCCGAGTTCGGCTGCAAGGCGAACGGCGGCCTGAACCGCTTCAAAAGCGACTTTCTTGAACCGGCTCCCCGTCTCTGAACCGTGTGTGGATTCTGCAAATGCAATTATCTTCATCTCGTTCCCCTTCGTTTAGATGACCTTCGCTTCTTCGTGTAAGAGCCTGACGAGTTCCGGCACCGCGCTCTTATCGGTTCCGAGTATTCTCCCTCCTTGCTTAGCTGCGGGCTTGCGCATACCGATTACCTCGGTTAATGGCTCGGCCGGTGCCGCGGATATCTCCTGTATCGGTTTTGACTTCGCGGCCATGATTCCTTTGAGTGAAGGATAGCGCGGTTCGTTGAGCCCCTTCTGTGCTGTGATGACGCAGGGAAGAGAAAGCTCGACTGTTTCTTTTCCTCCTTCGACCTCACGCTCGCAGATCACCTTTTTCGCTCCCTCGTCGGCATCGATCTTCACGACGACTGATGCTGACGGAAGTCCGAGCATCTCGGCGACCATTGTCCCGACGGCGGAATCATCGTAGTCTATGGACTGTTTGCCGAAGAATATTATGTCGGCGCCTGAGTCCTTCAGTGCGGAAGCAAGTATCGCCGCGGTTGAGTAAGAATCGCCGGCGCTATCGGTCTTGATGTGAATCCCTTTATCGCCCCCCATGGCGAGCGATTTACGTATCACTTCTTTGTGAGAGTCGCCGCCTGCCGACACGTATGTAACCTCGCCGCCGAACTTGTCCTTCAACTGAAGTGCGGCCTCGATCGCGAATTCATCGTACGGATTTAATATCAAATTGATCTCGGATCGGTCAATGGTTTTGCCGTCTTGACCCACCTTCACCTTTGTTTCGGTATCCGGGACCTGGTTGACACAAACGAAGAGTTTCATTTGTCACCTCTTTAAGGATTTATGGTATGTGTAGCAAAAATTTAGGCGCGAACTCGAAGAACTTCAAGAGAGTGCGGGAAAGAAGAGGACGCTGCTCGGGACGAACCAGTCAGTGGTTACCATTCTCTTGGAACGATTCGTCCACTCAGCCGTCAGGCTTCTCTGGTTCCCCAGGTCTGTGCGGCGTAACGGAGTGCTTTCGTTGCATCCAGAGAGGTCGGGCGGTATATTCTCGATAAGATGGACAAAAACAGAAAAGTGATTTCACGCGAGGAGTTCAGAAAGAGAATCGCCGGTGAGTTTAAACTTGATTTGCGTTATTCGGTCCTCGAATTCGCTGACGACGGGAGGTTCCTGGTCGCCTCAACCGACTCCTTATCGACCGCGAAAGAGGTCTCGTCGCTTTATGAGAGAGTGAAGCCTGGATTTAGATTGAAGGTGATACTTCTTCCCGACGGGAGTGCAGGCAAGTTAAAGAGGGGGATCTGCCATGTCGGAGTGGCGCCTGTCAGGAAAAGTGGCGCGTCGGCCAGCGAGCAGGTGACTCAAATACTCTTCGGTGAGTCGTTCGACACTCTTCAGATCGGCTCTGACTGGATAAGGGTAAGGCTTCACGAGGATGGCTACGTGGGATGGGTTTCGGCGAACCAGGTGACGCTCTTCGATGACTCAGGATTTCAGAAGTACAAATCGATCCCTGTCATCAGCGCCGATGAAAACGTCGTTAGAATACTTGGCAGACCTGAACGCGGCGGCGCGACGATAAGGGAGGCTGTCCTCGGCTCTCGACTCAGCGTTGCGGGAAAAAGTGGGAAGTATGTCGAAGTCATCCTCCCCGACGGAATCAAAGGATGGGTGGAGAAGTCAAAGCTCCGGCCCGAATTCGGCCCAGAGAAGGCCACGCCGGGGAGAATCGTCGAGACTGCGCGCCGGTTTCTCGGCATATCGTATGTCTGGGGGGGGCGGAGCGCCAATGGGTTTGACTGTTCTGGTTTCGTACAAACGGTCTTCAGGCAGAACGGAGTCGAACTTCCGCGCGATGCAGATATGCAGTATTCGACCGGGACGAAATTGGGTAAGAATCTGAAAAAGCTCAGAGCGGGAGATTTGTTGTTTTTTTCGTCAAACGGCCATAAAATTACTCATGTTGCGATTTATACCGGAAAGAATAGCGAGATTATACATTCCTCAGGTTTTGTCCGGCTTAACAGTCTTGTTCCTAACAGGAAGAATTATAGCAGAAAACTGTCATCAGCTTTTGTAGGCGCTTGTAGAGTCATCTAACGAAAGTGAGGTGGAGTCGTCTTCAGTTATCATGAGTATAAGACTGAGAAAGAAGGTTTCGAGGGGATACACGGAAAGGTGCTTCTCCTAAACCAGAATTACGAACCGCTTACCATATGCAGCTGGAAGAAAGCGGTAATTCTACTCTACCTTGGGAAGGCAGAGTTGATAGAAAGGTATGACGGAAGGATGCTGCGGTCGGTCTCGGCAGCCATGCCGATGCCGAGCATCGTGAGACTCTCCGTCTACTACAGGGTTCCTCATAAAAGGGTGATACTCTCGCGGAAGAATATCTTGCGAAGGGATGGAAACCGTTGTCAGTATTGCGGTCGCGGAGACCAAATGCTGACGGTGGATCACATCATTCCGAGAACGAGAGGGGGCGAAGACACCTGGGAGAATCTTGTTTGTGCCTGCATGAGATGTAACAACAGGAAGGGTGACCGCACGCCCGAGGAAGCGGGGATGAGGCTCCTAACGACGCCGCGGAGGCCAAACCATGTGGCTTTCATAAGGCATTTCGTCGGACGCGTCGACGAAAAATGGAAGCCTTACCTTTTTATGAAGTAGAAATATTTCGTAAATTAGGCACACAATGCCTAATAAAAAGATTATCCTGAGTGGGATGCGCCCGACAGGAAAGCTGCATCTCGGTCACTGGGCCGGTGCGCTCGAAAATTGGGTCGCCCTCCAGAACGGCGGTGGTTACTCGAACTATCACCTGATCGCAGACTACCACGCTCTCACAACCAATATCGACACATCCGATATTCATGCCTTTTCTCTCGAGATGGTACTTGACTGGCTTTCGGCCGGCATAGACCCCGAGGTAAGTCCAGTTTTCAGGCAGTCGCAAATAAAGGAACACACGGAACTTCACCTCGTCTTCTCGATGCTGATAACTACTGCCCGCCTCGAACGAAACCCGACTCTCAAAGAACAGGTGCGCGATCTGGAACTCGGTCCGATGAGTTACGGCTATCTGGGCTATCCCGTTCTCCAGGCTGCTGACATACTCCTATATAAAGGAGAAGTGGTCCCGGTCGGAGAGGACCAGCTTTCGCATGTGGAAATCACTAGGGAGATCGCGCGCGACTTCAACCGACAGTATGGTCAGGTGTTTCCGGAGCCTGCGGCAAAGCTGACTAAGTTCGCGAGACTTCCAGGACTCGACGGCAAAAAAATGAGCAAGTCGCTGAACAACGCGATCCTCCTTTCCGATCCGCCCGACGAAGTGAACAAGAAGATGAAGAAGGCGGTTACCGATCCTCAGAAGATCAGGAAAGGCGACCCAGGGAGACCGGACATCTGCCTCGTCTTCACTTACCACAAGAAATTCAATCCCTCGGAGGAAGACGAAATCAGAAAGGGATGTGAGAGCGGGAGTCTCGGATGCGTGGACTGCAAGATGAGGGCTGCCGAAAAGATCAATATTTTTCTCGAGCCGTTCAGGGAGCGGAGAAAGAAGTACGAGTCCGAGCCTGAGAAACTCGATAAGATTCTCCGGGACGGAGAAGAACGCGCTCGGGCGGTTGCCAGCCAAACTATGAGTGATGTCCATAAAGCGATGAAGTTGGGATGAACTACAGGGTTAAGCTAAACGATTTCGAAGGTCCTCTGGACCTCCTGTTGTTCTTCATCAAGCGCGACCAGCTGGACATTTATGACATACCCATAGCCAGGATAACGCAGGAATTTCTCGACTACGTGCATTACATCCGGATGCTCGACCTCGAGATAGCCGGCGAGTTTATCGTTATGGCGGCAACCCTCATGCAGATCAAGGTGAGGATGCTCCTTCCGCATGAGGAGGGGATCGAAGAGCTGATAGAGGAAGATCCACGCAAGGAGCTTGCAGACAGGCTTGCTGAATACGCGAGATTCAAGGAAGCCGCCCGCAACTTCGGGCACCTCGAAGAGGAAGGAAGCAAGCTGTTCTATCGCACATACTTCAGGCACGACGAGAGGGAGTATGTTCCCCCGGAGGAGGAAGACCTGAAGAACGTGACCCTGATCGATCTGATTAGCGCTTTCAAGCGGGCGATGGACAAGCTTGAGGCCACCCCGTACCATAATATCCAGAGGATCAACGTTACCATCGAAGAGCAGATCGACTACCTGGTCGCGGCTGTCCAGGACAAGCCGACGCTTCATTTCCTCGAGATAGCAGCCGGAATCCACGAAAGGATCAGGCTTGTTGTCACATTTATAGCCCTTCTCGAGCTGATTAAGAGGAACATCCTTCGCATCCAGACGAGCGGCGGGTTCAACGATTTTATTATAACAAAACAGGAAGCTGTAGAGGAGGATAATGTCGGAGCAGGATCAGAACTCTCCTGAATACGGACAAAATTCCGAAGAACAAAACATTTCCCGGGAAGAACAGGGAGAGGTCAAAACCCCCGCTAAGGGCGAAGAGCGCCAGCCGGAGAATGATATCCCGCTCTCAGAGTCCGAAGAGAATCTGAAAACGGAGCGGTCCGAGCCCGTCATAGATCCGCAACCCGTACAGCTCGACGATGCAGATCAGGCTTCATCGGGGAGTCAACACGACACGGAACCCGCTGAGGAACCTCTGAGAGTACAGGAGTCTGCTGAAGCAGAAGGGTCATCCTCCGGCATCGGTGAATCGTTCGCCGAGAATCCCGAGTTGCCGCAGGGACATCCAATTGGAGCTCCTGAGGAAACCAATTTCACCGCGGGAAGTCCAGAAGATGCGCAGTTGGTTGAGCCCCAGTCTGATGAAACCAGAGAGGAACCTTCTCCCGATCGTAGCGAAGAAAGCGCTTCTGTCACCGAATCGGTAGAGGAGTTGACGGCCCCTGAGGAGGGTGGCTCTTTAGGCGTCGACGGCTCGACCGAGGACCAGCCTGCGAGCATCGCGGACGGAGAGGCGGAGTTGGAATCGTCTGCCGACGAGGGGGCAGAAGTCAGGGAAGAGGTTGTTGACGACCTCGCGCATATCATCGAGGCGATTATCTTCGCGTCGGACGAGCCACTTCCCACGGCGACAATTAAGACGGTCCTCGATGTGGCCCGCACATTCGGCCGTGTCCACCCGGACATGATAACCTCACGCGTGGCGGCCCTGAATGCCAGGTACGAGGCTGAAGGAAGCGGCTTCCATATAGTCGAAATCGCAAACGGCTACCAGTACGCGACGAGGAAGGAGATGGCGCAGTGGGTCTCCAACCTCTTCAAAGAGAGATCGAAACGTCGTCTGTCTAACTCCGCCCTCGAGACGCTGGCGATCATCGCGTACAAGCAGCCCATCACAAAACCGGAGATAGAGTCGATCCGCGGAGTCAACGTCGACTATGTTCTTCACAACCTTCTCGAAAAGGAAGTTGTCACCGTTGTGGGACGCGGTGAGTCCGTCGGACGCCCTCTTCTATACGGGACGACGCAGAAATTTCTGAAGATATTTGCCCTTAAGAGCCTCGAGGATCTCCCGAAGCTCAGGGAAATCGAGGAGATTATAAAGGAGATAAAGAGTCGGGGTGCGGAGGAGTCAATACAGCTCGAGATTACGGCTCTCGGCGAATCAGGCGAGCCGACTCCAACACCGGAGACCAAACAGGAAGCGTTGCCAGAAAATGGAACCGAATAACCCGGTCGCGGGCGATGAGCTCGTAAGAATAAACAAGTACCTCTCTGCATCAGGAGTCGTCTCGCGACGCAAAGCGGACGAGCTGGTGTCATCCGGAAGAGTCAAGGTAAACGGGAAGGTGGTCCGCGAACTTGGCACAAAGATCAATCCGCGGAAAGACAAGGTCGAGGTCGACGGCAAGGGGGTGCGCAGAAGCTCGCGCCTGGTCTACATACTTCTCAACAAGCCAAAGGACGCCGTTACTACCGCACGCGACGAGAAGGGGAGGCGGAGCGTCATAGATGTGGTTAACGTACGCGAGCGCGTCTATCCGGTAGGGAGGCTTGACAGGAATACGACAGGGGTTCTCCTCCTTACAAATGATGGTGAACTCGCAAACAGACTTATGCACCCCAGGCATAAGGTTATCAAGGTGTACAAAGCCACCATTGACCGCCCCATAAGGGAGCGCGAGCTCGCAAGACTGAAGAAAGGCGTGATGCTCGACGGCACGGTCACAGTCCCCGACGATGTCTACATCCTTCCTGAAAGCCAGGGGCTTGAAGTCGGTATCGCGGTACACGAAGGCAAACACCACCTCGTAAAGAGAATATTTGAATCGTTCGAAATTCATGTCACGCAGCTCGATAGGTATTCGTATGCCGGATTGAATCACCACAACCTTCAGAGAGGACAGTGGCGGAATCTCACGAAGAAGGAAGTGTCCACTCTGCGGAAGCTGGTCGAACTCCCCGAAGCCTGATGAAAGCGCGTTGTAGTCCGTCCCTTCTTTCCGGGGCTGCAGCAATGAGATCCAAATCGAAGTGATGCGCATAGGCCCGGTCAACCTCACCCGAACCATTTCCACGGTCGGCTTTGGCGGTGACATCATTGTCACGGGGTGCTCCCAGACGTGAGAGATGTCGGGTGGTTCCGTTCGATATGCGCCGATAACGGGATGATGCTGAACGACGACCAGTTGTCGCAATTCGAAAAGTATCGCGAGCTTCTCGTATCGGCAAACAAAAATCTGAATCTCATCTCCCGGAAAGACGAGGAGAACTTCTACCCAAACCATGCGCTGAACTCAGTATCTTTTCTCTTTTCCCGATGCCTGAAGAAGGCTGCATCGATTGTGGATCTTGGGACTGGCGGTGGACTTCCCGGTATACCGATTCGGATAATCTATCCTGAGAGTGGAGTGGTCTTCGTCGATTCAATAACCAAGAAGACGTCGGCTTTGTCTGGTATAGTTGAAGAAATGGGGCTGAAAAACTGCGCCGTCGTGAACGGCCGAGGTGAGACACTTGCCGGAGAGCGTGATTTTAAAGGGCGATTTGATTATGTTGTAAGTCGCGCGGCAGGCAAACTTGACGAAGTCGCCAAGTGGTCGCGCGGATTCTTGAGAAGGCATGAAACTGCCGCGGGGGAGACAATCCCGGTCGGGACATTGATCGTTCTGAAGGGCGGCGAGTTCGACGAGGAACTCAAACACGCCAGGAGTAATAAATTCATCGACTCCGTAGTCGTTTATGATACTGTCTTCGATGGTATGGATGAAATCTACAACAAGGAAAAGAAGCTGGTCCTGATTAATTACAAGCAAGACCCGTTCAGGAGACAAGATTGAGCGAGAACGAAGAGCAATTATCAGATAGACAATCATTTGAACAGGAACAGAACGAGCTGACGAAGCGCCGGCTCGCTGAACTGGACGAGCTTAAGAAGCAGAACGTCAACCCGTATCCGTACGGCTTCGATGTCAACGCATACTCGGCAGATATCTTGGAGTCTTTCAGAGACGATGCCCCGCCCTCCGAAGTGTCGGTCGCCGGAAGAATAGTCTCCTTGAGGAGAATGGGGAAGGCCTCGTTCTGCCATATTCGGGATTCCAAGGGAAAGATTCAGATCTATCTCAAGCGCGACGACATAGGGAGCATCTACGACCAGTTTAAGCTGATGGACATCGGCGACATCGTCGGAGTGAATGGTGTTGTTTTTCGAACCAAGACGGGAGAGATATCCATACACGCGAAGAGCCTCGAGCTCCTTTCCAAGTCTGTGCGCCCGCTTCCCGTCGTGAAGGAGAAGGTCGACGAGCAGGGAAACAAAGTAGTCTTCGATCCATTCTCTGACAAGGAGATGAGATACCGCCAGCGCTACGTAGATCTGGTCGTCAACCATGAGGTCCGCGAAGTCTTCGTGAAAAGGGCGAGGGTGGTCAGCTCCATCAGGAAGTTCCTCGACGAGAGAGGGTATCTTGAGGTCGAGACTCCAGTGCTTCAGCCGATATACGGCGGCGCGGCGGCCAGGCCTTTTGTCACTCACCACAACGCGCTTGACTTCGATTTTTATCTGAGGATATCAGACGAGCTGTATCTCAAGCGCCTCATTGTCGGCGGGTTCGAAGGTGTTTACGAGGTAGGTAAGGACTTCCGGAACGAGGGGATGGACAAATCCCACAACCCCGAATTCACCATGCTTGAGCTCTACGTGGCATACAAGGATTACAACTGGATGATGGATCTCGTCGAGAACATGATTCGTTCGGTATCCTTAAGCGTCGCTGGCTCCGCGAAAGTGAAGGTTGGCGAGAACACAATTGACTTCACTCCTCCGTGGAGGAGAGTAACTATGCTCGACTCCATCAAGGAAGTCACGGGCGAAGACCTAAACGGGAAATCAGAAGCCGATCTTGCAGCGGCGGCGAAGAGACTTCACGTAGAGGTTGAGCCTTCGATGGGTGCCGGAAAGATTATCGACGCGATTTTCTCAGAGCTCGTAGAGCCGACGCTGATTCAGCCGACGTTCATCACGGATTACCCGGTTGAGATGTCTCCACTCGCGAAGAGGCATCGCTCGAAGCCGGGGCTTGTGGAGAGGTTTGAGCTCATGTGCAACGGCCATGAGCTGGCGAATGCGTTCAGCGAACTGAACGACCCGATAGATCAGCGCTCGCGCTTCGAGGAGCAGGCGCGCCTGAAGGCACGCGGGGATGAGGAGGCCATGGTCGTCGACGAGGATTTCCTGAGAGCGCTCGAGTACGGGATGCCTCCGACAGCAGGCCTCGGGATCGGGATCGACAGGCTTACTATGGTGCTCACTGACCGGGAGTCGATCCGGGACGTCATGTTCTTCCCCCAAATGAAGCCGGAGAAGTGAAAGAGATCGCGGGAGCGGGATACGCGTTCTGAAGCGATGCCGTCACCTCTGGGTCCGCGTGTGATTATAAGACATTCCGAAAAGAATTTTGAGATAATAGCCTAAGAGCCAACGGATGAAGAAGATCAATCTTGTAATTGGAGTCCATAACCACCAGCCCATCGGGAATTTCGATCATGTTATCGAAGAGGCGTACCAGAAATCATACAAGCCTTTCCTCGATGTGCTCGAGAAATTTCCGAAAGTTAAAATATCACAGCATTATACCGGATTCCTTCTTGAGTGGCTGAAGAAGCATCATCCGGAAATATTTGGCCAGCTTAGATCGCTTGCCAAGTCCGGTCAGGTGCAGATGATGACCGGCGGCTTCTACGAGCCGATACTTGCCGTCATTCCGGATAAGGACAAAGAAGGGCAGATTAGAAAACTCAGCGCCTACATTGAAAAGAATTTTGGCACCGAGCCGACTGGGATGTGGCTCGCTGAACGTGTATGGGAACAGCATATAGTCAGGCCTATCGCGGAGACCGGTGTCCGCTGGGTGACCATCGATGATACCCATTTCAAGTACGTCGGACTGAAGGACGAAAACCTCCTGGGTTATTATGTGACTGAAGAGCAGGGAAGAATGCTGAACGTTTTCCCGATCAGCAAGACCATGAGATACACAATCCCGTTTCAGCCTGTCGAGAAGACCATAGACTACTTAAGGTCGGTCGCGAGCGAAGACGGACAGAGGATAGTCGTCTATGCCGATGACGGCGAGAAGTTTGGCGTGTGGCCGCACACTTACAAGCACGTTTACGACGACGGGTGGCTTAGCGATTTCCTGGGTGCGCTCGAGGCCAATTCAGATTGGATAAACCTCGTCCATTTCTCCGAAGTACTCGATAACGTGAAGCCGATCGGACGCGTGTATCTCCAGAATGCCTCTTATGCCGAAATGCTTCAGTGGGCACTGCCGGAGGATCTCTTCCGAAAGTTCGAGGAATTCGAGCACAAGCTGAAGGCGGCGAACCTCCTCGAGAATTATGAAGAGTTCGTCCGCGGTGGATACTGGCGCAACTTTCTCGCTAAGTACCCCGAGGTCAACAATATTCACAAGAAGATGATCAGGCTTTCCGAACGCGCGCACGCCATCAAACAGAAAGGCCCTGCTGTTGACAAAGCGCTCGACAAGGTCTGGGCGGCCCAGTGCAACGACCCTTACTGGCACGGTGTGTTCGGAGGACTTTACCTCCCCAATCTGAGATATCCTGTCTACAAGAACATGATAGAGGCCGAGGCCGCCCTCGACAAGCTTGCGCGCAGGCCGAAACTCTCAGTGACGGAGGAGGACTTCGACATGGATGGTTCTAAAGAGGTCCTCGTGGAGGGAAACGTCCTCGACGCCTATTTCATGCCCGAGAGGGGAGCGGCGATGTTCGAGCTCGATTATAAGCCGATACCTTTTAATTTCCTCGATATTATCAGCCGCCGGCCGGAAGGCTATCACGAGAAACTGAAGCGGGCGAACAACAGCGGAAACCAGAACGGTGAGGTGGCGAGTATCCACGACATAGTCACTTCGAAGGAGGAGGGACTCGAGAAGCTCCTCAATTACGACTGGTACCGGCACGCCTCATTTGTGGATCATTTCATAGGCGATACGACGGTGGAGGAGTTTGCAGGCGCGAAGTATGATGAGCTCGGTGATTTTGTCGAGAAGCCGTACCGGAGCAGGATCACGCGGAAGGACGGAAAGATTGTCCTGCGGTTCGAGCGCGAGGGAAGAGTATTAGCCGGAAGCGAAGTGCCGGTCAGAGTGGCTAAGACATTTGAATTCAAGGAAGGCTCACATACCATACTCTGCTCATACAAGCTTGAGAATCTGAGCGGCGCTGGTGCGCAAGTCGACTTTGGCGTCGAGCTCAATTTCGGCCTTCTTGCCGGTGACGCCCACGACAGGTACTACAAGATAAATGGTTCCAAACCGGCGGATCCGCGCCTCAGGAGCGTTGGATCAGTCGACGGCGTGCGAAACGTATCACTGGTGGACGAATGGCAACGGCTCAAGGCAGCTGTTGAGATTGACAGGCCTCTTACTCTATGGCGGTTTCCGATAGAGACGGTCTCCCTTTCCGAAGCCGGCTTCGAAAGAGTGTATCAAAGCTCGGTCTTGTTTTTCCATTCGAAGATTGAGCTTCAGAAAGAGTACGAGGTTTCGTTCAGGCTCACGCTCGGACGCGTAAAGTAAAGAGAAGGTGCCTGGCATCGATGTCCCATCCGGGGTGTTGGGGACGCCGCGCCTTCCTTGCTGGGCAAAAAAACTTGTTATATATTCTTGTGACTACGGGTACATTCCCACCGTCTCGATGAACTTAGAATCCGTTGCACACTCGACCGGGGGAGTCCGGTAACCCTCGAAAGGAATGAAGATGAAGTTGTTTAAGAGCAAATTGTCGACCGCGGCCGCAATACTCCTTATGGCCATCGGTATCCTCATTGGCACGCAGATAGAAAATGTTTTTAGCGGTGACAATATATATGAGCAGATCGAAAAGTTTAAGGATGTCCTCAGTCTTGCAGATAAGTACTATGTTGACAACGTCGACACCCAGAAACTCGTTGACGCGGCAATAAACGGCCTCCTCGGACAGCTTGACCCTCATTCAGTTTATATCCCCGCCAGGGAAGTTCGTCAGATATCAGAGGATTTCCGTGGTTCTTTCGACGGCATTGGAATCGAATACGACGTTGTGAGCGATACACTCCTCGTCGTTTCTCCGATCGCCGGCGGACCGAGCGAGATGCTCGGGATTCAAGCCGGTGACAAGATCATCGCGATTGACGGCAAATCCGCCATTGGCATCACGCGTGACGAAGTGCAGAAGAAGCTCCGCGGTCCGAAAGGGACGAAGGTGAGCGTGACGATAGTGAGGGCGGGAGTCGACAAACCTCTCGTGTTCGATATAGTGCGCGACAAGATACCGATCTACTCCGTTGCATCGGCTTTCATGGTCAACAAGGAGGTCGGGTATGTCTACATAAACAGGTTTTCTGAGACAACAGGAAAAGAGCTCCAGGAGGCGCTGACGAAGCTGAAGGCGCAGGGAATGAAGGAGCTTGTTCTGGACCTGCGAGATAACCCGGGCGGGCTGCTCGATCAGGCGGTGAATGTAGCGAGCGATTTCCTCCCGCAGGGCAAGACAGTTGTCTACACAAAGGGACGGATCCCGGAGTCGGATGAGTATTTCACCTCGAGCGGGGGGGCATTCACGAAGCTTCCTCTCATAGTCCTTGTCAACGGCGGTTCCGCTTCAGCAAGTGAAATCGTGAGCGGAGCGATCCAGGACCTGGACCGCGGCCTGATTGTCGGTGAGACCACATTCGGCAAAGGGTTGGTACAGAGGCAGTTCAGCCTCGACGACGGTTCGGCAGTCAGGATTACTATAGCCAGGTATTACACGCCGAGTGGGAGACTCATCCAGCGGCCTTACGGCAAGGACCGATCGAAGTACTTCATGGCTCCCGAAGAGATAGATAGCAGCGAGAAGTCAGGTGCCAACCTCGAGCACACGCTGGAGAGTGACTCCGGGAGACCCGTCTTCAAGACTGCAGATGGAAGAAAGGTATACGGCGGCGGAGGAATAACCCCGGACTACATCGTAAAGATGGGGAAGGTGCCCGGTTTCATTTATCAGTTCCAGATCAAGAGAGTTTTCCTGGAGTATGTCGACAACCATGTGTCCCAGCACCAGGACCAGATTCGGAATGAATACGGGAGCTCGGCAAATTTCAACGATAAGTTTCAAGTAACGACCAGGATGCTCGATGATATCTATTCGCGTGCGGAGAAGGCGGGGATAAAGATCACGCGACAGGAGTTTGACAAGGACAGTAAATACGTCGCCATGCTCCTAAAGGCTCAGATTGCCAGAAATATCTGGGGGAACGACGGCTGGTACAGGGTTATCATGGCGTTGGACAACCAGTTCCAGAAGGCGATGACTCTCTTTCCGGAGGCGAAGCAGATATCAGGTCTGCAGTAGCAGGGAAAGATTGGTGATCGGTTCTGGTGGCGCTGAGTGGAGCTCGTGCCGCGGCATTGCGGCTCCCGAGTCGGCGCCGTTTGGAAAGGTAGACCCTGGCCTCAAAAGACTTTGCAGGCCCGCCCTGAGTATCAAGATGTTTCCCCCCTTCGGGTATTCCGCCAGAAATTGGTTGGCCCGAAGCCGAAGCGTCCATGTTTTTTCTAACACATTTATTTTAACAAGGATGATAAATAGCCTGTTAATACCGGGATTTGAAAGCTTGAAATGAGAATTGACACAAGAAAATTATCGAAGCGTGTTGTGAAATTTACAGCGGTTGCGTCGGCGAGCGTGGCTCTCCTTTTCGTCGTGCTGAGGGCAGTCTATGCGGTTACTCTTTTCAACGGTTTTACTGGAAGCCTGAGCGGTGCAGGCTGGACGCCGACGGCAAGCGACTCGGTGATGCAGGGTGGAGAAAAGTTGACTTATGAAGCCAAGTATCTCTTCTTCAAGATAGGGAGCGTGAAAATGCAGGTTCTCGGGAAAACCGTGTTCGATGGAGTCCCCGCGTACCACGTTCGCGCTGATATCAACTCCTACAGCGGAATCCCGTTCGTCAATTTACACGCCATTTACGATACTTATCAGGATGCCAATACCTTCATGTGCCTTTTCACGTCGAACACACAAAAGGACGGGAACGACACGATGTACACGGTGTACCATTTCAACTTCCAGAAGAAAGTGATGGACTGGCAGCTGAGCAAGAATGGGAAGCCCGTTAAGGATGTTAGGATCCCCCTCGACAAAAATTACACCGACGGTCTCAGCTTCTTTTACTACCTTCGGGATGCCTGCAGGAAGGCGGATGGAAGGAAGACTTCCATGACGATTCCGATCGTCGTGGACACAAACCGGTCGCAGGTAGAGTTGACCGTCAATGAAAGAGCCGGTGGATGCGAGGTGACCGCGTACAAGTTCCCCGTAAAGGGGTACAGGCTGTCCGGGCGCATTGACTTCACCGGTTTTTTCGGCGTCACCGGCAATTTCACAGGCTGGATGAGCGCGGATGATTCGGAAGTCCCTCTGAAAGCGAACGTTTCCGTCATCATCGGCAGCGTCGTTGTCAGCCTGAAAGATGTACAGCGCAGCGGCTGGGTGCCGCAGAAGAGCGACGACTAATGATCCTGGAATACCTGGGGAAGAAGCCGCAGCTGCACGAAAGCGTCTTCGTCGCCGAGGGGGTTCAGGTTATTGGTGACGTGACGGTTGGTCGCGACTCCAGCCTCTGGTTCAATTCGGTGATCCGGGGGGATGTCAATTACATAAGGATTGGCGAGCGTACGAACGTACAGGATAACAGTGTGATACACGTTACGTACGAAAAATTCCCGACTGTTATAGCTTCTAATGTTTCAGTTGGGCACGCGGCTGTGATCCACGGTTGCGAAATCGGCGATTACTGCCTGATCGGTATGGGAGCGATCCTTCTCGATAATTGTAAAATCGGCGAGGAGAGTATCGTTGCGGCGGGTTCGCTTGTCAGAGAGGGATTTATCGTCCCTCCGAGGAGCCTCGTGGCCGGCCTCCCTGCACGGGTGGTGAGGGAATTGAAGCCGGAGGAGTTGAAAAGGCTGGAAGTGTCTGCCCAACACTACGTAGATTACGTGGCGAACTACAGAAAGAGCCTGACAAACCGCTGAACGCGGGGAATGTCAACGGTGCAGTGGAGCGCGCCGACCGCTTCTTCTGAAAGTTCATACCCGCGAGTCTGAAGATGGCGCCGCGGAAACTAAGGAGGCCGGATGAAAATTAAGTTCTGGGGAGTTAGAGGGTCAATAGCTACGCCGGGTGAATCTACCACGCGCTACGGCGGAAATACTTCGTGCACGGAACTCCACCTTGATGACGATAACTTGCTCATCCTCGATGCGGGGACCGGAATAAGAAATCTGGGCAACGCGCTCGCCGAAAGGAACGGTCGCGTTAAGGCGTACATCCTGATAACTCATCCACACTGGGACCACATTCAGGGGTTTCCGTTTTTCAAACCGGCATTCGTCGAAGGGAACGAGATTACGATCATAGGCCCGGAAGCTCGCGGCGTGACTCTGGCCGAGCTGATCGCCGAGCAGATGAATAAGATATATTTTCCCGTGAAGCTTTCGGAACTCCAGGCGCGTATCAATTTCATGCCGCTCAAGGAAGATACAGTCAAAGTCTTTGACGCAAAGGTTACGTCTTTCTTCGTCAACCATCCCGGCTTCACTCTCGGATACCGGATCAGTTACGGCGGAAAGAGCCTGGCCTACATAAGCGACAACGAGCCCTATACGAGAGAGACGGCCAGCCTTTTTAGCAACGGTGAGCCGGACGTCCTGAAACTCTTCGAGAACTACGATGGCGATCCAAACAAGCGCGTGATTGACGCGATAAGAGGTGCGGACGTGCTCATACACGATTCCACTTATACTCCTGAGCAGTATGCGGACCATATTGGGTGGGGACACTCACATTATCTTCACACGCTCAAAGTTGCGGCAGAAGCGGGCGTGAAGAAACTCTTCCTGTTTCACTATGACCCCGTCATGGATGACGACTCGCTGGATGAAGTCATGGACAGATGCAGAAAAGAGATGAAGAGGCAGAACTACGGCTTCACCCTTGAGGCCGCGAAGGAAGGAAAAGAGTTCGAGTTCTGAATTGGCGGACCCCGGCAGGTAACACATGCCAGGGCGTTTGTCGGTGATTACGCGCCCAACTAATTCCAACCGAATTATTGTGCCGTGTTGCAGAACGCGATGCTTGGCACGAATCCTTGACTCTCGCCAGAAAGCTTGGTATGTTTCCGGTGAAAGGGAGCGGGCGAATGAAGAGGCTGTCACTTCTGGGCGTTCTCCTTTTCGCAGGAACGGTTTATGCCCAGATAGACGAGTTCGGCAAGAATAAGGTCCAGTACAAAAACTTCGAATGGTACTTTATCCAGTCGAAGCATTTCGACATATATTTCTACCCTAAGGAATACTACCTCGCGGAATTTACTGCCCACACCGCAGAGGCGGCGTATTCTTCAATCAGTTCCCACTTCCATTACGATATTTCGAACCGTATCCCCGTCGTCATATACGATTCACACAACGACTGGCAGCAGACTAACGTCGTTTCGGAATACCTCGAAGAGGGAGTCGGCGGAGTAACGGAACTCTTCAAGAACAGGGTGGTAGTTCCGTTTGAGGGCTCGTATAAGCTGTTCCGCCACGTCATCCATCATGAGCTCGTCCACGCGGTCTTGAACGACATGTATTACGGCGGGTCCGTGCAGTCGATGATAGCGAACAACATTACCCTTCAGCTCCCGATGTGGTTCAACGAGGGGTTGGCGGAATACGAGTCGCTCCGCTGGGACGTGAATTCCGATATGTTCATGCTCGACGCGACGATCAACGAAGCGCTCGTGCCGATAGACGAATTGTACGGTTATTTTGCCTACCGGGGCGGACAGTCGGTATGGTGGTACATCGCGAACAAATACGGCGATGAGAAGATCGGCGAGATCTTAAGCAGAATAAGAACGACGAGAAGCGTGGAACAGGGATTCAAGAGTGCGCTCGGCATCGGCGTGAAGGAGCTCGGAAAGCGATGGGAGCATGAGCAGAAGGTCATCTACTGGCCTGAAATCGCCGCGAGGAAACGTCCCGAGGATTTCGCCAAACGCCTAACTGATCACAGGGAGCTGAAGGATTTCTACAACACCAGCCCTGCTATTTCACCCCAGGGTGACAGGATAGCATGCATCTCGGACCGCGATGACTATATGAGCATCTACTTGATCAGCGCGAACGACGGTAGGGAAATAAAAAAGCTCGTCGACGGGCAGACTACGAAGAACTTCGAAGAGCTCCATCTTTTGACTCCAGGGCTGACGTGGTCTCCGGACGGAAAGAAAGTCGCGATTGCCGTCAAGAGCGGCGGGAACGATGCTGTCTTCACGATAGAAGTACAGTCTGGCAGGATGGAAAAAATTGATTTCCCCGGGCTCGGCGCCGTTACCTCCGTGGCCTGGTCCCCGGACGGAGACCGCCTCGCGTTTGTGGGAGAGAAGGGGATCCAGTCAGACATATATGTCTACGACTTCACGAACAGGAGTCTTGCCAACATGACGGACGACATCTTCAGCGATTCGGATCCGTCATGGTCTCCGGACGGTTCCACTATTTACTTTGCGAGCGAGAGGGGAAGGAGTCTGGAGGGAAGGGCGCTTCCGAAAGGATTCAGGATATGGGAACATGACTTCTCTCGCTCCGACATCTACTCCATTTCGGTTGCCTCGCGGCTCGTCGAGCGGGTTTGTAAAGACAGTGCAGGAGAAAACTCGTTTCCCGTGGCGGCGCCTGATGGGAAGTATCTTTACTACATCTCGGACAAGAGCGGCGTGGCGAATCTTTATCGACTCGATCTCTCTACTGGCGAGAGCAGGCCAATCTCAAACTCGATCAGCGGCATTTATCAGTACTCGATTTCGGCCGACGGGTCACGTCTCGCTTTCTCAAGCTTGGAAAATGGCGGGTTCGACATCTTTCTGCTGAAGAACCCTGGTGAACACCTTCTCAGCGACAACGATGTCCCGCTCACTTATTTCAAGAAGATGCAGTCCGTCGAGACACTGGCCTCCGCCAAGCGTGCACATGAGGAGCGCGTCGCAGAGCCCGCGGCCGACTCCAGCGCCCATTCCGACTTGACACAGACGACCAATCTGTACGGAAAAGACATACAGGTCGACCTGAGCAATTATGTCTTCGGAGGGGCTAAGCAAGCGGCGGATACACTCTTCGTGTCGCCTGACTTCAATGACAACTTCAACGTGAAGGACAACGTGGACAGCGCAGGCAACTTCGTTGCCCAGAAGTACAAGGTTAATTTCACGCCGGATATCATCTATGGGAACGCTGGTTACAATTCGTTCTTCGGAGTGCAGGGCAGTACAGTTATGGCGTTCAGTGACATGCTGGGGAATCACCAGATATTTCTCTTGACCGACCTCGTCGTGGATCTCAAGAACAGCGACTACGCATTCGCGTACAGTTATCTTCCCTCACGGACGAACTACTCGATAGTCGGCTCTCACGTGGCAAGGTTTCTTTATCTGGCATCGCCGCTTTCCGCTTTCTACGACCTTTACAGATTTCAGTCTTACGGTGTGTCCCTTTCAGCGGAGTATCCATTCGATAGGTACAACAGGTTAGAGGGGGGGATCAGTTGGATGAGTCTGACTCGGGAGAACATAACTAACCCCGGCGAACCTTCACAGGAGAGAATTCTGGCGGTACCATCTCTTCGCTACGTGCATGATAATTCTTTCTTTGGCTACATCGCACCGATAAATGGTTCAAGGTACTACGCGTCCCTTTATGGCACACCGAAGACAGGCGCACATGGAATAAGCTTCCTTACCGGCATAGTTGACTACCGGAATTACGTCAAACTGTTCGGGACGTTTTACACTTTCGCGTGGAGAGTCTTCGCCGGAACGTCTGTCGGGGGAGATCCGCAGAAATTCTTCGTTGGTGGAACGGAGAACTGGATCAATGTTAAGTTTGCGGGCGACTTCCTGCCGGTGAGAAATGCGGAGGACTTGCAGTTCCTGACCCCCGTCGTCCCGATGCGCGGTTATGACTATAACGCGGAATTTGGAAACAACTTCGCGCTTCTCAATATGGAGTTTCGGTTTCCGATGTTCGGATTCTTCTCTGCCGGGCCCATCCCGTTATTCCAGACTTTCTTCGGGGCAGCGTTCATGGACGTTGGCTCTGCATGGGGGTACGACTGGAATAACAATTACGTGAAGTTTCAACCATTCGCGCACGATGCGGAGGGAGGACTCCGGACTAGGGACCTCCTTGTAGGCACCGGCTTCGGAACACGCCTCGTGGTGCTTTACTTTCTGTTGAGGCTTGACATTGCGTGGAGCTACAACCTTCAGGACTTCTCGCAACCGAAATACTATTTCTCGCTTGGATACGATTTTTGAAATAGTGTTCGGCCGGTGAGAGTCTAAGAATTTGCCTGTCATGGGAGCGCTTGGGGGCTCACGTTACCTTGTCCATGGCGGACTTATCATCCCCCCGATGCAGATGACGTGTCGACGTCGAACTCCTTCCCTTTCGGTCTGATGGAGTCGTACATCCTCTTCAGGGCGTCGTAGGCGCTCTGGTTCCCTCGTTCTGCACAGTCGCGGTATAGTCTAACTGCGGCGGGGAGGCTCCGCTGTACCCCGACACCATTCTCGTAACAATACCCCAGCGCCAGTTGCGCGATCATTGAGCCGTCATCGGCGCCTGTCATGAGAGTCCTAATCGTGTCTGTTATGGCCGAGTCTGTCCGGTTGGTGTCCCCGACGACCGCCGCTGCCGCGAGCCTGATCTCCGCGTCACGGCTGCCGTCTTCGGCCGCTTTTCGCCAATATGTCGCCCCCTTTGCGGGATCACGCTCGGTCCATTGTCCGGTGAAATAGCATCGCCCCAACTCTATCAGCGAAGGAATGTGATCACGTTTGGCCCCCTCCTCGAGAAGCTTGAGCGCCTGATTGTCGAGGAGGCGATCGTCCAGCCCAAGTTCCTTCATACCCGCCCACACGAAAGCCGCGTCTTCGTCCCCGTTCTTCGCGCGGGTTTCAACCTCGTCCGCGAATCCATTCTCCTTGACGAGCCTGAGCAGAAGGGCGAGACCATGCCGAGAGTCCATGCGGGCTGCCCGTAGATACTGTTCTGCCGCGAGCACTCTGTCCCGTGGAACACCTGCTCCCCTTTCGTAGCACCGCCCCAGAACGGCCAGCGCCTCCGGGCTCCCGACTCCCGCAGCCGACTCGATGACGGCGAGCGCCGTCGTGTCTCTGTCATCCTTCAGTATTTTGGAGACTCCGAGCGCCTTCCTGAATTTCTCGTTTCCCTCATGATAGGCCTCGTTAAGTAGCATGAGGTCATCAACGCGCGATGTCGTGTCCGGCCCATAGTCGAGGAAGAGCGGACCGAGCGGACTGTCACTTGCCACTGCCGACGTGTCCTCATCAGCCGTCCGGGTGCTCGTGCTGTCAGCGCCGAGAGGTATTCCCCTCCGAATCATCTCATCGATCAGTTTCTTAGCGGGTTTAAACTTCCATCCTTCGGCCAGTTTCAGCCAGTGATATGCTTTTGTCCAGTCCCGCGGAACCACGAGGTTGTCTGTGTAAAATACGGCATAAGCATAGGCCCCTTCGGGAAGGCTATCCTTCGCTGCTGACCTGAACCTCTCAAACGCCTTGAAGGGATTCCACGGGACTCCCCAGCCGTTGTTCAGAAACACGCCGAGGTTGTATTGCGCGATAGACATCTTCTTATCTGCTGCCTTTCCGATCCAGTATGCGGCCTGGACAGTGTCGGCCGGAAATCCTTCGCCGAGGAAGTAGCGGAACCCAAGTTCCATCTCCGCGGCGGGGTCGCCGCTCTTCGCCCGCCGCATCAGCATCAGCCCCTCCCAAAGCTGGTACGCTACGTCAGTCCGTCTTATCAGTTCTCCCTGAGAAGGGGGTCTGTAATCTTTGTATACGGCACTGTTGGGATGATCCGGCTGTAGGACCTGTCCGAAGGCTGAACTCTGACAAAGAGGGAATGCCAAAGCCAATAGAGAGAAGAAAGTAGCGCGCGTGATCATTTCAATAATGTAAGAAAATCGTGTCATGTAAATCGACACATTGGAGAGGTGACGGGTTTAATGATTCGGGCAACGATTTGCTGCTCCAGCTTGACATTCACTTACGGCCCGTTTATAATACCCGCGTAACTAGCTTCGCGAAAGATAACAAGGATAGAGTTTCGGTAGCTCCTCCGACAAACAGAAATCTGTCACTAAGGAGGAAAGACAGTGGTCGGATCCCGCTTGGTGCGATTTGCCATTCTGCTGACTCTTGGTACTACCTTCGCAACGTGCAAGCAACCAACTCAATGGGATGATGGGGGCCCGGGGATAATTGTGCCAGGGAAAAGCGTAGAAGGGGTAAAACTTGGGGATCTCAAAGAGACAGTGGTGGCAAGACTTGGACCACCGACAAGCGTTGGCTGGGCCGACGGTATTTATCGGGGCTGGCGGGCGTATTTCTATGATGATGGACCACGCGGTAGTCAAATCATGAGACTTCACTTTTGTTTCATCGACAGCGGAGTCACTTACGGCCCTCTTGATTTGATCCTTATTGGTCCGGCATACGAAGGGAAAACAAAGGAAGGAATCGGGATTGGGTCATCGATCAGTGAAGTGCGCCATTTCTATGGCTCGCCCCTGGAGACCTTTTTCTCTCCGGAAAATCACCTTACGGTAGACTTCTATTGCAGCAGTGATCATATGTTTCAAATTCACTACGAGGATAGTATCGTCACCGGATTTTCGATTGGATACTTCCTCCCAATACAGGAGGACCCGTTCTCTTGCAGCAAATGACGAATCAGAAAACAAACTAAAGGAGGCTTGTTATGAGAGTATCACACACTCTCGTTGCGATCTTGATGACCATATTGATATCGTTGCCGGTAATGGGAACATCCGTAATAATTCAGTAACCTGAGGCTGTCGTCAAAGAAGCCACGTTGATAGTTGATGTGGTTGTCAAGGATATTAAGTTCACGACGATCCCAAATCAGTCGAGGGGTGACGCGTGGATAATACCCTCGGTAGTTGGCAAGATCGTTGGAGACCGTCCTTCGGAGTTTGCGATCAGAAGAAGTCAGGTTACTTCGGACCCTCAATTCTTTGAAACAGAATGGGACCCGCCATACCATGTCGGCGAACTTTTCATGATCTGCCTGTTTCCGACCCCGGATGGGTGCAGGACAATGGGCCTCTAAAACGGGAAGTTCCCTATCGAAAACAAACTGGTCAAGGGGCCCAGGTCAGCTGTGATGAATTCAAACAACAGATCAAGAGCATACGTGATGGCAAGAGAGCTCTTTTCCCGCCAGATTTGCCATGTCAAACTGCAGATGGATTAAGTGGCTTCCTGAAAAGACAGGGTAGACAACACTCGGCAATGTCGGCCGGCTCGCATCTCAGCGGTGAGTTCATCGCATGGAACACATCCTATGTGGCGGTACAGATACATTATAATCCCTCCAATGTGCCGTCAAGTGCCCCGGATGCGAATGGAATCGCAAGTCTTGCGAGCATAACCTACTCACTTTGGGCAGATCAGTTTTTCTCTCTGACAATTCAAAATGCCCCTCCGTTCACGACAACCGCAGGACAGACCGAGGATGACCTCAGAGTCATATCGTGGTTCAACGCATACTACAATAACGAAGCGGCTGAAGCGCATAGCTATCCGAATAACCTGATCACCGGAACTGTTTATGGACCGAATAACTATACGGGCGTGGACGTGTGGTTCAATTACTATATTGAAATGTCAGCTTGGTACTTTAATCAGACCCCACCCTCCTCGCGGAACTATAGTCAAATCGATGTTGTGGAGATCCTAGCGCATGAATTATGACACGGAATTGGACTGCAGTATGTGAGCAACAGCAATTCGATGATGTACGGACACTATATGAACAAAACCTGCCCCTCCGAGGAGAGACGGACGGCGAACTTGCTGGAAGAGTGTACCAGCATTTGATAGCAGCACTATCTGGAACATTCGCCCATAGTGTCGCGCTTTCGGCTAATCTGAACAGCATTAACGTTGCGGGAGATCTAACGCTATCTTCTGGAAAGACGATTGAAATTGAGAGCGGGAAGACACTGAACTCTCGTGCTTCCGGAAATTTCTCAATCAATGGCACACCCGCGAGATGATCTTCCGCGGGTTTCTTCTGCCAGTCAGCGTGAACCGACTCTCTTCCAGTGGACGTAGGCCGGAACGCCGAGTAATACCAATCCCAACCCGAACAGCGAATCGCGCGGGTCTGTAATGACCGTGTTACAGACAAACCAGACGGCGACGATCACGAAAGCGAGTGGTACCAGCGGGTAACCGACGGTTCTGTAAGGCCTCGGCGCATCAGGACGTTTCTTTCTTAGGACGAAGATGCCGAACGTCCCGAGCGCGTAGAAGAGCCATGATGCGAAAATGACATAGGTGAAGAGCTGATCGTACGTACCAGTGAGCGTCAATATTGATGCCCATATCCCTTGTACCACGAGCGATATATGAGGTGTGTTGTATTTGGGGTGTACCCGCGCGATTCCTCTGAAGAAAAGTCTATCCTTTGCCATCGCGAAGTAAACCCGGGCGGTCGTCATGCTTGTCGCGTTTACAGTGCCGAAGGTTGAAATCATCACGGCGATGGCGATCAGGGCGGCGCCGTTAGATCCGAATATTCGCGAGACTGCATCTGCTGCCACGAGTCGTGAGTGAGCGACGGAGGCGATTGGAAGGACAAACATGTAGGCGAGATTAGCCAGGACGTAGATGACGATAACAGACACCGTTCCTGCCACGAGGGCTATCGGTATGTTCCGCTGGGCATCTTTGACTTCACCCGCGAGATACGTTACGCTATTCCATCCGTCGTAAGCCCAGAGTACGGATACGAGCGCTATTCCAAACGCGCTAAGGAGGGAGTTGCCTTGGAAGTGGCCGAAGAATGGAGTGTAGAGGTCGCCCGCGCGGTTGCCGAACGCGAAGCAAACGAATACAATCCCTGCTATCGCGAGCACCTTCAGGGCGGTGAAGAGCCTCTGCACGAAACCACCGAACTGTACCCCGAAATAGTTTACCGTCATCACGAAGAGAATTGCCGAAATTGCTGCCAGCTTTACGCCGAACTCGGGAAGTACAAAAAGCCCAAGGTTCAACTCCATCCTCTCCAGCCCGGGGAAGAAGAAACCGAGGTACTTTCCAAAGGCAACAGCGATAGCCGCTATCGAGCCTGTCTGATATACGCTGAATGTCGTCCACCCGTATAAGAAGGCCGGGAAGTCGCCGTAGATTTCTCGGAAGTAGACATATTGACCTCCCGCCGCCGGAATCATACCTGCTATTTCGGCGTTAGTCAGTGCGCCGGCGAGCGAAAGGAGTCCTCCGAATATCCACACCGCAAGAATCCATCCGGCATCGCCCAGTGTGAAGGCGATCTTCTGGGGGACGAGAAATATTCCCGATCCAATCACCGACCCGATTACTACCGCGATAGCGGTCGGAAGTCCGAGCCGTTGTGCCAGATTAGGTTGTGTGCTCACCTGCGTAGATTCGTGGCGTTCAGTTCCCATTGATCATGCCTTTAACGCAATTGCGGGAATCGCCATATCGAGCCTTGATGGATGCCAACGGGCGATGACGTTTGAGGCCTGCCATGTTGGCGGGATTCTCGAGCGCAGGAGCAGACTTTATCATCGTACCTCTCCGGTTAAGTTTTGAGAATATAGTTTCATTCCTGCCAAAACTCAAAAACACGCGCATTTAATTCGGAGAGAGTACGGATAGCCATGGGAGGTCGTTCGCATCTTTAGCAGGTCGTGACTCTGAAATTCGTACTCGTTTTCATGTGCCCTGGCGCTTCCCTTCAATCCTTTGATTTTTAAGCCTCCGTTGTGTAGATTTTTTAAAACGAGAATGAAATGTTGACTGATTATATCCCAATTTTCTTAATGCTGGCCGTCGGTGCGGTCCTGGGCATCGTTATGGGAAATATCAACCGTATACTTGGCCCGAGGAGACCCACCGCAGAAAAGCTATCCACATACGAAAGTGGTATGGAACCCATCAGGACTGCCCGTGAAAGATTCTCGGTTCGATTTTACCTCGTGGCGATACTTTTCATTCTCTTCGACGTGGAAATTGTATTCATGTATCCATGGGCGGTGAACTTCATGTCCCTCGGATGGTTTGGATTCATAGAGATGTTGATATTCATTGTCATACTCCTGATAGGGTACTACTACGTGATTAAGAAAGGAGCTTTGCAGTGGCAGTAAACAGAACTAACGGGGATGAGGGCTTCCTGACGAGCAGGGTAGACGCGCTCTTCAACTGGTCGCTCAAGAATTCCCTTTGGCCTATGCCGCTGGGTATCTCCTGCTGTGCTATAGAGATGATGGCGTTTGCCGGACCACGTTTTGATGTCAGCCGCTTTGGGGCGGAGGTGTTCAGGTTCTCCCCGAGGCAGAGCGACCTCCTCATCGTGGCAGGAACGGTCACATATAAAATGGCGAAGGTTGTTAGGAAGATATACGACCAGATGCCCGATCCGAAGTGGGTAATCTCGATGGGCGTCTGCGCATCCAGCGGCGGCATGTACAGGTCCTATTCCGTGGTACAGGGAATTGACCAGTTCGTGCCTGTTGACGTTTACGTGGGAGGGTGTCCTCCGCGTCCCGATTCGCTGTTAAAGGCGCTAATGGAAATTCAAAAGAAGATCCAGGCGGGCGAAACGAGGACACAGCAGCGCACTCCAGAGAAAATATTGGTGGAATAATACCTGATGAGAGAAATGATAGAAGAGAAACTCCGGGCCAAATTCGGAGAGGACATCGTCTCCGTGTCTGAATCGCGGGGCCAGGCTTCGGCTGAGGTGAAGAGAGATCGCATTGTGGATATCTGCAGGTTCCTGAAGGAGGATCCGGCGCTCCGCTTCAACTTCCTCAGCGACGTCTGCGGCGCAGATATGCTTGACTTTGAAGACGTGTCCGCGAGGAAGGCGTATCTCGCCATCGAACATGAACACAGGCCGGTTCAGGTCCCGGTCGAGGAGAGATTTCTTGTTATTTACAATATGATCTCCCTCGAGAACAAGATGCGGTTGCGGCTGAAGGTGAAGGTGGACGGCGACAAACCGGTTTGCCCAAGCGTTACCTCCGTTTACCCCGCCGCTGACTGGTATGAACGTGAGACGTTCGATATGTTCGGGATAAACTTCGAAGGGCATCCCGATCTCAGGCGGATGTACATGCCAGAGGAGTACGAGTACTATCCACTGAGGAAAGACTTCCCTCAAATGGGGGTACCGGGTTCGATACCGCTTCCGAGGAAATAATTCCCGCTTCAACTGAGAATTAATAATTCAGAATTGAGAATTTCTTGATGGCCAATTCATCGCAGGACAAGGACAACGTCGCCCAGATAGTAAGGGCGCTTGAGGATAAAGACACGAGCGCGGCGCTTCAAGACCCGCTCGAGAACTACATGGTGCTCAACATGGGGCCGCAGCACCCCGCGACTCACGGAGTCCTTAGGCTCCTCTTGAAGCTCGACGGGGAAACGGTTGTAGAATGCGTCCCCGAGCTGGGCTACCTCCACCGCGGTTACGAGAAGATCGCGGAAGGCTCGACCTACATGGAGTTTATACCTCACACCGATCGGCTCGACTATATTTCTCCGATTGCCAACAATGTGGCGTACGCGCTTGCAGTCGAAAAGCTTGCAGGTGTCGAGGCACCGCCGCGCGCGCAATATATCAGAGTGATAGGAGCCGAACTCGCGAGAATTTCGTCTCACCTGATGGCCATCGGAGCGATGGCGATGGACGTTGGCGCGATGACGGTGTTCCTCTGGGCCTTCAGGGAAAGGGAGAAACTTTACGATGTGTTTGATCTCCTCACAGGCGTCCGGTTCACGACAAGCTATACTAGGATCGGCGGCGTCGCGCAGGACATGACCGATGAAACAAAGGCAGCCATCAGGAAATTCATTGATGAGTTCCCCAAGTACCACAGCGAAATCATCAGGATGCTGAACAAGAACAGGATATTCCTGGACAGGGTCGTGGGCGTCGGGACAATCGACGCGGAGACGGCGATCAAGCTTAGCTTCAGCGGAGCCAACCTGCGAGGGTGTGGAATCGCGCACGACCTGCGCGTCTTCTCTCCCTATCTCGTCTATGATCAGCTGAGCTTCGACGTCATTACGGAAACCGGAGGCGACTGCTTTGCGAGATACATGGTTAGAATGAGAGAAATGCTCGAGAGCGTCAAGTTAGTTCGACAGGCGCTGGACAAGATGCCGCAGGGCCCCATCAAGGCGGACATGCCGAAGAGAGTTCTCCCCAAGAAGGAGAGGGTATACAACAAGATGGAGGAGCTGATACACGACTTCGTCATTGTGAACGACGGTATCCATCCGGAACCGGGTGAGTCCTACTTCGCTACGGAAGGTTCAAAGGGTGAACTCGGATTTTACATCATAAGCGACGGCGACGGTCATCCGTGGAGGATGAAGATCAGGTCGCCTTCTTTCTGCAGCCTGCAGGCGCTTCCAACGCTGGTCAAGGGCCAGATGGTCTCTGATGTCGTCGCGATAATCGGTAGCATTGACCCGATAATGGGAGAAGCGGACAAATAAGATCTTGAATTGTGAATTCCCGAGTCTGAATCGGAAAGTCGAACGACTTCTTGCGTGACAGGATCCGGCGAATTCACGGTTCGTGTTCTGAATTCAAAATCTAAAATTAAGAATTGAGAATTGACCAAAGTGTTTACTGAAGAGAATCTCCGCAAGGTAGAGGAAATCAAGAACCGCTATCCCAAGCCGATGGCGGCCCTTTTGCCGGTTCTATGGCTGGCGCAGGAGCAATTCGGGTGGATATCCGAAGAGGTGATGCACTACATCGCCGGTCTGCTGAACGTTTCGTACAACCACGTGCTCGGCGTCGTGACTTTCTACACTATGTACAATCGGAAGCCGGTGGGGAAGTATCACATACAGTTCTGTGCGAACGTCTCCTGCATGCTTCGCGGTGCCGATAACCTAATAGAGCATCTCGAACACAGGCTCGGCGTGAAAGTTGGGGAAACGACCTCCGACAAAATGTTCACGTTGAGCGAAGTCGAGTGCCTCGGTTCCTGCGGGACCGCCCCGATGATGCAGGTCAACAACGACTATTACGAGGATCTCACGAAAGAGAAGCTCGATAACTTAATTGAAGAATTCAGGAAGCAGGCTCATTAGCAATGTCCGAACCTACAACCAAGCTTTATGCTCAGAACGGCGATCCCGCCTTCCCGAAAATAGTTTTACCTGAAATTGCCAACCTCGCCCAAATCGAAGTATACGAGAGCCACGGTGGGTACGGAGCACTTAAGAAAGCGCTCGCCATGGCGCCGGAGGCTGTAACGGATGAGGTGAAGAGATCGAATCTCAGGGGTCGAGGCGGAGCAGCCTTCCCAACCGGTTTGAAGTGGACCTTCATGCCGAAGGGGAATGAAAAGCCCCGTTACCTGGCGGTCAACGCCGACGAAAGCGAGCCGGGCTCGTTCAAAGACAGACAGATACTCGAGTTTAATCCGCACCAGCTTGTGGAAGGAATCCTGATCGCTTCATATGCGATGGGAATAAAAACGGCCTACGTTTACATCAGGGGCGAATATTACAAATGGTATAAGATACTCGAGAAGGCGGTGGCTGACGCCTATTCCCGCGGTTACATCGGGCAGAACATCGGCGGTTCAAATTATTCCGTGAACTTGTACGTGCATCGTGGAGCGGGAGCCTATATATGCGGGGAGGAATCCGGTCTGATGGAATCAATAGAAGGGAAGCGCGGCTACCCGAGAGTGAAGCCTCCTTTCCCGGCGCAGAACGGACTCTGGGGGAACCCGACTACCATCAACAATGTCGAGACTCTTGCCAATGTGCCTGCCATTATTTGGAACGGCGCAGAGTGGTTTTCAAAGATCGGTGCTGAGAAGCATCCTGGCACGCTCCTCTTCGGCGTCAGCGGCCATGTGAACAAGCCCGGCGTGTACGAGCTTGCTTCGGGAACACTCCTGACCGACATCATTTTCAACTACGCGGGCGGTGTCCCCGGCGGGAAGAAGATAAAGATGGTAATACCGGGCGGAAGCTCAATGCCTCCGCTGCGTGGTGAGCAGCTGGAAGGCATTCGCATGGATGCGGATTCCCTGCGGGCCGTCGGCAGTGCGATCGGGACCGGGGGCGTGATAGTCATGGATGAGGACACGAACCTCACCAGGGTGCTTGCCAGGATAGCTAATTTCTACTGGCACGAGTCGTGCGGACAGTGCACCCCATGCCGCGAAGGCACAGGCTGGATGAGGAAGGTTTTGAATAGGATGAATGATGGAGCCGGAAAACCGGAGGATCTCGACCTTTTGCTCCGAGTTGCCGGTAATATAGAAGGCAATACAATCTGTGCGCTCGGCGACGCGGCCGCTTGGCCTGTCAAGTTCACTATCCAGAGGTTCAGGAAGGAGCTTGAAGAGGAAATCCTTAAGAGGGAAAAGAGCGCAGCCTAAGTCCTTCCCGAAAGAGGGCGTCCCGCTTCACCGGGCCTGAAAAGACGCGGGTTCGGATTTTCCCGCGCCAATGAACTCATAAGACAACCACTGTCGTCCAGGGAGCAGGTTTGGAAAACATCATCGTAAGTATCTTCAGGGTATCCGACGAGTTCAATGACCTTCCACTCCCCGCGTACATGACAGAAGGCTCGGCGGGTATGGACCTGTTTGCCGCAGTAAAGGAGCCCATCGTCATCGGGCCGATGTCCACGGCCCTCGTTCCCACGAATCTGAAAATTGAACTCCCCGCCGGATACGAAGCCCAGATCAGGCCAAGGAGTGGTCTTGCCCTGAGAGACAAGATCACGCTTCCTAATTCGCCGGGCACTATCGATTCAGACTACCGCGGCGAAATAAAAGTCATCATGCTCAATCTTGGCGCGGAGCCCTTTGTGGTAAATCGTGGTGACAGGATAGCCCAGATGGTGGTGTCTAAATATGCGCGGGTCGAATGGAAGGAAGCTCTGTCGCTGAACGAGACTTCCCGCGGTGATGGCGGGTTCGGATCTACGGGGAAATGAGCAGCGTTCTTGCCTATCATAAAGTAGACAACAGATTTGAGCTTGGGTTGACGACTGTCAGTCCGAAGTCTTTCTCGCGTCACCTTACAGCCATCCAAAACGCGGGATTCAAGATCGAGTGCGGCCGACCGGACTCGGAGAGAGTCGTGTGCCTGACTTTCGACGACGGATATGATTGTTTCTACCGCAACGTCGTTCCGTCACTGGATAGCCGCGGCGTAAAGGCCATAGTCTTTGTCATATCAGGCTTCATGGGAAGCACAAATAGTTGGGACGTGCGGTTTTCCTACAAGCCCTTCAGGCATATGACGGCGAAACAAGTTGAAGAGGTCGCTAAGCTCGGCTTTACGGTTGGGAGCCACACGAGGTCGCACAAGGATCTTACGAGGCTCGACGCTGCATCCCTCAGTAGCGAACTTCGCGATTCGAAGAAGCAACTCGAGGACGTAACGGGAGCAGAGGTCGACGCATTATCTTTCCCATACGGCCGATACAACCAACGTGCGGCGGAGGCTGCGTTTGA
Source organism: Bacteroidota bacterium (assembly GCA_021812985.1). GTDB lineage: Bacteria > Bacteroidota > Ignavibacteria > Kryptoniales > JAKASW01 > JAKASW01. The sequence goes on from JAKAMG010000001.1 coordinate 272,800, forward strand.
AGCAGGCTACAAACGGCTATTTGGCCTGGGGTCAGTTTCGAGAGAAGGCGTCATCGCGAGAACCCCCGTCTACAGTATTGACTCCGTCCCGGCGGTTCTTAGAAAGCTCGAGTCGAACAGCTTCGAGATATTTAAGAGTGATATTATTCATTCTTTTGCAAACGTATCGGCGTTATTATCTTCAGGAAAGCGGGTTAGCAGACTGGGCGGAAGCGCCTCTGACAATGGCGGCGAACTCGAAAAAACGCGAAGATAGAGAGAAAATGAGATGTCCCTGCAAGAAGAGGATGTGAAGGAATCGAGAAAGCGCGAGACTGAAGTGAGTACTCTGGCGGAGCTCCTTTCGGGGCGCCGCGAGTGGCTCCTCCTGGCCATCGTGCTCGTCTTGTTGCTGGTGCTGGGCTACACCGTTCGACAGGTGTTCAGTCCGATTCTCGTGTTCGTCCTTTTCCTCGTCGCGACTTACCCGCTAAGACATGAGACCATCATCAGGCATTTGATACTCGTCGCCACTATCATATTCGGTATTTGGTTCATACTTGAAATCTCCGGGGCGGTTCTTCCATTCGCCGTCGCTTTTCTGATCAGCTACATCTTTTCTCCGGTGGTCGAGTCTCTCGCGCGAAGACGAGTGCCAAGGTGGCTCTCCATCATCGTAATACTCCTCACTCTCCTCGGAGCGGTTGTGGCTCTTTCTGTTGTCCTCCTTCCGATGGTGTTTCAGCAGTTCCAGAACTTTCTCACCACCATACCTACTCTATCGAGCGAACTCAGCAATTCTATGAACAGCCTGATCAGCAGGGGTATCCTCGGATTCACGCCTGAAAATCAAAACTTGCAGCAGGCGATCATCGGTGAGATCACGGCGAGGGTCGAGGACATCACCAGGGCGATACCCAACGGAATATTGGGCTTCGTGGCACAGGCCGCTTCGGCTTTGACGAAGATGCTCAATCTCGTTCTCGTGCCGTTTCTCAGCTTCTACGTGATGAAAGATTTTGAGCTGATAAAACACAGGGTCAAAATGCTCTTCCCGAAACGCTTTCGCCATCGGGCGTCAGATATCTACGCGATAGCAGACCAGATTTTGGGAAGTTATCTCCGCGGCGCGTTAACAGTGGCGTTCATTAACTCCATCGTTATTTCTTCTCTCATGTCCATATGGGGAGTGAAGTACCCGCTCTTGATCGGTTTGATTTCCGGACTTCTTGACATGATTCCTTATTTTGGTATCATAATAAGCATGTCCGTTGCGGTGCTGATCGCACTCTTCGGCGACAGTCCAGGATTTCAGGTTGCGATGGTGGTCGTATCGTTCCTTGGTATGAACCTCACCGAGACGGCTATACTTTATCCAAGGATAATTGGCTCAAAGATCGGGGTTCATCCTGTACTTCTGATACTGGCGCTATTGGTCTTCGGTTATTTCATGGGATTCCTCGGCCTGCTGATCGCGGTACCGACGACGGCCATCCTGATAGGGCTTAGAAAGTATTACGAACGAAGCATCAGGCCTGCGCATTGAGTTCGACACTTTACCTCGTCTCCACGCCGATAGGGAATTACGACGACATCACGCTTCGGGCACTGAACGTCCTCAAAAGTGTCGACTTCATAATCTGCGAAGAGGTCAAGACCGGCAACAGGCTGATGAAGTATTACGGTTTCGACAAGCCTCTTGAGGCGCTCAACGAACATAACGAGGCGCGGGATGCGGAAGTCACGGTGGACAGGATCCGGGCCGGGGCAGACGCGGCTCTTATCTCTGATGCGGGTACGCCGGTGTTCGCAGATCCCGGTGCCAAGCTTGTGCACGCTGCGTTGAAGAAGGGAGTGAAGGTCGTCCCGGTCCCCGGTGCATCCTCGATCCTCTCCGCACTCGTGGTCTCGGATTTTAACATCAATTCGTTCCATTATGCAGGCTTTCTTCCAAGAAAGAGAGACGAGCGGGTGCGCGCACTGAACAGGCTTGCGGCGTTACAGTGCGTCTGCGTGATCATGGAAGCGCCTTACAGATTCAAGCCCCTCATCGAAGATTGTCTCGCCTCCTTTGGCAGGAACAGAAGAGCCGTTGTGGCAGTGGATATGACGATGCCTGCCGAGCAGGTTATACGCGGTACGCTGGGGGATATCAGTAAGAAATTCGACGAAGCTCCGTTCAAGGCGGAGTTCGTGATGATACTAGATGCGCCGGATAGAAATTAAGCTCCTCCTGATACTCGCCCTGTTCCTCCCATCGTGCGCGAGCAAGCCCCCAGTAAACGAGGAGAAGTTCGCCGATTTCTACGTTGGGCTCCAACTCGTAGACGCGAAGTACGGGGGAGATTCCAGAGTTCAGAAAGAGAAGGCGGATTCCTTAATGAAGGCGTACGGCTTCGACCAGGGTCTTCTCGATTCAACGATGCGCTGGTACTCGAAGAAGCCCGAGCGATGGGCGGGCTTTTTCAGGAAAGTGGACCTCCGACTCAAGAAAATGAAGATCGATTCAGCTACGTCGCCGCGCCGGTGATCCTCGCGACAAGAGCCACCTCGGCAAGTTCGCAATCCTCCACAGCTTTGTGAACGGCGAGTACATCTTTCTTCTCCTCGAGCTCTCTCTTCAGTACTGAGAAGGTCCGGCTGTTAACCAGACTTCGGAGGTCAACCGCAATTCCCTTTTTGCCAATTCCTTCAAGCGTCTCTATGACTCCCTGAACTGTCAGCGACAACGCGTCCGCTATCTCTGCGGCCGTAAGCTTCTCCCTGAATAATTCGTACACCTTCCGTTCGGCGGGGGCCAGTCCGGCAGGGAGGTCGGAAGAGAAGTCAGCGCAAACCTGGAGTATCCTGCGGTTGATCATCGAGGCGTTTGCCCCGCTCTGTGCGAGGTGCTTAGAAAGTCCCGCGATATCGGTCGGATGCTCGTTGGCTATGTCCTTCAGCGTTTCATCGGAGCAGATGTTGAAGACAGGGATACGTAATTCTGAGGAGAGCGCCCTCCTTTCGTCTCTTAGGGCCTTGTGCAGGGCCTTCCTCAGGACGTAGCGCTTCCTGGCAGGCGATGGTATCCCCGTGTTCAGGTATTTTTCCCCTTCCTCTGTTATCGCGACTGTCGGGTAGACCAGACCGTTCCGGACAAGAAATTTCCTCGAGAGGAGAAAATCAAACGATGAGTAAATGGCCTGAGCGGGAACGCTTTTTAGTGCACCGGCGTGATCCATGATCTCAGGAGCTTTCGCATCATCTTTGTCAGAGTTGCCGAGGAGAATTTTGCAGTATCGCGATCTCCCGAACGTTCCCTTGGCTGACCTGACGAGAGAGAGGATCTCTCTGTGAATTTCTCTTGCGCTCAAAGTCTCTTCGGCCTTGTTCTCCTCGTGAGCAAAGGGGAGCATAACAGTGCAGTTGTCGCAATTGGCGCAGCCCCCTTCGATTTCATCCGCTCCGAAATACTCCAGTATGTAGTTTGTTCTGCAGCCCGTGTCGAGTGCGTAGCCGACCATCTTGGCCAGGCGCTGGCGGGCCCGTTCGCGAAGGAGCGACAACTGCTCGAAGTTAACCGGGAGTCTTTCGGGCGCCACACGGGCTGTGAGCATCCTGAAAGTAATTCCCTCTGACGGGGGCTTGTAGTTAATGACTCCCGAGCGGTGAAGGAGGGACAGTGTACGGCCTGCGTTGGAGGGCCCTATCTCCGACTTCCTGCCAATTTCATCTAGGTTAATGATCTGTGGTTCTGAAAAGAGGGCGCTACCATGCATTCGGAGCAGCGCCTCCAATACCGCGCGGGAATCGTGTGAGGAAGTCTTTTCTACGGCTCTCCTGTAAGACGTCATGTCCATTTTCGATGAGACATAAGCCGTTGCTGAAATGCTGGGCATGATTTGGAGTAGACCGCTCTGTGAGAGAATCCTGAAAACTGCGTCTATCGTTCGGCCATTTGCCCCTGTCACCTCCGCAAGCTTCTGTGTAGATACCGTCAGAAAATCTTCTCTAGTTGAACTGACGCCAACCGAAAGGGAGTCAAACAGGGAGCCATATATTTTGAGGAATATCTCCTTCGTGGGGTAAAGCGTATCTATGAAGTATTCCTGGACCGATATATCTTTCTTATTGAAAAGGAGGACGCATTCGGCCGGTTTCCCGTCGCGCCCGGCCCTGCCGGCTTCCTGGTAATACGCCTCCATTGTACCAGGAAGTTCAAAGTGGATAACATACCTGATATCGGGCTTGTTGATCCCCATCCCGAAGGCGTTGGTGGCGACCATGATATTGGATGTCCGCAGGAATTCCGTTTGAGAAGCTTCTCTCTCGGATTGGGGGAGCCCGGCGTGATAGCGCAGAGCACGTAAGCCGTGTGATTTAAGGAAATCATAAATCTCGTCGACGCTCTTGCGGGTCGAGGCATAAACGATGCCTGATGTTCCTTCTCGGTTCGCGTATCTGAGAATTGAATTCATCTTGGCAGTCTCCACGAGGACGCGGAAGGAAAGGTTTTCTCTATTGAAGCCGCTGATGTAAACTCTAGGCGACCGCATTTTCAACTGTGCCACTATGTCGTCCTGTACGTCAGGAGTCGCAGTCGCGGTCAGGGCTAGAATCCCGGGATTGCCCATCGATTCGGCGAACTCAGGTATGTGACTGTAGTGAGGACGGAAGTCGTGCCCCCATTGGCTGACGCAGTGGGCTTCATCGACGACCAGCAACGAGATTTTCGTCTGCGATAAGGAGTCCACGAATCGCCTGCTGCCGAGACGCTCGGGGGCGACGTAGAGGAGCTTAACCTTTCCGGATTTTGCGAGATTAAGCCTCGATTGAAACTCGGGGGCCTCAAGTGTGCTGTCGAGCTCCGTAGCATGAAGGCCGAGCCTGTTTATTTGCAGCACCTGGTCCTTCATCAGGCTGATCAGAGGCGTCACGACGATGGCCAGGCCGTCCATGAGAATTGCTGGCAGCTGGTAGCATATGGATTTCCCTCCGCCTGTCGGCATGACTGCAAGCGTGTCGAAGCCGTTCAATACGGAGTTGATTACCTCAGTCTGTCCCGGCCTGAAATCCGCGAGGCCAAAAAATTTCTGGAGTGCTTTGTCGAGCCGCTCTTTTGGAATCATGATTGAAATTTAGCTATGCGCGCCCGAAAACTGAACTCGTAGTCTGCGAATTCGGAGAAAAGGGGGGCTGAGGGGCGAAACTTAGCAAACGACGAGCCGAACGGAGATGGGTGAAGCGGCGACTTGGATCTATCGCTATAAGCCGTTGATTCTCTGTGGGTTTTGCGCGCAGAATTTGACCTTGACTTTGTCCCTTTTTTTCTTAAATTTATTAGCTCAAAAAGTATGATGCTGGCGTAGCTCAGTTGGTAGAGCAGCTGACTTGTAATCAGCAGGTCGGGGGTTCAAATCCCTTCGCCAGCTCGGTTGCGAGCCTGCATGCCGATGGCTGAGCAAGCGCATTGAGAAGCAGGTGAGTTTTGGGCGGACGCCGGAGTTGGAGAGCCGGGGCGGACTGTAAATCCGTTGGCTTACGCCTTAGAGGGTTCGAATCCCCCACCGCCCACCGCGCTTTGTATCGGTAGAGTCATCCCGCAAGGCGGGATTGGTCGCGGGTTAGTTGGCTGGTCTCGCGGATTGAAAAGTCTGATTATGTACTGCGGGAGTAACTCAGTTGGTAGAGTCATCCCGCAAGGCGGGATTGGTCGCGGGTTCGTTGGCTGATCTCGCGGATTGAAAAGTCTGATTTTGTACTGCGGGAGTAACTCAGTTGGTAGAGTCATCCCGCAAGGCGGGATTGGTCGCGGGTTCGTTGGCTGATCTCGCGGATTGAAAAGTCTGATTTTGTACTGCGGGAGTAACTCAGTTGGTAGAGTCATCCCGCAAGGCGGGATTGGTCGCGGGTTCGTTGGCTGATCTCGCGGATTGAAAAGTCTGATTTTGTACTGCGGGAGTAACTCAGTTGGTAGAGTCATCCCGCAAGGCGGGATTGGTCGCGGGTTCGCGGGCTGGTCTCGCGGTTTGAAAAGTCTGATTTTGTACTGCGGGAGTAACTCAGTTGGTAGAGTCACAGCCTTCCAAGCTGTTGGTCGCGGGTTCGAGTCCCGTCTCCCGCTCTCACCCGAAGCGTCGAATCGGGTAAGCGTTGCTGGCCGCGCCGGAGCGTTTAGCTTCAGGAGTGGTGCGCGAGATATGCTGACTATTTCTTTTTAATGTTGTATCCGCTCACGTAGCTCAGCTGGTAGAGCAACGCCTTGGTAAGGCGTAGGTCACGGGTTCAAGTCCCGTCGTGAGCTCGCATCACCTCCCGATAATATTCGCGGCGTGGTGCTTAACAAAGGAAAAAGTATGAGAGACATAATTACACTCGAATGCACTGTTTGCAAGCACAGGAACTATTCAACAACGAAGAATAAAAGAAAGCAGACGGGTAGAGTCGAGTACAAGAAATATTGCCGTTTCTGCAACAAGCACACGTCGCACAAGGAGACGAAGTAATAGTCCTCAGTCTTTGATTTTGAATCCTTGTAAGAGGCGCGAAATCGGGACATTAGGGCTTAATAATACGAATGTGAGATACGTCAGTAGCTCAATTGGCAGAGCAGCGGTCTCCAAAACCGCAGGTTGGGGGTTCGAGTCCCTCCTGACGTGCTTGCACGCCGAGGTGCCTGTCTTCATCGGGAGACATGTCTCTGGCGGATTTGCGAACCAGGGCCTGCGAACGCGGGGAATCTCTGGTTTGTGCCCGCTAAGACGTTCAGGCACGCAAACGTGCGGAATTGAGGAAGGAAAATGAGAGACAAAATCATCGGGTTCTTCGACGATGTGGTCAAGGAGATGAAGAAGGTCACCTGGCCAACGAAGGACGAATTGAAAGACTTCACGTCTGTCGTGCTCGTTGCCACGCTGATCATGGCCGTATTTATTTATGCGGTTGATACGATTGTTAATCTTGCGCTTAGGTACATTTTATGAGCGAAGGACCGGTCGAGAAGAAAGAGAAGGTCGAGCCGGCGAAGGTATCCACCAAAAGGTGGTACGTTGTGCGCACTTACTCCGGACAGGAGAATAAGGCGGTTGCTTATCTCGAAAGCCAGCTGAAGGAGTCAGACCTTCACGAGAAGTTTGGCGAGGTAGTTATCCCGACTGAGAAGGTGCCGACCATCAGCGAAAGCGGCAAGAAGAAAGTGAAGACCCGGAATTTCATGCCGGGTTATGTCATGATCGAAGCCGAAATGGACGAAAGGGTGAAAGGGTTCATACTAAGTGTCCCCTCGATTATTAGTTTCGTCGGGCCGAAGGGGGATCCGAGTCCGCTGCGTCCAGACGAAGTCGTCCGCATGAAGGGCAGGATTGATGAGCACGAGGAGCGGCAGGTCATGGAAGTGCCGTTCAAGATGGGAGACAAGGTCAAGGTCACGAGTGGACCGTTCTCCACATTCAAGGGAGAGGTTTCGGAGGTAAATGAGGACCGTATGAAGCTGAAGGTTACGGTTACGATTTTTGGCCGCCCGACTCCCGTCGAGTTGAGTTTTACAGAAGTTGAACTAGAGAGATAATTCAGGTGAACAATGGCTAAGAAAGTAGTTGGCTTCGTTAAGTTGCAGATACCCGCCGGTCAGGCGACGCCTGCCCCGCCAGTTGGTCCGGCGCTCGGTCAGAAGGGCGTGAACATTATGGAGTTCTGCAAGCAGTTCAATGCTCGCACGCAGGACAAGCAGGGCCTCATCATTCCCGTGGTGATCACTGTTTATTCGGATAAGTCGTTCACGTTCATCACGAAGACTCCGCCTGCCGCCGTCCTTCTCGTCAAAGAGGCGAAGATCGAAAAAGGTTCCGGCGAGCCCAATCGCGTGAAGGTTGCGAAGGTGACGCGCGAGCAGGTGAAGAAGATCGCTGAGATGAAGATGCCGGATCTCAACACTACCGACGTGGATGCTGCGATAAGCATGGTTGCCGGTACAGCGCGCAGTATGGGAATACTGGTCGAAGGTTAAAGGAGAAGAGTTTAAAGATATGAAACAGAGCAAGCGAATCAAGGAAGCCACCAAGCTGGTGGACAAGGCTAAGGAATACACCGTCGAAGAGGCGGTGGAAAAGATAAAGTCGACGGCCAAAGCAAAGTTCGACGAGACGGTGGATATAGCGGTCCGCCTTGGCGTCGACCCGCGCCACGCCGATCAGGCTGTGAGAGGAACTGTTTCGCTTCCGCATGGAATCGGCAAAACAGTGCGCGTCCTGGTTGTTACCAAACAGACGCAGAAGCAGGACGAAGCTCGTCAGGCCGGTGCCGATCACGTGGGATTTGATGACTACCTGAAGAAGCTTCAGGATGGCTGGTCAGATATCGATGTCATTGTCGCGACGCCGGATTCGATGGCTGATGTCGGCAAGCTTGGAAAGGTACTTGGCCCGAAGGGGCTTATGCCGAACCCGAAGAGTGGTACGGTTACCCCGGATGTGGCGAAGGCTGTCTCTGAAATCAAGGCTGGCAAGATCGAGTTCAGAGTCGACAAGGCGGGAAATCTTCACGCCGTTGTCGGGAAGGCATCCTTTGATGCCCAGAAGCTCGTGGACAACGTGAACTCCTTCCTTGCCGCGGTTAACAGGTTGAAGCCGTCGTCGTCAAAAGGACAGTACATAAAGAACGTAGCGATATCATCGACGATGGGGCCGTCTGTCAGGATCGACAAGACGCTTGCCGCAAGCATACACTAAGAGTTTACGCACCAAAATGCTTCTAAGCCATTCCGGAGTCCTACCTTCGGAATTGGAGTAATGTCAAATATCTGAGGAAAAGATGAAAAAGGATGAAAAGGAACAAGTCGTCACGGGAGTGACGGAGCTGGTGTCCAATTCAAGCAGTCTTTTCTTCACAGACTTTGCGGGAATGACTGTCGCGGAGAGTAATGATCTGCGGCGAGAGTTCCAGAAGAACGGGATTAAGTATCGGGTTGTGAAGAACACCCTGATCAAGAAGGCGATGAAGAGCCTCTCGTCAGACGAGTCGGCTTTTCAGTATCTGGTCGGACCGACCGGTATCGCGTTCGGCATGGAAGACCCGGTTGCACCCGCAAGAGTCCTGAAGAAATTCTTCGACAAGAGTCAGAAACCTGCCACGAAGGCGTTTGTCATCGACAAGCAGGTATTCGACGGGAAGAAACTGAATGAATTTGCATCAATGCCCACGAAGGCTGAGATGATCAGCGCGATTCTCGGGAGTTTGAACTCGCCGGTATCTGGTATTGCTGGGTCAATTTCGGCCGTGATGCGTGACTTGGTGGCGGTGCTCGACGCGGTGGAGAAGAAACTCCCTGCTCAGGCGTCGTAGGATACAACAAGAATTTTAAAAGGAGAAATAAGAAATGTCAGAAGTAGTTCAAGAATTAGTGGATAAGATAAGCAAACTTACTCTCTTAGAAGCATCTGAGTTGAAGAAAGCACTGGAAGATAAGTTCGGCGTTACAGCGGCGGCTCCCGTCGTCGTTGCCGGAGCAGCGGCTGGAGCAGCGGCCGGTGCAGCGCCTGCGGCTGAAGAGAAGACTGAATTCGACGTCAACCTCGTCAGCGCTGGAGCCCAGAAGATAAACGTTATCAAAGTCGTCCGCGCGGCTACCGGTCTCGGTTTGAAGGAAGCCAAGGACCTCGTCGATGGCGCCCCGAAGGTTGTCAAGGAAGGCGTGTCGAAAGCAGATGCAGAGAAGCTGAAGAAGGAGCTGGAAGAGGCTGGCGCGACGGTCGAGCTGAAGTAAAGAACTTTAGCGGACTTCCGTACGTTTTCAAGAGTAGTGAAAACAGCCAATTCAGTAATCCGTCCCGACTCCAGTCGGGACGGATTACGTGTCTTTATAAGGGATATTCCGGCTACTCATTTCTCCCTTCGAAAAATCGTTTAAAGGAGTGTTATAGCTTTGAAGAACGTGAATTCTAACGGGCAGGACTCGGGGCGTGTAAACTTTGCGAAGATTCCTCAAAGAGTCGATTATCCGGATTTGCTCGATGTCCAAATCCAGTCGTTCAAGAGATTTTTGCAGGAAGACCTGTCGGCGAAGAAGCGCAGGCAGACCGGCCTCCAGGGAGTCTTTCAGGTCAACTTCCCCGTTTATGACAACAAGGAGCATTTCGCCCTCGACTTTGTAGAGTATAGCATCGAAAAGCCGAGATACGGCGTTGAAGAGTGCATCGAGAAGGGACTGACATATTCGGTCACCCTCAAGGCAAGGCTTCGTCTGGCGAGCAAAGATCCTGATCCCGGCAAGGAAGGTTTCATGGAGGCAAAGGAGCAGGAGGTTTACCTCGGTTCCATACCATACATGACCGACCGTGCCACGTTTATCATAAACGGAGCGGAGCGAGTCGTCGTCAGCCAGCTTCACAGATCGCCCGGCGTCTTCTTCGTCGAGACTGAGCATCCGAACGGCGCGAGAATCTGGAGCTCCAGGGTGATTCCCATGAGAGGGGCATGGCTCGAATTCACAACAGACATCAACAATGTTCTTTGGGTCTACATCGACCGCAAGAAGAAATTTTACGCGACGACTCTTCTCCGCGCCCTCGGGTATGAGAAGAATGAGGATATACTTGATCTCTTCCATCAGGTGGAGGAGGTCAATATCGGTAAGATGGAAAATGAGGAGCTTCTAGGAAGAAGGCTCGTCGGCGATGTCGTTGATACGAAAACCGGCGAAGTCATCATCGATACATCCGATGCGTCCCTCGAAGAGTTGAAGCTTACCGAGGAGCAAATCGAGCTCATAAAGAGCGCGAACGTCAAGAAGCTGCGTCTCTTGAAGACTACCCGCAAGGGTGATGATCCGATTCTCCTGAACACGATAAGGGAAGATTCGACGAGCTCGAGCGAAGGTGCACTGAAAAAGATTTACGAGGAGCTTAGGTCCGTGGAAGCGCAGGATGCGGAAACGGCCAGGGGCCTTCTCGAAAAGATGTTCTTCAGCGAGAAGAGGTACGATCTTGGGAACGTTGGTCGTTACAGGATGAACGCCAAGCTCACTCTAGAGATCCCGACAACTACGACGGTCCTTACGAAGGATGATATCGTTGCCATTATCGACTATATGCTCAAACTGAGACGAGACGAGGGCCAGATAGACGATATCGATCACCTCGGCAACAGGCGCGTCAAGACCGTCGGTGAACAGCTTGAGTCGCAGTTCAATCTAGCTCTGACCAGAATGGTCCGCAACGTCAAGGAGCGGATGAACATACACGACGAGGAGAATTTCACCCCGCAGGGTCTCGTCAACGCGCGCGTTATAACCACTGTGCTGAACTCATTCTTCGGAACGAGTCAGCTTTCGCAGTTCATGGACCAGACCAATCCTCTCGCGGAGATGACGCACAAGCGTAGGATGAGCGCCCTTGGACCAGGAGGTCTTACGAGGGAGCGCGCCGGCTTCGAGGTTCGCGACGTTCACTATACCCACTACGGCCGTCTCTGCCCGATCGAGACGCCGGAAGGTCCGAATATTGGGCTTATCTCGTCACTTGCCGTGCACGGCAGGGTGAACGACTTCGGTTTCATCGAGACTCCCTACTTCAAGGTCGTAAACGGAGCTGTCACCGAAGAGATCGTCTTCCTCAGCGCCGCTCAGGAAGATGAGTATAAGATCGCGCAGGCAAATACAGAAGTCGACGAAAAGGGAAGGCTCATTGGCGAGCGCGTACGCGCGAGGCACCACGGTGACTTCATATTGGAAAAGCCGGGTGAAGTCCACTTCATGGATATTGCCACCAACCAGATCGTCAGTCCCGCCGCGGCTTTGATCCCGTTCCTCGAGCATGACGACGCGAACCGCGCCCTCATGGGAGCGAACATGCAACGCCAGGCCGTGCCTCTTATCGCCAGCGAGGCACCGGTCGTCGGTACCGGAATGGAACGCAGGGTCGCAGTTGATTCGAGGACCCTCGTCACGGCTGAACACGACGGCGTCGTTGTCGAAGTTGACGGCAGTCACCTTGTCGTCAAGTATGACATCAATGAGAGGTCAGACGAGGTTGTGTCAAGTTTCGAGGACCTTAGGACTGCGGAATACAAGCTCAGGAAGTTTTTCAGAACGAACCAGGACACTACGGTCAATCAGAAGCCGCTCGTCAAAATAGGTCAGCGGTTCAAGAAGGGCGATGTCCTGGCCGATGGATGCTCAACCGAGAAGGGCGAGCTCGCGCTCGGCAGGAACGTGCTGGTGGCGTTCATGCCATGGCACGGTTATAATTTTGAGGATGCTGTCATAGTGAGCGAGGACATCGTCTCCCGTGACGCATTCACGTCCATTCACATTCAGTCGCTCGAGACGAGCGTCAGGGATACTAAACGTGGCGAAGAAGAGCTCACGCGCGACATACCGAACGTATCCGAAGAGATGACCAAGGACCTCGACGACAACGGTATTATCAGGGTCGGAGCGGAAGTCCATGAAAACGACATCCTCGTCGGGAAGATAACGCCAAAGGGCGAGACCGACGTTACTCCCGAGGAGAAGCTTCTTCGGGCGATATTCGGAGACAAAGCGGGCGACGTTAAGGACGCCTCTCTTAAGGCGCCCCCGGGAATGCGTGGCGTTGTCATCGATACCAAGCTTTTCTCTAGAAAGAAGAAGGATGCTGAGTCCAAGAAGGAAGAGAAGAAGAGACTCGAGGAAATCGAAAAATGGCTGAAGGCCGCGAAGACCGAGGTCCAGGAAAAACTCGTGGACAAGCTTACCGCACTGCTCGAAGAGGAGACTTCCACGGGCATACGCGCGAAGGATGGTTCGGTCGTAATCAGGAGCGGAACCTCGCTCAAGAGGGAAACATTTCAGAAGATCGATGACCTCGAGAGGCTTGATTTTAGCGAACCGTGGGTGGATAACGCTCGCAAGAACAGGCTTATCGAGCAGATATACAAGAACTATCATACTCGCGTTCTGGATCTCGAAGAAGAGGCCCGCCGCGAGCGAAACAAGGCGATAACCGGTGATGAACTTCCTCCCGGAATCGTCCAGCTTGCGAAGGTCTATGTTGCCTCGAAGCGCAAACTTCAGGTCGGAGACAAGATGGCGGGAAGACACGGCAACAAGGGTGTTGTGTCGATAGTCGTACCCAAGGAAGACATGCCTTTCCTGCCGGATGGAACGCCGGTACAGATGGTGCTGAACCCGCTTGGCGTGCCATCACGTATGAACATCGGACAGCTGTATGAGACGGCCCTCGGTTGGGCGGCTAAGAAGCTCGGCGTGAAGTACGCTTCTCCGATATTCGACGGCGCGACCTGGGAAGAAGTCGCCGACGAACTCCGCAAGGCCGGCCTGAACGAGAATTCGAAGACTGTCCTTTACGATGGTAAGAGCGGTGAGAAGTTCTCTAACGAAGTGACAGTTGGGTATATGTACATGATGAAGCTGGACCACCTTGTGGAGGACAAGATACACGCCCGTTCGACCGGACAGTACTCGCTCATCACGCAGCAGCCGTTGGGTGGGAAGGCGCAGTTCGGCGGACAGAGGTTTGGAGAGATGGAAGTCTGGGCTCTAGAAGCCTACGGCGCGTCGCACGTCCTGCAGGAAATGTTGACGGTAAAGAGCGATGACGTTCCCGGCAGATCGAAGCTCTTTGAATCCCTGGTCAAGGGAGAGAACACTCCAGAGCCCGGTATACCGGAGGCGTTCAGCGTACTGGTCCGCGAGCTTCAAGGCCTTGGCCTCGAAGTGAAGGTAATGCACGATGGTGAATTCGCGAGAAGTGATGACCGGAAGTAAAGACTTTATGATCCCTGGCAGACCTGGTCTGCAAGGGAGTGTTATAAAAATTGGAGGTTTCTTTAATGCCTAACATGGAATTTCGCCGCGATTTACAGCAGACCCGTAAGGTTGTGACAGCAATCCGGATCAGCCTTGCGTCTCCCGACTCGATCATAGATCGCTCGCACGGCGAGGTGACCAAACCGGAGACGATCAATTACAGGTCGTATCGCCCCGAAAAGGATGGCCTTTTCTGCGAGAAAATATTCGGACCGGTCAGAGACTGGGAGTGCCACTGCGGGAAATACAAGAAGATCAGGTACAAGGGCATCGTATGCGATCGCTGCGGTGTTGAGGTCACGCAGAAGAGCGTGAGGCGTGAGCGCATGGGGCACATTACCCTTGCAACTCCGGTCGTCCATATCTGGTATCTCCGTTCGCTTCCCAGCAAGATCGGAAATCTTCTTGGTATGTCCACCAAGGATCTCGAGAAGATTGTCTACTACGAATCATACGTTGTGGTACAGCCCGGCGCGGCAACGGATCTGAAGGAAAAGCAGCTGCTGACTGAAGAACAGTACTATGAACTGCTTGAGAAGTTCCCGCACAACGGAGAACTCGACGATTCTGATGGCCGCAAGGTTATCGTCAAGATCGGCGGAGAAGCGATCAAGGAAATGCTCAAGAGAGTTGAAGTCGACTCACTTAGCGAGACCCTTCGCACCTCAGCAAGAACGGAGAAGTCCGAGCAGAAGAGAATCGATCTCCTGAAGCGCCTAAAGGTGGCTGAGGCTTTCCGCACCAGAGACGGCGATGAGTTCATCAACAAGCCTGAGTGGATGGTGATGGAAGTGATTCCGGTTATTCCTCCGGAGCTTCGTCCGCTTGTGCCGCTCGAAGGCGGAAGGTTCGCGACCTCCGACCTGAATGATTTGTACCGCAGAGTCATTATCAGAAACAACCGTTTGAAAAGGCTGATAGACATAAAGGCTCCCGAAGTGATTCTCCGCAACGAAAAGAGGATGCTTCAGGAAGCCGTCGACGCGCTTCTGGACAACAGCAGACGCATAAGCGCGGTCAATTCTGACAGCCAGCGTGCTCTGAAGTCCCTTTCCGACGTTCTCAAGGGCAAGCAGGGGCGTTTCCGTCAGAACCTTCTTGGCAAACGCGTCGACTACAGCGGCAGGTCCGTCATTGTCGTCGGCCCCGAACTGAAACTTCATCAGTGCGGACTTCCGAAGGATATGGCCGTCGAGCTTTTCAAGCCGATGATCATAAGAAAGCTTCTGGAGCGCGGGGAGGCCAAGACGGCCAAGACGGCTAGAAGGCTAGTCGACAGAAAGGTCAAAGAAGTCTGGGAGGTTCTCCCTTCCATCGTCGATGGTCATCCGGTCATGTTGAATCGTGCCCCGACACTTCACCGGCTTGGTATACAGGCTTTCCAGCCGGTGCTGGTGGACGCGCGCGCAATAAGACTGCATCCTCTCGTCTGCACCGCCTTCAACGCGGACTTCGACGGCGATCAGATGGCGGTACACGTGCCGCTTTCTTATGAGGCGCAGCTTGAGGCCGGAATACTCATGCTTTCAAGCCACAACCTGCTTTCCCCTGCCCACGGCAAGCCGATCGTCCATCCTACGCAGGATATGGTTCTCGGCCTGTACTACCTTACAAAGGTCAGGAAGAGCACCGGAGAGCCGGTGAAGCATTATTCTTCAGTTGACGAAATCAGAATGGCCCTGGAGTTGGGAAGGCTTTCTCATCACGAGACCATAAAGTTCAGGGCTAACGGCGGCTTCATAGAAACGACGCCGGGGAGAGTTCTCTTCAACGAAATCGTCCCGATGGAGCTTGGCTATATCAACGAAGTCCTGACCAAGAGCAAGCTTATCTCGATCATTGCGGAATCATACAAGAAAGCCGGTCCGGAAAAGACGGCGAAATTTCTTGATGACTTGAAGGATCTCGGATTCAAGAATGCTACCGCCGCAGGCCTTTCGATCAACGTGAACGACGTTATTATCCCAGACATTAAGAAGAAGTTCATCGACATTTCCGACAGGGAAGTGAAGGAGATTGAAGCAAGCTACGAAGGTGGTTTCATCACAGCAGGTGAAAGGTACAACAAGATTATAGACGTGTGGCAGAGAGCCACGAACCTCGTCAGCGACGCGGCGTACAAGACGCTTTCCGCTTCAAAGGACGGGTTCAACTCTATCTGGATGATGCTTGACTCCGGAGCCCGCGGTTCGAAGGACCAGGTCAAGCAGCTCGCCGCCATGCGCGGTTTGATGGCCAAGCCGCAGAAGTCGCTGACCGGTCAGGTCGGTGATCTTATCGAGAATCCTATCATCGCGAACTTCCGCGAAGGACTGTCGATCCTTGAATACTTCATATCGACACACGGCGCGAGGAAGGGTCTCGCGGACACCGCTCTTAAGACGGCCGACGCAGGTTATCTCACTCGTAGACTGGTCGATGTATCGCAGGACGTCGTCATAGCAGCAGATGACTGCGGAACCATCCGCGGCATTTCAGTGAGTGCTATCAAGGATGGCGAGCGCGTACAGGAAACGCTCGTCGAGCGCATCCTCGGCCGCGTTGCGCTTTACGATGTCGTCGATCCGCTGAGCAATCAGGTCATAGTCAAAGGCGGCGAAGAGATAACTGAGGATGTTGCCGAGAAGATAGCCAATACAGCCATCGACAGCGTTGATATTCGTTCGGTTCTGACGTGCGAGGCCCCGAGAGGAGTCTGCGCGAAGTGCTACGGACGCAATCTGGCGACCGGCAAAATGGTCGAGTTGGGCGATGCGGTCGGAATTATCGCTGCTCAGAGTATCGGCGAGCCTGGTACCCAGCTTACGCTCCGGACGTTCCACACGGGTGGTACGGCCAGCGTCGAATCTCAGGAGTCGAATGTCATCGCTCCGGCTGAAGGAAGGCTCAAGTTTGAAAACATGCAGCCGCTTGTAGATTATACGAACCGGACCAACAATAAGGCCGAGAAGGTTCTCCTCGGCAGGCACGGCGTGATCCAGATACTCGACAAAGACAATCGCGCGATCAAGAAGATGGACGTACCGCAGGGTGCACACCTTCTGCTGAACGAGGGAGCAGCTGTAAACAAGGGCGATCTCGTCTACCAGTGGGATCCGTACAACACGCTCATACTTACCGAATTCTCAGGAAAGGTACGCTGGGTAGACCTTAAGAAGGACCTCACCTATCGTGAGCAGACGGACGAGCAGACGGGTCAGGTCGAGAAAGTCGTTATCGAAAGCGTTGATAAGAATGTTACGCCCTCGCTTGAGGTTGTGCACGGCGCGAAAGCGAAGAGGACATACAACCTTCCCGTGGGTGCCCACATTGTGGTCGAAGACGGAGAGGAAGTGCAGTCCGGTGAGACTCTGGCGAAGAAGCCTAAGGAGTTGTCACGCGTTCGCGATGTGACTACAGGTCTTCCGAGGGTGCAGGAGCTTTTCGAGGCGCGCGCCCCGCAGGACCCTGCCACCGTCAGCGAGATCGACGGCTACGTCGGCTTCGGCGGTCAGTCGAGAGGAACTAAGGAAGTAATCGTCACCAGCGCCGACGGAAAAGACAGGAAGACTTACAAGGTCTCGCTGCGCCAGCACATACTGGTACAGGAAAATGATTTCGTGATAGCCGGCGAGCGTTTGACCGACGGTCCGATAGACCCGCACGATATCCTGAGAATCAAGGGACCGGCAGACGTTCAGAAGTACCTCCTCGATGAAATTCAGGAAGTGTACCGTCAGCAGAATGTGACAATCAATGACAAGCACATTGAAGTAATTGTGCGTCAGATGTTCCAGAGGGTCCGCGTCGTGGATTCCGGGGACACACCCTTCCTCGAAGGCGATATCGTGGACGTCCACAGGATTCGCGAGGAAAATGCTTCGATCGGTAAGAAGATCGTGGTCACAGGCAAAGGTGATTCTAAGTACAGGGTGGGTCAGCTCGTGGAGCGCGCCCTCGTCATGGCGAAGAACCGCGACCTGCGAAGATCCAAGAAGAAGCCGATCGAGTTCCGCGATGCCACTCCTGCGACCGCTGAAGACGTTCTTCTGGGAATTACTTCGGCTGCTTTGTCGACGGACAGCTTTATATCAGCCGCATCGTTCCAGGAGACCACCAAGGTCCTTACTGACGCGTCGGTTGAGGGCAAGCTGGATAATCTGATCGGCCTGAAGGAAAACGTGATAATTGGACAGCTCATACCGGCCGGCACAGGTCTGAAGAAATTCAGGGACCTCATACTGACCGAGGAAGAGATGCTCGAGAAGGAAGCCGAAGAGGCGGAGGAAGTGCCTCATCAGAAAGTGGCTTCTTGACGGTCAATAGATTAATGGGGAGGAAGAAATTTCTCCCCATTTTTATGTTCGACATTCTTGCTTATTTGGATAACGTTCTCTATATTTTTATCTCTATGATGAAGGTTAGTATTTTGGAGGAACACATTGCCGACAATTAATCAACTGATAAGGCAGGGGAGGAAGAAGATTCTTCTGAAGGGAAAGTCCCCCGCGCTTCAGGGAAATCCGCAAAAGCGAGGAGTTTGCACTCGCGTCTATACCACCACACCTAAGAAGCCGAATTCGGCTCTCCGCAAAGTAGCGCGCGTTAGGCTGGTTCATGGAATAGAAGTTACGGCCTATATCCCTGGGGAGGGACACAATCTTCAAGAGCACTCTATAGTACTTATTAGAGGCGGCCGTGTAAAAGATCTTCCTGGCGTGCGTTATCACATCATTAGAGGCACTCTTGACACTGCCGGCGTAACAGATAGGAAGCAAGGCAGGTCAAAGTACGGCGCCAAGAAGCCTAAAGCTTCAGCATAATTTTAACAAAAAGAGTTTGATATGAGGAAAAAGCGCTCTGACAGGCGTCAGGTATTCCCTGACCCCAAGTATAACGACGTGTTCCTGGCTAAATTCGTCAATAATCTCATGTCGTCCGGCAAGAAACATCTGGCCAGACGGCTTATGTACGATGCCTTCGACATAGTGGAGCAGCGCACGAAGCAGAATCCGCTCGATGTCTTCAGGAAGGCGTTGAATAACGTCCAGCCCATTATCGAGGTCCGGGCCCGCAGGGTTGGAGGAGCGACCTATCAAGTGCCTAGCGAAGTCAGGCCCGAGAGAAGTCTGGCGCTCGGTATGCGCTGGCTGATCAGGTACGCGAGGGAGCGCAAAGATAAGTCTATGTCGCTGAAGCTCGCCGCGGAAATCATTGCCGCCTCAAATGGCGAGGGAAATGCAATTAAGAAGCGTGAAGACACGCACAAGATGGCGGAAGCAAACAAGGCTTTCGCTCATTATCGCTGGTAATTAGGATCGGAAGGTTATAGATAAGTCATGGCTAGAGAGTACCCGTTAGAACGTACGCGTAACATCGGTATTATGGCGCACATTGACGCCGGTAAAACGACTACGACTGAAAGAATATTGTTCTATACAGGCAAAACTCACCGCATCGGAGAAGTGCATGATGGTGCGGCAACTATGGATTTCATGGAGCAGGAAAAGGAGCGGGGTATAACGATTACTTCTGCTGCCACGACGTGCTTCTGGAGAGATCATAGAATCAATATCATCGACACCCCGGGACACGTTGATTTCACTATCGAAGTTGAGCGCTCCCTGCGCGTGCTCGATGGCGCTATCGCCCTCTTTTGCGCGGTCGGTGGCGTTGAGCCTCAGTCTGAGACTGTCTGGCGCCAGGCTGACAAGTATGGTGTACCGAGGATAGCCTTCGTCAACAAGATGGACCGCGTCGGCGCGGATTTCTATAACGTCATTCAGATGATGCACGACCGCCTCAAAGCGAATGCGGTCCCTATTCAGCTACCCATTGGTCAGGGCGATATCTTTGCAGGGGTCGTTGACCTGATAAAGATGAAAGCTGTCATGTACAGCGAGTCGAATCTCGGCACTACCTGGGAAGAGTACGATATTCCTCATGATCTTCAAAAGACTGCCCAGGAATACAGGACGAAGCTTCTGGAAGCTGTCTCCGATGTGGATGACACGCTTCTCGTGAAATACCTTGACGGCCAGGAGATCTCTGAAGAAGAGATAATCTCGACCATTAGAAAAGCGACAGTTGAGTTGAAGATAGTTCCCGTCGCCTGCGGAACCGCGTTCAAGAATAAGGGCGTTCAGAGACTTTTGGACTGCATCGTGGATTTTCTCCCTTCTCCGTTAGATGTGGGGAACACGCAGGGTCACGATTTGAATGTAAACCCGATTGAGCGGAAGCCCGCGGACAACGAAAAGTTTTCGGCGCTTGCGTTTAAGATCATGACCGACCCCTTCGTCGGGAAGCTCACGTTCTTCCGCGTTTACAGCGGGACTCTCTCCGGTGGTTCGTATGTGTACAACTCGATCACGGGAAAGAAGGAAAGAATTGGGCGTATCCTCCGGATGCATGCGAATCACAGGGAAGACATTGACATGGCTTACACCGGTGATATCGTTGCGGCGGTCGGATTGAAGGCCACTAAGACCGGGGACACGCTGTGCGACGAAGCTGCTCCTATTGTCCTGGAGAAGATGGAATTCCCGGAGCCCGTCATCCACATAGCCATCGAGCCGAAGACGAAAGCGGACCAGGAGAAGCTCGGCGAGTCGCTCATGAAGCTGACCGAGGAAGACCCGACGTTCCGCATGTCAACGAACGAAGAGACCGGCCAGACTATCATAAGCGGAATGGGCGAACTTCATCTCGAGATTATCGTCGACCGGTTGAAGCGCGAGTTCAAGGTCGAGGCTAACGTTGGCCGGCCGCAGGTCGCGTACAAAGAAACTATTAGAAAGAAGATTACCCAGGAAGGCAAGTTTATCAGGCAGTCGGGCGGACGTGGTCAGTACGGACACGTTTGGCTTGAGATCGAGCCCAACGAGAAGGGTAAAGGTTACGAGTTTACGAACGCCATAGTTGGCGGTGTTATCCCGAAGGAGTATATCCCGGCGGTTTCGGACGGCATTCAGGAAGCGCTGCAGAGCGGTGTCCTCGCCGGTTATCCGGTAGTTGACGTGAAGGTCAAGTTGTTCGACGGGTCGTACCACGATGTTGACTCGAGCGAAATGGCATTCAAGATTGCCGGTAGCATCGGTTTCAAGGAAGGCGCAAGGAAGGCGGATCCCGCGCTTCTCGAGCCCATGATGGACGTTGAGGTTGTTACCCCCGAAGAGTATCTCGGAGACGTGATGGGAGACCTCAATTCGAGGCGCGGTCGTATCGAAGGAATAAATTCGAGGAGAGATGCGCAGGTCGTTAAGGCGCTGGTTCCCCTGTCGGAAATGTTCGGATACGCGACTTCCCTTCGCTCTATGACGCAGGGACGTGCGATTTTCACGATGCAATTTTCTCACTACGATGAAGTGCCGCGTAGTATTGCGGACCAGATCATCGAGAAGGTGCGCGGCAAGGAGTCGGTGGCCGCGTGACCCCAGCTTCGCTTCATACAGGCCTTCTTCCCTCGGGAGCTCCCCGCATGGAATGCCGACCTGTCGGGATAATCAGTTTGAAAAAATTATAAGGAGAATTTAGATGGCTAAGGAGAAATTTGACCGCAGTAAGCCGCATATCAATGTGGGCACGATCGGGCACATCGATCATGGCAAGACGACCTTAACGTCCGCCATTACCCTCGCCCTTGCTAAAAAGGGCTGGGCGTCGGCTAGAAGTTTTGACAGCATCGATAACGCGCCTGAGGAAAAGGCTCGTGGTATAACGATCGCGACTGCGCACGTCGAGTACCAGACCGGAACCCGTCACTATGCTCACGTGGACTGCCCAGGTCACGCTGACTATATAAAGAACATGATCACTGGTGCCGCCCAGATGGACGGAGCCATATTGGTTGTCGCGGCCAATGACGGTCCCATGCCGCAGACCCGCGAACACATCCTGTTGGCGTATCAGGTCGGCGTACCCAAGATCGTTGTCTTCATGAATAAGGTCGATATGGTTGACGATCCCGAGCTTCTCGAGCTCGTCGAGGTCGAAGTTCGCGACCTGCTTAAGAAGTACAACTTCCCCGGCGACGAGATACCCATCATCCGTGGCAGCGCGTTGAAGGCAATGGAAGCCGGAAACGATCCCAGTGCGACTCCCGACGATCCCAGGTTCAAGTGCATATATGACCTGATGGACGCGGTTGACAGCTACATCCCGCTCCCGCAGCGTGATGTTGACAAGCCCTTCATCATGCCGATCGAAGACGTTTTCACGATCACGGGACGCGGTACGGTTGGAACCGGTCGTGTCGAGCGCGGCAAAGTGAAGGTCGGTGAAGAAGTCGAAGTCATCGGTCTTGGCGCACACAAGAAGGCTGTCGTGACGGGTCTTGAGATGTTCAGGAAAGAGCTCGACGAGGGAATGGCCGGCGACAACATCGGCGCACTTCTCCGCGGCGTTGAAAAGACCGAGCTTGAGCGTGGAATGGTTCTCGCGAAGCCGGGTTCGATCACCCCGCACACAAAATTCATTGCTCAGGTTTACGTCCTCAGCAAAGAAGAGGGTGGCCGTCATACCCCGTTCTTCAAGAACTATCGCCCGCAATTCTACTTCCGTACGACCGATGTTACTGGCTCCGTGACCGAGTTCCCGGCCGGAACAGAGATGGTTATGCCTGGTGACAACGTGGACAACCTCAGGGTTGAGCTCATCACACCGATCGCTATGGAAGAGGGCCTTCGGTTCGCTATCCGCGAGGGCGGCCATACGGTCGGCGCGGGTGTCGTAACGAAGATCATCGAGTAATTAATTTGAACGCTTACAAATTCATGGAAGCGAGGTAAGCTGTGGCTGGTCAGACTATTAGGATAAAGTTGAAATCGTATGATCATGCTTTGATCGATAAGTCGGCTGAGAAGATTGTCAGAACAATAAAATCGACCGGAGCTGTTGTCTCCGGTCCGATTCCTCTGCCGACCAAGAAGACGATTTATACCGTCCTTCGTTCACCACACGTCGACAAGCGCAGCCGTGAGCAGTTCGAGCTCCGCCAACATAAGCGGTTGATATACATCTACAATGCTTCGTCGAAATCGGTAGACTCGCTGACGAAGCTCGATCTCCCCGCCGGAGTCGATGTGGAAATGAAGGTCTGAAGCGTCACTTCGAACAGCGGATGCGGAAACTCGTTTCGGGTTGTCGGATCCGGCTTAGAGCCGCGCTGTTGGAGCTGTATAAACTAAAGAATTGAAAATTTAAAATTGAGAATCATACCATGAGCGGTCTGCTTGGCAAAAAACTCGGCATGACTAACGTCTTTGATGATAAAGGCAATTCCATATCCGTTACAGTGATTGAAGCGGGCCCCTGCCCGGTTACTGCGATCAAAACAAAGGATCGTGACGGATACGAGGCTCTGCAGCTCGGTTACGGTCAGAAGCCGGAGCGCGTTGTGACGAAAGCGTTAAAGGGTCATTATGCCAAGGCCGGCGTGAAGCCCTCGGAAGTCCTTTGTGAGTTTGATGGCTTTGATATCGCCTCCTACAAGCTGGGTGATGTAATCAATGTAGACAAGGTCTTCGCGGTGGGGGACAAGGTTTCCGTTACTGGAACTTCCAAAGGTAAGGGCTTTCAGGGTGTGGTGAAGCGTCACCACTTCGGTGGCGGTCTGGTCACTCACGGACAGAGCGACAGGCTTCGCGCCCCCGGATCAGTCGGTAGTTCATCATACCCGTCACGCTCGTTCAAGGGACTGAGGATGGCAGGACGGATGGGTGGCAAGCGGTCCACGATGAAGAATCTGAAGGTTGTCCGCCTCATCCCCGATTCGAATCTCATTCTCGTTGAGGGTTCCATACCAGGCCCGACAAACGGTTACGTCCAAATTTGGAAGTGAGAGAGGCACACAAGATGCAGTTAGAAGTTTTGAAGATCGATGGAACGAAGACCGGTGAGACTGTGGAACTCTCGCCTTCGGTATTCGAGATAGAGCCTAATGATCAGGCTATATATCAGACCGTGACAGCGCATCTGGCAGGCTTGAGGCACGGTACTCACAAGACAAAGACCCGCGGCGAAGTAAGCGGCGGCGGAAAGAAGCCGTGGAAGCAGAAGCACACCGGTAGGGCCCGCAGCGGATCGACGAGAAACCCGGTGTGGGTCGGTGGCGGAACGATATTCGGTCCCCAGCCTCACGAGTACGAGAAAAAGGTTAATGAAAAGGTAAAGGCCCTTGCGAAGAAGTCCGCCCTCTCATACAAGGCAAAGGACAGCGGAGTCGTTATCGTTGAGGACTTCACACTCGAAGAGTCAAAGACGAAGCGGGTGGTCGAGATACTTAATTCCCTTGGCCTGAAGGGTAAGAAGGTGCTCGTGCTTCTTCCGAAGGGTGACAAGAAGGTTTACCTGGCAGCCAGGAATATGCCAAAGGTTTTTGTGAAGGATGCTGTCGGCGCGTCGACGTATGAGATACTTAACAACGACGTGGTTCTCTTCCAGAAGAGCGCGCTCACGGCTTTGCAGGACAAACTGGTCGGAGAATCGAAATGAGCATGGTCCTTATTAGACCCCTGCTGACCGAAAAGAATACAAAGCTGCAGGAACAGCATCAGTACGTTTTTGAGGTCAGAAAGAGTTCGAACAAAATAGAAATCGTCCGGGAGATCGAGAAGCGTTTTAACGTGAAGGTCAAGAGTGTGAGGACAGTGGTAGTCAAGGGAAAGGTCATTGGCTCCATGACGAAACGAGGACGCTTCGAGGGAAGACGCCCCGACAGGAAGAAGGCCGTGGTGACCCTCATGGAAGGTTACACCATTGACCTCCTTGGTGCAGCATAGGCTAATGAACGGCAAAGGATTTTAAGATGGGTTTGAAGAAGCTAAAACCGATGACGCCTGCGACCAGGTTCTACACGGTCTCGACGTTTGAGGAAGTTACCAAGAGCAGACCGGAAAAGTCGCTCGTAGCTCCTCTCAAGAATTCGGGTGGAAGAAACAACCAGGGACGCGTGACCTCGCGGCATCGCGGCGGAGCGCACAAGAGATTCTACCGCATCGTCGATTTCAAGAGGGACAAGAACGGCATCGATGCCAAGGTCGCTTCTATAGAGTATGATCCCAACCGCAATACAAGGATCGCCCTCCTGAATTACGTAGACGGCGAAAAGAGATATATCATTGCGCCGGAAGGTCTCAAGGTGGGTGATGTGGTCCAGACCGGCGAGCAGTCAGATATAAAGGCTGGCAACGCAATGCTCCTGAAGAACATCCCTGTCGGTACCACGATCCACAATATTGAGATGAAGCCCGGCAAAGGTGCTCAGATGGCTCGGAGCGCCGGGAACTCCGCCCAGCTCGTCGCGAAGGAAGGGGACTTTGCAACGCTCCGCCTTCCGTCTGGTGAGATGAGAATGGTCAGGACCGACTGCAAGGCAACGATCGGTGTGGTTGGAAACGCAGAGTACGAGAACATAAGCTGGGGCAAGGCCGGAAGACTTCGCTGGCTCGGAATAAGGCCTCAGTCCAGAGGCGTGGTCATGAATCCCGTTGACCACCCGCACGGCGGTGGTGAGGGAAAGTCGCCGCAAGGTAATCCTCATCCCGTTTCACCCTGGGGTTGGAAGACCAAAGGGAAGAAGACTCGCAAAAGAAATAAGCAGTCTAACAAGTATATCGTGAAACGCAGAAAGTAACGGTTGGAATGACATGGCCCGTTCGGTAAAAAAAGGTGTTTACGTGGATCCGAAGCTTCTAAAGAAGGTTGAGGATCTGAACAAGAAGAACCAGAAAAAGGTGATCAAGACATGGTCCCGCGACAGCATGATAGTCCCGGACTTTGTCGGTCATACGTTCGCGGTTCATAATGGAAACAAGTTCATACCGGTGTACGTCATTGAGGCGATGGTGGGTCACAGGCTCGGAGAGTTTGCGGCGACCCGCACGTTCAGGGCACATCCCGGCGTGAAATCAGAAAAGACCGCGACGGCCGCATAAGGAGTTCAGGAAATGGAATCAAGAGCAGTCGCCAGATATGTAGGATCTTCGCCCCGCAAGATGAGACTTGTGGTGGACCTTATCCGCGGCAAGAGTGTCGGACAGGCTTTGTCGATTCTGCACTTCTCCCCGAAGCACGCCGCGAAGGACGCCGAGAAGGCGGTCCGTTCGGCCGTGGCGAACATCATGAACCGGGAAGACGTCGGAAAGGTCGACGAGGAAAGCCTCTTCGTCAAGGAAATATTCGTCGACGGAGGCCCGGTGGCGAAGCGTGTACTGCCCGCCCCCCAGGGACGTGCCTACCGCATGAGGAAAAGAAGCAACCACATAACAGTTGTTGTGGCTACGAAAGAGTGAGTAGTGTCATGAGCAATCAGCTAAAGGCTACAAGCCATCACGGAGGAACTTTTGGGACAAAAGACTAACCCTATCGGCTTCAGGCTCGGGATCACACGCGATTGGGACTCGACCTGGTTTGAGCGCAAAGGATATTCGAAGCTTCTGACTGAAGATGAGAAGGTGAGAAATTACCTCCGCAATCGTCTCGAGAAAGCAGGCGTTTCCCGCCTCGTCATCGAGAGAAAAGGAAGCCAGATGACCGTGTCGATTCACACAAGCCGGCCGGGAATTGTCATAGGCAAGAGCGGGAAGGATGTCAACCAGCTCGAAGCCGAGCTTAAGAAGCTTACTGGCAGGGAAGCGGTTAAGATAAAAACGTTTGAAATCAAGCGTCCCGAACTTGATGCGTACCTCGTTGCCGAGAACATAGCTAACCAGCTGGTGGGAAGGATCAACTTCCGCCGCGCGATGAAGAACGCGATCACTTCCGCTACAAGGATGGGAGCTGAGGGAATACGCGTGATGTGCGCGGGAAGACTCGGCGGCGCGGAAATCGCCCGCACAGAGCAGTACCGCGAGGGACGGGTTCCGCTCCATACACTCCGTGCTGATATCGATTACGCGAGTGTTGCAGCAAGGACTATATACGGTTTGATAGGCGTGAAGGTTTGGATTTGTCGCGGCGAAGTCTACGGACCGCTTCCGCGATAACAGTAAGGAGATTTTGAAATGTTAATGCCAAAGAGAGTTAAGTACAGAAAGACACAACGCGGTCGAATGCGCGGGAAGGCGCAGCGCGGGAGCTCAGTCGCTTTCGGCGATTTCGGTCTCAAGGCGCTCGAGCCAGGCTGGATTACTGCCCGCCAGATCGAGGCCGCCCGTGTCGCACTCACGAGACAGATGAAGCGCGACGGAAGGATCTGGATCAGGATATTCCCGGATAAACCGGTAACCAAGAAGCCTGCCGAAACCAGAATGGGTAAAGGAAAAGGTATGCCTGAGTTCTGGGTGGCGGTGGTTAAGCCTGGAAGAATAATGTTCGAGATAGGCGGAGTAAGCGCATCCCTGGCTGAGGAGGCCCTCAGGCTTGCGGCGCACAAGCTCCCCATCAAGACCAAGTTTGTTGTCAGCATGGATTACGAGGGTTAACACAATGATAAAGACCCACGAACTCCGCCCGATGTCGGAGAAGGAAATATTGCAGCGTATAAAGGACAACCTGGAAGCGCTCGATAAAATAAAATTTCAGAAAGCAGTTGGCGGAGAGATTAAAAACCCGGTGCAGGTCCGCTTCCTCAAGAAAGAAATAGCGAGAATGAGGACCATCCTCCGTGAGCGTCAGCTCGCAGGAGCCAAGAAGCCGGCATCCACCGACTCAGATAAGAACGAGGTCGCTTGATGGAAAGCTCAGTTGAAAAGAGAAGCCTGAGAAAAGTCAGGATCGGGAAAGTTGTGAGCAACAAGATGCAGAAGTCTATCGTCGTCAGCATCGAGAGAAAGGTTCCGCACCCGATTTACAGGAAGTACTTCAAGAAGACGACGAAGCTGATGGCCCACGACGAGAAGAACGAAGCCAGAATCGGCGACACAGTAAAGATTATGGAAACACGGCCGCTGTCGAGGAGCAAGAGATGGCGCCTCGTAGAGATTGTCGAAAAAGCGAAGTAACGGAGGTTTAGAAATTGATTCAGGAAGAAACGAATCTCGTGGTCGCCGACAATTCGGGCGCAAAAAAGGTGCGTTGCATTCGCGTGCTCGGCGGTCATGACAGAAGGTATGCCGGGCTCGGAGACCTGATAGTGGTATCGGTAAAGCAGGCGATCCCCGGAGCCGAGGTGAAGAAAGGCGATGTTTCAAAGGCCGTAGTCGTCAGAACGAAAAAAGAATACAAAAGACCGGACGGTACATTCATCAGGTTCGATGAAAACGCCGCCGTGCTTCTGAACCAGCAGGGGGAGCCTCGCGGTACTCGTATATTTGGTCCGGTAGCGAGGGAGCTTCGCGACAAGCAGTTCATGAAGATTGTTTCACTTGCCCCCGAAGTCCTTTAAGAGAGGTTTCAGGAATGAACGTACACAAAAATGACATGGTTTTGGTAATAGGCGGCAACTCCAGAGGAAAGTCCGGTAAGGTGTTGCGCGTCATCCCCGAGAAGGAAAGAATTCTTGTCGAGGGAGTGAATATCAGAAAACGGCATACGAAGCCGACTAGGCAGATGCCTGCGGGAGGGATAATGGAGCGTGAGCAGTCGATCCATTCCTCGAACGTCATGGTGATTTGTCCGAAGTGTAACAAGGCGACCCGGGTTGGGCACGCCACTGTGGCAGCGACTACCGGCGGACGGAAGCAGAAGATGCGCGTCTGCAAAAGCTGCAAAGAAATGTTTTAATAGAGTCTGAGAAATGGCAAAAGAGAAAAACGAAAACGCGACGCCGCAGGGCGGAAAAGAAAAGAAGCCAAAGGCTCCTGCCCAGCCGAAAGCAAAGGGCGCGAAGCAGGAAGCTGCACCGGCTGAAGAAGTAATGGAAGCAAGTGTTCCACCTCGTCTTCTTGAAGTCTACAAGAAAGAGGTTATACCGAGCCTTATGAAGCGGTTCGGTTACAAGAACACGATGCAGGTTCCCAAGCTCGAGAAGATCTCGATCAACTGCGGTGTTGGGCAGGCGACCCAGGATCAGAAGATCCTTGAGACCGTGGTTAGGGAGCTCACGGTGATATCCGGTCAGAAGCCGGCAATCACTCGCTCGAAGAAGGCTATATCAAACTTCAAGCTTCGCGAGAACATCGCCATCGGTTGCAAGATCACGCTGAGGAGCGCGAAGATGTACGAGTTCATGGACCGGCTCATCAGCCTCGCGATACCCCGCGTCCGAGATTTCCGGGGAGTGCCTGACAAGTCGTTCGACGGACGAGGGAACTACACGCTCGGTCTGAAGGAACAGATAATATTTCCTGAAATCGACGTCGACAAGATCGAACGAATCTTCGGTATGGACATCACATTCGTGACGACCGCCCGAACAGATGAAGAGGCTTATGAGCTGCTGAAGGGCTTCGGGTTGCCTTTCAGGAAACGAGAAGCGTCCGAAGGTGCCTTCGGAGCGGCTGCTTAATTTCGAAAGGAGTATTTGAGTGGCGCGAACAGCAATGATAGTGAAGGCTCAGCGCGAGCCAAAGTATAAGGTAAGAAAGCACAACCGCTGCACGATTTGTGGGCGCCCCAGAGCGTACTACCGCAAGTTCGGCGTCTGCCGCATTTGCTTCAGAAAGTTGGCTTTAGACGGGTTGATACCCGGTATTAAAAAAGCAAGTTGGTAATTTAATTCAGGAGTGGAAGTCGATGTCGATGACTGACCCTATTGCCGATTTTCTCACAAGGCTGAGAAATGCGGCAACTGCACGGCAGAGAAAAGTGGATGTGCCGTCGAGTAACATGAAGAGAGCCATTACGAAAATCCTGTATGAGCAGCACTACATAGATAAGTACAGTGAGATGGACACGGACACCCAGGGAACCATTAGGATTTATCTGAGGTACTATAATGGCCGACCTGTACTTACGGGCTTGAAGAGGATTTCGGTTCCGGGGCGGCGGGTCTATGCCGGCGCGGAGGAGCTCCCCAAGGTCCTGAACGGTCTCGGCGTCGCGATCGTTTCGACCAACAAGGGCGTAATGACAGACAAGGATGCCCGTCGCATGAATGTCGGCGGAGAAATAATCTGTTACATTTGGTAATTACAAGGAGTTTCTAAAGTGTCACGAATAGGTAAAAAGCCAGTCCCGATTCCGAAAGGAGTGACTGTGCAGGTGTCCGACGGCGTGGTCAAGGTGAAGGGGCCGAAGGGTGAACTGTCGGCAGAACTTCATCAGGCAGTCTCCGTCGAGGTGGGCGCCGAAGAAGCGGTTGTAAAAGTCCGCGGCAATTCTTTCGACGCCGTGCACGGCCTCTGGAGAGCACTCCTGAACAACATGGTCGACGGAGTAACCAAGGGTTTTGAGAAGAAGCTTGAGATAATCGGAGTTGGCTACAGGGCCGAGATGAAGGGCTCCAACATTCAGATGATACTCGGCTTTTCTCACCCTATACTCTTCAGACCGCCTCAGGGAATCAAGATAGAGACCCCTTCGCCGACAAATATTGTGATATCCGGGATGGACAGACAGCTTGTCGGACAGGTAGCGGCTAAGTTGAGAAGCTTCCGCCCGCCTGAACCATACAAGGGCAAGGGTGTGAAGTACGAGAATGAAGTAATTCGTCGCAAAGCTGGAAAAGCAGCGGCAGCGGCTAAATAAAGACTTGAGGTCTAATTAAATGGGACGTCTAGAAACGAAAGTAGTGCGCCGGGAAAGAGCCAAACGAGGTCAGCGCAAGAAAATCCAGGGAACCACGGAACGCCCGCGCTTAGTGGTGTTCAGGAGCCTGAAGCACATCTATGGCACTATCGTAGATGACAGCCAGGGCACAACACTTCTACAGGTCTCGAGCCTGAACAAGGAAATCGCCGATGAGCTGAAAGCGGTCAAAGGAAAGTCGAACGTAAGCAAACTCGTGGGCATGGCGCTGGCAAAGAAGGCTTTGGCGAAAAACATAGACAAGGTCGTATTCGACCGCGGCGGACGCGTTTACCATGGTCGACTCAAGGCTTTCGCGGATGGTGCGCGAGAGGGCGGCTTGAAGTTTTGACCATGATCACCACGATTAAGAAGGCATTTGACAGATGAAATTAAAAGACCTGAAGAACGCACAGAGAGTTAAGCCCGATCAGACCGAGCTGAAGGAAAAGCTGGTTCACATCAATCGCGTAGCGAAAGTGGTGAAAGGCGGACGCCGCTTCAGCTTCAACGCCATCATTGTCGTCGGTGACGGCAAGGGGAGCGTCGGAGTCGGACTCGGTAAAGCCAACGAGGTGAACGATGCAATCAGCAAGGGAGTCGACGACGCGAAGAAGAATGTCGTTCACGTCGCCGTCCTGAAGGGGACCGTTCCTCATCCGGTCGTCGGAAAATTCGGCGCGGCGAAAGTCCTGTTGAAGCCCGCCACTCCAGGAACCGGTGTTATCGCTGGCGGCGGCGTCAGGGCGGTGCTCGAATCTGCAGGAGTGCAGGACGTGCTGACGAAGTCGATGGGATCTTCGAATCCGCATAACGTTGTCAAGGCGACGATGCGTGCGCTCCTGAATCTCTCCGACGCGCATATGGTTGCTCAGAAGCGCGGCATGAAGACCAGGGATCTCTTCGATGTCGTAAAGGTTGAACAGCAGGCTGCGGAGGTGGCAAAGTGAGCGCTGTAAAGAAAATTAAGATAACTCAGATAAGAAGCACTATCGAGAGGCCGGAAAGACAGAAGCGCACGATTGAGGCGCTCGGGCTCGGCAGGATCAGAAAGTCGGTAGTCAAAACAGATACTCCTCAGATAAGAGGAATGATCGCGAAGGTACAACATCTCGTTCGCGTTGAAGAGGCCTAGGAGATCTTAGATGAATATTCTCGGTAATTTGAAATACGCCCCCGGTGCGAGAAAGAAGACCAAGAGGATCGGGCGCGGAGTCGGCTCTGGACACGGCAAGACCGCAGGCAAGGGTCACAAGGGTCAGCGGTCCCGCTCTGGCGACCAGATCAGGCCGTGGTTTGAAGGCGGTCAAATGCCGCTTAACCGGCGGATCCCGAAGTTTGGATTCACGAGCCCGTTTCGCGTGGAGTTCCAGATTGTCAATGTCTCGACTCTCGGAAAACTCGCCGAATCGGGAAAACTGGCCGATGGTGTTGTCAATCCGGCCGTACTGTTCAAGGTAGGAGCTGTCGCTAAGAAGAGCGTCCCTGTGAAGATACTGGGTGACGGCAATCTTACGGCGAAGCTCAACGTGACCGCAAACGCGTTCAGCAAGTCCGCCACGGAGAAGATCACGGCCGCCGGCGGAAAAGTTGAAACGATCCCGGCAATCGGCGGGACAAAAACCCTCGAGTCATAACAAATGTCGAGACTAACTGACAGTCTAAGAAACATTTTCAAGGTAGAGGACCTCAGAAAGAGGATACTCTATTCCGCGGGACTCCTCATCGTGGTCCGCATCGGCGCGCACATAACCCTTCCCGGAGTTGATGCCTCGCTCCTTGCGGAAGCGAGCCGAAGTCAGGCTCAGAACACGCTGTTCGGGTTGTATGACCTGTTCGCCGGCGGCGCGTTCCAGAATGCGGCAGTGTTCGCGCTTGGAATAATGCCCTATATCAGCGCCCAGATCGTCATACAGCTCCTTGGCGCGGTGGTCCCTTACTTCCAGAAGCTTCAGAGGGAAGGCGAAGAAGGACAGCGTAAGATCACCCAGCTTTCGCGTTATGGCACAGTTATCGTGTCTGCGCTTCAGGCCTGGGGCGTCAGCGTCAGACTTGAAAGCATGACCACGGGCGGCGGGCTTCCGGTTGTTCCTGACGTCGTGCGGGGTCTTGGTTTCACGATTTCGACCATCATCGTACTCACATCGGGCACCGTATTCATGATGTGGCTCGGTGAGCAGATTACGGAGAAAGGTATCGGAAACGGTATATCGCTGATAATCACTATCGGCATCATAGCCCGTTTCCCCAATGCCATCCTCGATGAATACCAGCTTATTAGTTCGGGAACAAGAAGTTTTATCTCTGAGATTGTCATCGTCGCGCTCATGGTTG
>JAKAMG010000041.1 GCA_021812985.1 Bacteroidota bacterium
GAAAGTCTTCAGAAAGCCCCTCTGAAATTTGAGACATGGGGATGCCGCTCGAATTGGAACTCACAATTGTCCCCGGCTTGCGAAGCGCGTCGACCCTCCTCATCAGTTCACGCTTCGGGGCAAGACTCTCGACGATAACTTCAATTATCCAGTCCACTTCAGCAACTTTTCCGAGATCATCCTCATAGTTTCCGATAGTGATGCGCGAGGCAAGGTCTGAGGTGAACAACGGGGCAGGCTTCAGACCCATCGCGCGTTTCAGTCCCGCGGCCGCGAAACGGTTCCTGACCGCCTTGTCTTTAAGTGTCAGCCCCTTCTTCTTCTCGTCTTCGTCGGTTTCGCTCGGAAGAATATCCAAAAGGTATGAATTAATCCCGGCATTGGCCAGATGGGCCGCTATCTGGGCCCCCATAACGCCTGCACCCAGCACGGCGACTTTCCTGATTGATCTCATCAAATTCTCCGGTTTACTCTTTATAGAATTTTTCGATTACGTCTCTGTACCGATTCTCTACGTTTCGCCTCTTCATCTTAAGTGTCGGGGTAAGAAAATCGTCTTCGATCGTCAGCTCGTCGTCGATCACAGCGAACTTCTTGATCGTTTCCCAGTGTGAGAGCTTCTTGTTCGTGTCTTCGACTATCTTGTCGTACAGTTCCCGTACTTGCGGTGACTCAAGGAGTCCCGAATCGGAGGAGAAGGCGATACCGTTTCTTTCCGCGAACCCCTTCAACGCAATCATATTCGGGAATATTAATGCCGAGGCGTACTTGCGTTGGTCTCCCACAACGATGGCCTTGTCGACATAGAGACTGTGAGTCAGGAGAGACTCGATTTCCTGAGGCGCGATGAACTTTCCACCGCTCGTCTTCAACAGATCTTTCTTCCTGTCGGTAATATATAGGAATCCATCCCTGTCGAGGTATCCGATGTCCCCGGTCTTAAACCAGGATGCGGTATAAGTTGACGCGGTGGCGGATGCGTTCCTGTAATATCCCATCATCACGTTTGGGCCGTCCACCAGAATCTCGCCGTCCCCCGAAATCTTCACTGCTACGTTCGGTATCGCAGGACCCACTGAGCCTATCCTGTTCCGTTCCAGTCTGTTTACCGAAATTACGGGCGACGTTTCTGTCAGGCCGTACCCCTGAAGAACCGTGACGCCCGCGGCGCTGAATATCTTGGCCAAGTCGGGGCGGAGAGCAGCGCCCCCGCTTATGATGTACCGCATCCTTCCGCCGAATGCGTGACGGAGGTTTTTGTACACGAGGAGACTCGCGAAAGACCGTTTGAGCCGATACGGTAAAGGCATCTTCCTTTCAGCGTCAAATTTCAGGGCGAGACCAATCGCCCATTTAAAGACAAACTTCTTGTACCATGGAAGGCTCTCCACAAGGTGCTGCGCTTTCTCAAAAGCCTTCTCTAGCATGCGAGGCACGGTACTCATGTTGTGAGGCCGCACCTCGAGAAGATTCTGCGGAAGAGCCTCGATGGATTCAGCGTAATAGATGCATTCCCCGACATACATATAGAGATACAGCATCATTCTTTCGAACACGTGGGTCGGGGGAAGATAGCTCAGAACGATGTCGTCGATCGGATGAAAGGTGAAGAGAGAGGCGCAGTCGACGGCGTTGGTTACTAGATTTCGGTGGGAAAGCATGACCCCTTTCGGCTCACCGGTGGTCCCGCTCGTGTAAATCACCGTCGCGAGATCTTCCTCCCTAATCTTACCCGTTATCTCCTCGAAAAAGGAAGGCCTCTCCGAATCGAGTTTTCTTCCCATTTCGATAAGTTCGTCCCAAGTGATGGCACCGTCGGTGAATCTCCCGTCGGACATGCAGACGACAAAACCGCATTGCGAATTCGCTATGGCGTTTTTGGCCTTCTCATAAAGGGCGGCGCTTCCCACAAATATTCCCTTTGCCTCAGAGTTGTTCAGTATGAATTCAATCTGAGGAACAGCCTGAGTGACATAGATGGGAATGTCCGCGGCGCCGCAGTGTAGGACGGCAAAGTCCGCCATGCTCCAGTAAGCCGAGCTGTCCGCGTAAAGGGCGACGTGATCGCCTTGTTTTATGCCGAGCGAATTCAGCCCCAGCGCAAGATACTTAACCGTTTCGTAAACCCGATCGGAAGAAAATGCTTTCCATTGTCCCCCGACCTTTGAATTGAGCATTCTCGGATTGTGGTGTGACTCAACCGAGATCTCAAGCAACTCACACAGTGTTCGTGGCGCGTTCATGCGACCCCCGATTTATGGTTGCGTGATGAATACGACCAATGTTAATCGAGATGTTGACTAATTGCAATAGCCTGCTCACGGTTATGCACCGGTGATGAGCGGTCTCACTCGATCATGGCACCAGGTGCACACGCTCAATTAATATGTTGCTTGGGTAGCCAAAACGGAGGTAAATTTATTCCAATCCTATGACTGAATTACTCGTTAACCACGTGGTTAACTGGATCAGCGTGTCAGGGTACGCCGGTCTGGTCGTGCTCATGGCACTCGAAAGCATGGTGGCTCCCCTTCCGAGCGAAGCGGTCATGCCATTCGCGGGCTTTCTAATCTTCGAAGGAACTTTTTCCTTCGAGGAGGTAATTTTCTTCAGCGTAATCGGGAGCCTAATCGGGTCCCTCCTCTCATATTACGCGGGACTCTACGGCGGAAGACCGTTCATACTGAAATTTGGAAAATATTTTCTCCTCGACATCAGCGACCTCGAGCTGACAGAGAGATTTTTCAGCAAGTACGGCGACAAGACTATCTTTTTCAGCAGGTTCATACCCGTCGTCCGTCATCTGATTTCCATACCCGCGGGCGCGGGAGAAATGAAGGCCGGAAAATTCATTCTCTACACGGCCGTTGGAGCGGGCCTCTGGAACTCCTTCCTCGCGTACGCCGGCTTCAGGCTTAAGAGTCATTGGAACGAAATAAGACACTACGGGCAAATCGTAGACTGGGTCGTGGTACTGCTCCTCCTGGCCGGTCTGGCATACTTCGTCTACCGCCATGTCCGGCGCCTCAAGAGAAACCGGACCGGAGCTGAATGAAGACGGAGACCATATCGATAGCCCGCGCGCTCTCCAAACTTGGATACTGCTCTCGCGCCCGAGCCGCTCTCATCATAAAGAATGGGAAGGTAAAAGTTAACGGGAAACCTGTCAGGACGCCATCATATAAAGTCGACACAGAGCACGATATCATCGAGGTGGACAACCGCCGGCTTGCCAAACCCGCCACGATCGTTGTCATGCTGAACAAACCTATCGGATACGTGACCACATCAAGCGACGAGCTTTCCAGAAAGACCGTTTACGAGCTCATACCCGTCGACTTGCACCTTTTTGCAGTCGGAAGACTCGACATCGGAACCAGCGGACTCCTACTCTTTACTAACAACGGTCAGCTCCAGGACCGGATAACTTCCCCCGAAAAGGAAGTAAGCAAAACATACATTGCGACAGTAAGTGGCAAGATTACAGATGAACATCTCGATCGACTTCTAAAGGGGGTCGAAATCACGGACGGCGTTGTTGTCACGGCCGACGAGTGCAGGGTCCTTGCCGTGGAGTTCTCAAGGACACAAGTCGAGCTTAAAATTCACGAGGGGAAGAACAGGCAGGTGAGAAAGATGTTCGAGTCGATCGGGAAAAATGTCGTGGCCCTTCACCGGTCGGCTATCGGCAGACTCGAACTCGATCTTCCGGAAGGGGGGTGGCGGAAGGTGTCTGAAGAGGAATTACAGCTTATATTTAGCTGATGCCTGAGATAATTTTCAAAATCGTCGAGGTTGCGGTATTCAGGATGAACCCGGACCCCGAGTTCCTGGTATTGCAGCGCTCTGAAAGCGAAGACATCTACCCGGGGTTGTGGCAAATTATTAGTGGAACGATCGAAACCGGCGAGAAGGCGTACGAGGCGGCGATCAGAGAAATCAGGGAGGAGACTGGCTGTACCCCGATAAACCTTTACAACACCCCACTAACGAACACTTTCTACTTCCACTCCGACGACTCCGTGAACGTCAGCCCGGTTTTTGCAGCTGAGGTGAATCCGCGCGACGAGATAATTCTCTCAGACGAGCACAAAGACTTCAAATGGCTAAGGGTAGAAGAAGCAATGACACTCCTCGTGTGGCCGGGCCAGAAGAACGCCGTCAGGACGGTAAGTGATTTCGTCATAATGGATAACCCGTCGAGGGAGTTCATGAAAATCGATCTGGACCATCTCCCCCGTTAGGCCGGGCACGCCGCTTAAACCTTCTTCTTACTCTTCTCCCAAAGCTCGTTCATCTGATCAAGGGTGGCATCGTGAAGGGAGATATTTTGCCTGTCCAGCTCATCTTCGATGTAGAGGAATCGCTTCTGAAACTTCTCGGTTGATATGCGCAGCGCGCTCTCCGGATTGACTCCAATGTGGCGGGCATAGTTGACCAGCGAGAATAGGAGGTCTCCAAATTCCTCCTCCACCTTTGCGGCCTCTCCTCCTTCCGCTTCTTTAAGCTCGTGCATTTCCTCTTCTACCTTCGGCCAGACCTCTGCCGCGTTTCCCCAGTCGAAG
Source organism: Bacteroidota bacterium (assembly GCA_021812985.1). Lineage (GTDB taxonomy): Bacteria > Bacteroidota > Ignavibacteria > Kryptoniales > JAKASW01 > JAKASW01. The sequence continues at coordinate 4,566 of JAKAMG010000041.1, forward strand.
CCTACTCTCGCTGCCCTGTCCTGAATCTTGTAAGCGCGCGCCAACGCCGGGAATGCCACCGGTATACCGTCGAAGATCGATTCTCTTCCCGCCTCGGTCTTTATTCTCTCCCAGTTCACCTTCACCTGGTCGGGGGTATCGGCGACAGCGTTTCCGAAGACGTGCGGATGCCTCTGGATCATCTTGGTTGTTTCGGCCCTGACCATCTCCACAAGCGTGAACTTGCCTTCGTCCTCGGCGATCTGAGCATGCAGGAGCACGTTCAGGAGAATGTCCCCCAGCTCCCCCTTTACCTCATCCCACTTTTCCTGGTCGATAGCCTCCGCCAGTTCATAAACTTCCTCGATGGTGTAATGCCTTATCGAGCGATTAGTCTGAACCTTGTCCCATGGACACTCCTTCCTGAGCCTCCGTACGACATCCACGAACTCCTGCAGTGCGTTCTCTTCAATCTTGGTCATAAGCTTTCTCTATTCCTGTTCTTTAGAATCTCCTGAACTTTTTCGAACACGTCTTCCGGCGTGATTAGCTTCATGCAGCGCATGTAGTCTTCCCCGGCGAGGCCGCAGAAGTCGCGGTGACAACAATCGATATCACGATGGATGGCCGCATGGCCGAGTTCCTGCTCGTATGGGAACCAGATATCCGGCTCGCCCGGTCCGAAGATTCCTACCGTTGGAGTCCCCACAGCGGCGGAGATATGCATTGGGGCCGCGTCGTTCGAGACGTAAGCGTCACACCGTGAAATCACGGCGGCAAGCTTGCGAAGCTCCCGCGGCTTGAAATCTATGAATGGAGCCCGAACCGTTTCCGAAAATTCCCCGAAGCGCTCGCCATCCTTCGGACCATGCGTGACAACTATTCTGGCATCGAGCCACTTTGACGCAAGTTCCGCAAGACTGGCAAAATTCTTTGCCGGCCAAACCTTCGCCGGCCAGGTTGCCCCGATATGGAGACCGATCACCTTCTCACCTTCCTTCACGCCGTGCGAAGCAAGATAAGCCTTTGCTTCGTTCACTTCCGCATTATCAAGGTAGAGTTTGGGCCTGCGATAACTCTCCTTTATTCCGAGCGGCTCCAGATACCTCAGGTGAAAAGCGACGGAGGTGAGTCTCTCCCTTATCGTCATCGGGTGAGTATAGGTCTTCCCTCTCCATCCGAAATTTCCTCCTATCCTCATCGGCGCGCCTGAGAGGAAAAGCACAACGGCACTCCTCGGGTTTCCGAACAAGTCGAGCGCAACATCATATTTCTCCCTGCGCAGAAGAGCCGATACGCGGAACTGTTCAATGACTGAAGATGCTCTGAAGTCATACGGAATGATCCGGCTAAGTCCGGGGTCGCGCTCAAGAAGCGTCACACCCATTTTGTCACCGAGATAGTGCAACTCCGCGTCTGGATACTTTTCCTTCAATACCTGGACGACGGGCGTCGTCAGAACTATGTCCCCGATGAACCTGAGTCTGCTTACAAGTATCTTCAATATGGTGACCGCCATCTGTTGATATATTGGCTCCAGAAGTCTACGTTGGAATAGACATTCTCGAGTCCGTAGTATCTCTCCCCTGGATCGGTCGGCTCACCGTTGAGCCTGAAATCCACTATAAGCTGCTGCTGTGTGGAAGGCTTGATGTAGGTCCAACGTTCATACATGGGACCCCGGCACTCGACATAATCCGGCGCGCCGCAAATAACGTAAAACATTCCCATGGGAGTCTGCCATCCCTCGAGACAAGTCGAGAAGAACCTATTCGCCTGGCTGACCCTTTGATAGTACTCGGCCATCTTGCCGTATCCGCCGTTATCGCTCCAGAACCTGAGTAGAGCAGATTTCACGGCCGAATCGCCATTGGCAGAAATTATTTTATCGAGCTCCCCCTTCGTCGCAATATATCCGAGAGACGCGATTTTCTCAGAAAGGTTGTCGGATACATCCGGGAAAGATTTGCCCCTCACCTTAAACAGCAGAGACGAGGATACGACTTTCCGCTGAGAGTCCGCCACCGAGACCGAGAGGATATAGTTTCCGACGGGTGGTTTGGGCAACACCCCGAAGACATGAGCCCCCCCGCTTTCAGCGGCGACAGGATATGAACGCCTGTAGACGAGGACTGTATCGACGCTATGTCTACACGGATCCAACGTCGAACCAGTGGAAGAGAAAAGCATGCCCGTGAACGTGTTAAACGGGACTGCGCGTATCTTGAGCATGTAGAGAGTGAGTGTGACGGTATCCGTCCCCGATTCCGCCGACGAAAGGAGAGAGAAGCATCTAAGGGAATCTGAAAGCAACCCCGCGTTCGAAAGTATAAACGGAGTAATCTTCCTCCCTCGTTCCGAAGAATCAGCTCGCGCAAGAAGCATCACGTCGCTCATGTACATTGGCGCGCCGGACATTTCGGGAATATTCTTCTTGTAGACGTGAGAATCTTTTTCTCCGCTTCCCTGGTCTGTGACGGTAACATCAACATTATACTCCCCCGGCGTCACCCTGAAGGAAAGCAGAAAGGCATCGTAAGAGCTGTCCGATGCCGTCGGATAAGACTTTCTCCGCAATTCTCTTTGAACTTCCTTTGAATAGGAAGTCCCGTCTGCCTGTTGGAGCCTTACGTCCGCGGAATAGGAAGCTTGATAACCTTGGGCAGCCCGTTCAAATTTCAATCGTGATTCCTTCAGACTGATGTAAACGTCCAGCCTCTGCCCCGCCGAATCAGCAGACCTGAACATTGTGGATGTAAACTCCGGCCATCCAGATCGGGAAATGACGTAGGTGAAATAACATAGGTCTGAATGCGCGCCGGTTTCCATGCCGGCCCCGCATCCTTCGAGAAGTATTGCGAATGCCGCAGCGAGACTAAAACTCTTCGCTCTGTACGCGCCTGATATCGGCACCGATTCCTCCGAGCTTAGTCTCGATGTGCTCATATCCCCTGTCCATGTGGTACACACGCAGGACTTCCGTAGTCCCTTCCGCGACCAATCCCGCAAGTACTAGGGAAGCGCTCGCGCGGAGATCCGTAGACATAACCTTTGCCCCTTTCAGGGCCCCGACCCCCTTCACGAAAGCGATATTCTCCTTCACTTCGATATCGGCGCCTAGCCGTATGAGCTCTGGGACATGCTTGAACCTGTCGAAGTAGATATTGTCAGCAACAACCGATGAGCCCGTTGACCTCGCCATGAGAGCGATCCATTGAGCCTGCATATCTGTTGGGAATCCCGGGTACGGAGCGGTTGAGACGTCCACCGGCAGTATCTTTTCCGGCGCTTCAAGCTTCACGAACCTATTCCCTATTTCCAGTCTGGCGCCCGCCTCCTCGAGCTTGGAAAGGAGCGCCGACAGGTGACGGGGCTCGCAGTTGGCGACATTTACAGTTCCGCCCGCCAAAGCGCCCGCAACGAGGAAGGTTCCCGCCTCAATCCGGTCGGGTATGTTCTCAAAATCGTGTGGATGGAGCTCGCTCACTCCTTCAACGGTGATCGTCGGCGTACCAAGCCCTTCGATCTTCGCTCCCATTTTCTTCAGGAATTCTCCGAGGGCGACGATCTCCGGCTCCAGTGCGGCATTTCCTATCTCTGTGGTGCCTTCCGCGAGGACGGCGGCCATCATGACGTTACCCGTCGCCCCGACACTCGACACGTCGAAGTTTATCTTTCCCCCTCTTAACTTCTTCGCACGCGCCACGATGTAGCCTGAATCGAGAGAGATCTCAGCCCCGAGTTTCTCCATCCCTTCGATGTGGAGGTTTACCGGCCTCGGTCCCCAGGCGCATCCTCCTGGCAGGGATACTTTCGCGTACCCGTACCTCGCGACGAGAGGACCCAGGACATATATCGATGCCCTCATCTTCTTTACAAGCTCGTAAGGTGCCTCGAAATTCTTTACGCGAGTTGTGTCAATAGTTTGGGTAGTACCGGCGAGCGTGACGCGCGCACCAAGCGTTTCCATCAGCTTAGACATCGTCGATACGTCCATAAGATCCGGCGTGTTGCTAATGCTGTAGACGCCAGGCGCCAGGAGCGAGGCTGGCATAAGTGCCAAAGAGGCGTTCTTCGCCCCGCTGACAACTACCTCTCCCGCCAATTTCCTCCCGCCATTTATTACGAACTTATACATTCAAGATCCGTTTTCTTTATTTAAAATTAACCCGCGGTTTGCCGCAGCAATCTCGACACGCGTCCAGCATGCTCCGCTTCCCGCCGTTACGACAGCGCTTCCTTAATATAGCGTCTTGTAGCGAAGAGCGTCGAGAGAAGACCGAGAAGCGTGGCAAGTCCGACCACGGAAGCGAAGAACTCCGGCCTCGGCATCACATCGATCAGTATGTTGTCCTGCATCAACACTACTGCCGCATGCAGAACGCCGTATATGGCCCCTGCCGCTATCGCGCCTCCCGCGAATCCCTCTATCATCCCGCCAAGCAGGAACGGCATGCGTACAAAGCTCCGCGAAGCTCCCACGAGTTTCATCGTCTCTATGATCCGCTTCTTGTGCGAGATCGCCAGCCGCATGGAATTGTAAACCAGAAAGATGGAGAGTAGGACGAGTGCCCCACCGAAACCAACCATGACGCCGTACAAAAGCTTCACGCGCCTGTCGATAAGCGTTAGGAGTATCTTGCGGTACTTGACAGACTCCACTCCGCTGATCTTCTCTATCCTGGAGGCAATCGACGCGACCCCGGAAGAATTCTTGTAGCGATCGGCAACAAAAATCCTGAACGATGCCGGGAGCGGGTTGAAATCAAGGACACTCCTGATGTCCTGACCAAACTCCTCCTTAAATATCCCGGCGGCATCGTCCTTGCTGACGTAAGTCACCCCGCTTATTCCTTTTGTCGCAAGGAGTGCAGACCTGATATCATGTGTCTGCTGCGCGTCGAGGGAGTCTGAGAGAAACGCTTCAAGTTCAACCTTCCCCTTTAGATAGTCCATGAACTTTTCGGCCTGGACGGAAGTAAGGTAGAAACTTCCGAGAAGAGTAAACGCGAGCGTCACCATGACTATTGAAAAAACAGCGCTAAGCTTTGCGCGGCCGAGTCCGCTGAAAGCTTCCCTCAGCAGAAACAGGAATCGACTCAAAACGCCGTCCTCCCTTCTTTGTAACTTCCGACAACCTTCACATGAGGGCAGAGTTCGCGCAGGTGTTCAATCGTCTTCGCCTGCGGCTCCTGAAAAATGTTCCCTCTGAAATCGACAAAGAACTTATACTCCCAGGGTTTCCCAATGATAGGGATCGAATCGATCGAGAGAAGGTCTATGTCGCGAATGGCGAATACGCTCAGGACTCGCTGGAGTGCTCCCGGCTGGTTGCGCAGGCTGAAGACAACCGTGGACTTATCCGCGTCGCCGCTGATCACGCTTTCCCGCGAGATTACAAGAAACCTCGTAAAGTTCTTGCCGTCGCTCTCGATGTTCTTCTTCAGCACCGCGAGGCCGTAGTCTTCTGCCGCCGACTGGCCGGCTATCGCCGCTATCGACGGATCGGACTGTGACGCTACGAACTTTGCCGCTCCCGCCGTGTCGTAGTACTCAGCCTGTACCAGCTTGGCGGAGCGTATGAATTTCCTGCACTGCAGGAGGGCCTGCGGGTGCGAATATACCTTCCTGATGCCGGACAGTTTCGCTCCCCGGATGCCCAGAAGCATATGGGAAATCCTCAACTTTATCTCTCCTATGACAAACACAGATTGCTCGTCGAGAAGGTTGAAGACCTCCCTTATGCCGCCGTTCAACGTGTTCTCCACCGGTACCACGCCGGCCTCCACCTTCTTTTTCGCGATGGCGTGGAAGACGTCAGCGAACGTCTTGTAAGGGATGAGCTCTATGTTTCTGGAAGAGAAGAAGCGTTTTGCCGCGAGCTCGCTGTATGCCCCCTTCTCCCCTTGAAATCCAATCTTGATTTTCTTCATTCGCTCAGAAATTTGATTCGTCCTTCCATAATGTGATCTGCCATGGTCCCGATGACGAGGAACGCTGCAGCTGAAAATACGCCTTGCCGTCAACCTCTTCAATGTCGGCAGGATTGAACGCGACCGTCAAAGTGAAACCCCTCGTGACAGTGGCATGAAGTGAGTCCTCTGTCAGCGACAATATGTTGTTCCAGTTAAGTATGAGGCGGTTGACAAGCTGAAACATCGAGTTAGTCGACCTCATCTCGTCATCGCGTCCCCACGCCACGTTAACTCCGCGGTCGTAATCGGTGTAAGTGAACGTGAAGTTCGGAGCGATGAGCCCCGAGTAGACAGTCGTATCCTTGAACGTGTAAGCGTAAACGAAATTCTGGAAGACTCCGTCGACTGTTGTCTGGTCGGAGATGAAGCTCTCAGGCGCTACCTGCTGAGTCGCAAGCTTTGGGGCAAATGGATTCATGCACCCCGCGAACGGGAGGAGTATCAGAATCAGCTTAAGAGGTCTCATTGGCTGAACTGCGCCTTCAAGTCGCTCCAGGTTTTGACAGTGTCGCTTGTCCCGGTGTCCACCCACTTATAGATTGACCAGTTCTGGTTGTTATCTATTCCGAGGTAAAACTGGAGATTTCCCTGTACCTGTTGAAGGTTGGTCGAAGATTTGTTGGGCCACAGAAGCGTGTAGTCGGCACTGTAGTAGTATGTGCTGCTGCTCTGCGGGACGAGTGTTTCGTTGGAAAGGGTTAAGACGGGGCTGGAGGATGAAACCGAGTAACTCTTCAGATAATTAAAGTAGTTCTGCTCTGAAGTCTTGTCCCATGCCTGAAAGATCGCGCCGTATTGACTGGCCGCTTTAGCCGAGGGGGAGAATGAAAACACCTTTCCGCCAAAGCTTGTGTCCGAAAGGCATGCCAGGTAGTTAGTCACGTCGAGGTCCGTGATGGCGTTCTTCAAATTGTCGATGACCGTCCCCGCAGTTGTGGGGGGCTGGAAGTCGGAGCGGCTCTGCTGGGGAGGCTCCGGCGTCCGCGTTTCAAATATTCCGCATCCCGAAAGGAAGAGAAGCTGCAGGAGGATAATGACATGGCTCTTCGTCATCAGACGACAATCCGCCCCTCCAATGCCCTTACCAGGGTCGCCTCGTCCGCGAATTCGAGATCACCCCCTACTGGGACTCCCCTGGCAATCCTGGTGACTCTTATTCCCAGCGGCTTCAACAGATTCCCGAGATATATCGTCGTGGCCTCACCCTCGACATCGGGATTCATCGCCAGGATGACCTCAGTCACTCCGCCTCTGAGGCGGTTGAGGAGTTCCCTGACGCGCAGCTGATCAGGCGTGATCCCCTCGAGCGGGCTCAACGCGCCTCCAAGGACGTGGTACACTCCGTGGAATTCGTTGGTCTTCTCGAGCGCGATGACATCGCTCGGATCTTCGACAACGCAAATTGAGGCGTGATCCCGGCCGGCGTCCGAACAAATGGAACATGGGTCCTTCTCAGTTATGTTTAGACAGACGGAGCAGTACCTGATCCTACGCTTCACGTCGAGGATAGCGGCGGCCAGCCTCTCCGCGTCCTCACTCTCTGCCTTGAGCAAATGCAGCGCGAGCCTCTGGGCGGTCTTCCTCCCAATTCCCGGAAGTTTACTGAATTCTCCGATGAGGGTTTCAAGTGCCTGTGATGTGTAAATCATCGATCAGCACCCCGCGCCGCAGCGGCGGCTGTTCATCGCAAAGACAGCTCTGTCTTTGGAAGGATTGAAAGGCGGCATCACGAAACACCGCCGAACTTGAATCCCGGCAGCATCGTCAGAAGGCCGCCGGCGCTCGCGCCGATGTGATCCGTGGCAAGCTTTTCAGCCTTTGAGAGGGCGTTGTTTGTCGCCGCAACGATTAAATCCTCAAGCATCTCCTTGTCCTGAGTCTTCATCAGGTCCGGATCAATCTCTATCTTCAGGACGTCGCGTTTGCCGTTGGCGACCACCTTTACCATCCCCCCGCCTGCTTCTCCGACAACACTCATCCCTTCCAGCTCTTTCATGGCCTTCTCAAGGTTCTTCTGAAAATCGGAGAACATCCTCTGCATGTTGCCAAAATCATTCATTTAAAACTCCTCGAAGAAATATAGTTTTCAATCCCGGTTCTTCAAACATAACAAAAATCAGCAGAGAGCGAAGTCTATTTCGTGTCTTTCCATGTTCACTCGGAGAACCTTTACCCTGACACGGTCGCCGAGCTGGTATACCTTGCCGCTTCGCCTTCCCCTCAACTGGAACTGCCCCTGGACAAAATTGTAATAGTCGTCCATTTCCCTGACATGAACCAGGCCTTCCACAAGGAGGTCGTCCGCCTCAACGAACATGCCGAAGCTCGTGATGCCGGAAACGGTTCCATCGAATTCATCGCCAAGGTGTTCCATCATGAACTGGGCTTGTTTGATCTTAACGGACTCGCGCTCGGCTTCCACTGCCCTCCGTTCCGCCTCGCTCGAAAGTTTGCAGGTATCCGCTATCTTCTTCTTAAGCCCCCTCGGGTCAGCGACCTCTTTCCCCGACTCGTACTCATGGAGAAGACGGTGGACAACGAGATCTGGGTATCGCCTTATCGGAGAAGTGAAGTGAGTGTAGTACTTGAAGGCGAGGCCGTAATGACCGATGTTTTTTTCGGAGTAGACCGCCTTCGCCATGGAACGCAGTACTATATCGTTGATGAGGTATTCTTCCGGCCTGCCCTCGACCGATTTGAGGAGACGCTGCAGCTGCTTCTGCCCGACGGTGCCGTCGTAGTTGAGAGTGTGTCCGAAATGCGAGACGAATACCGCGAGTTCCCTTATCCTGTCGGGATCGGGGACGTCGTGGATCCTGTAAAGGAACGGCTTCGCCTTCACTCCATGGCGCCCGATATGCATGGCGACCATCTTGTTCGCCAGGAGCATGAATTCCTCCACAAGTCGGTGGCTGTCGAGACGCTGCTTCTTTATGATCTCCACCGGCCTTCCAAGGTCATCGAAGACAAACTTTGCTTCGGGGAGGTCGAAGTCTATGCTCCCTGCGCGGCTCCTTATCCTGTTCAGCGTCTTCGCCAGCTTGTCCATCTCAAGGATCATCGACGCGTGGTCACCCTTCCCGGTCTCTATTATCTTCTGGACTTCCTCGTACGTGAATCTCCTCTTGCTCCGTATCACCGATTTGGCGAATCTGTAATCGACGACCGCTCCCGTAGGCCGAATGGTCATTATCACGGAGTAAGTGAGCCTCTCGACGTCCGGATTGAGACTGCAAATCCCATTTGAAAGGTTGTGCGGAAGCATCGGAATGACGCCGTTGGTCAGGTAGACGCTCGTCCCGCGCCTGTATGCCTCGGTATCCAGCGCGCTCCCCTCCCGCACGTAGTGACTGACGTCAGCTATGTGAACTCCGAGCTCGAACTGATCTTCAGAGATTCTCTTCAGCGAAACCGCGTCGTCAAAGTCCCTGGCGTCCTCCGGGTCTATCGTGCATATGAGTTCATCCCGAAGATCAAGCCGCGAAGCCACCTCTTCCGCGGGTATCTCTTCCCTTATGGCTTCGGCCTCCCTAATCACATCGCGCGTGAAATCTCTTCTGAGGTTGAACTGGGCCGCGATCCCCTGGAGCTCGACCTCCGGATCACCGGCCTGTCCGAGTACGTTGACGACCTCGGCCGAGTAACCGCTGTATCTGTCGACAAGGAGCTTTGCAACTACCTTATCCCCCTCGCCTGCTCCATTCAGTTTCTTTCTCGAGACATCGATGGATCCGGGCAAATCTCTGTCGCGTACGGTAATCTTGAAGGCGCTTCCGAGTCGCTCAACAGTACCGACGATCTTCTTCTCTTCACGCTCGAGGACCTCAGACACCTTCGCTATAAGTACTCTACCTGAACCGCCGACGACGTTCACACGAACCCTGTCGCCAGGCTTTGCCTCGCCGAGACCCGAAGGTGAGACAACCATCCTAAGCTTGAGCTCCTCGTCGCCGAGCGGAGCCTCCGGTTCAACCATTATATTCCCATCCCGGTCGAAGCTTAACCTGCCTACCGCCGTCTCGATGCGCTGAGAAGCGGCGAGCTTCCGCCTCCCCGTCTGCTGAAGTCTTCCGTTCCCTTCAAGCTGACGGAGAGCCTGCTTGAACCTGGAATACTCGTGCTCTGAAGTGTATCTGAGTATCTTTGCGAGCTGGCGCTTCTTAAAGGATGCGAGCGGGTTCCTTTTCAGAAACGCCTCTATCTCCTTGGTAATGTCCTCGACCCGGTTGCCCGATTTAATTTTGCGTGAAGTTTTTCTCATACTCTGCCTTAAATTTAACAACGGCGTTCGCAATCCCCTTCGCGATTGCCCTCTGTCCTCTGATGCTTCCCAGGTATGCCGCCTCTCGGGGATTCGAGAGGTAACCAGTTTCAACAAGCACAGCGGGCATTGATGCGCCTATCAGGACATAGAATCCCGCCTGGTTAACGCCGTTGTCCGACACGGATGCGACGGCCGAAACGTTGTCTTCTATCAACTGAGCCAGCTGCTCTGAATATTTCACGTAAGCGCTGTGCGCCATTGTCGTGAGTATCATGTTGTCGGCGTCATAGCTCCTGTATTTTTTCTCGTAGTCGTTCTCATATTTGATGGCCGCATTTTCCTGAGCGGCTATCCTGATTGCCTCCCCCGTCTTGCCGGGGCGAAGAAAGTAGGTCTCTATACCATGCATCGGGTTTGGCTTGTGCGGCATCGCGTTGCAATGAAGACTTATGAAGAGCTTCCCCCCTGCCTCATTGGCAATCTGCCCGCGCTCGTCGAGTGGGACAAAAACATCTTTGTCCCTCGTCATAACTACCTTCACGTTCGGAAGGAGCTTGTTCAGGTCCCGCCTGAGATCGAGTCCGATCGCGAGCGCCACGTTCTTCTCCTCAATCCCCCGCATGCCGATCGTGCCTGGATCCTTTCCGCCATGGCCGGGATCTATCACGATCACATCGAGCTTCCAGTTGTTCTTTTCCTGCTCCAGCTTCTTCTTGACTTCCTCCGAGTAAATCTTCTTCACATCCGCCTGGGAATAGAGGGCAATCATCACTGTATTTGAAGAGCTGTCGACATAGACCTGTTTGGACGCGTATTTCTCCTTGAGTTTGAAACTGAGCTGGACGGAGTTGGGATTCTGTATGGCTATTACCTCCGAGTAAATACTCGTCGGCGGGGTCGAATCGAGCCTGCTGACGTTCGCCTCGGCCGGCATCAGCGTGAGGTACAGCATGTCGGGCTGACCGCCGAGCCCGCTCGTGGTTATGGAGGCCTCATAAGCTCTTGGCAGGGCATTCATCCTGACCTCTATTACGGCGCCGTTCTCTTTTGATTCCGAGCCTAACCAGGTTATTTGCGGGGTGATCGAGACGCTCTGGGAGAAGCTGAGCTCCGATTTCTGAGCATCATATGTCAGAGCCCCATTCGCGATTCGTGTGACGAGGTCGCACGCCGATTCTGATGTCACGTAAAGCTTGCCGTTTGCCAAAAGGGCCGGAAGCGGCATCTGTACAACGTCTGTCCTCCCTCCTACAGAGACCACGACGAAGTTGTTCGAAGGGGTAAAGAGGAGACTCCCGGTATCAGAATACACGCTTGTCTTGTTAGAAGACTGAAGGACAAATGTCCTGAGTCCGAGCCCCTTCGCCAAATCATCAAGAGAGACATACACGTGGTGCAGCTCCTCAAAACCACCGACGTAAGCTGTGGCGCCTTCCACATTGAGTGGAATGACTTTGGGCTGGGCAAACGCATGTGCACACACCATCATCGAAATAATCACCAGCAGGAACTTAAGCCGCATTGGTCTTTTTCCTCAGCTCTATACCATATAGAAATAGGGGGACATCGTACTTCACTGGGTCCACAGGGTCAAGGACCCTCAGCTTCTCCGTGATTTCTTCCGCAGTTTTCCAGTTATCAGTCTTTCTACTGGTCAGTCTAAGTTTCCTGGCCGCCCTTGATACGTTAACATCCAGCGGGACAATTAGTCTGTCGGTCCCCAGCCATTCATACAACCCAAAGTCGATGTCATCTTTTCTTGTCATCCATCTTAGAAACATATTCATTCTCTTGCATGCGCTTCCCTCCTTGGGGCTGGCGAGGAGTGATCGGGCACGGGGAGTAAGTTCACCGCCAAGCGAGGCTGGAATACCAACTGACTTCATCATCTCGAGCAGACCGGTCAGGATGGTACGAGGCGAGCCATCGCCATTCTTGGACAAAGCTCTGAGCGCCCCCTGTATCGTATCGTGAGAATGAAGTACCATCCTAGTCGCATAAAGAATCTGCACGACATCCTTCCCGGTGATGTTCTTGTACGCGAACTGGATATGGCCGTCCATCCGCTTCAACAACTGTCTTGGATCGAGACTTATGAGCGAGCGATACGGTGACTTGCCGAGTTCTGCAAAGATACGCTCTAGCGATCTCAGTATGGCATACCTTGGCCCGATCGCAAACATCGCAGCTATGAGCGCGGCAGTCTCGACATCTTCGGCGACGGTAAAACGCTTCGGGAACGAGATGGGATCATCGATATAGAAGTCCTTGAGACTCCCTCCCGACTTTCTTCGTTCAAACATCTCCCGAAGGAGCCACAAACCTTCGCTCATCTGGTCCGCCGAGTCTGGGGCGGACTAAACATTCCGTCGCCCATAAACAAAACACGCCTCATCAGAGGCGTGTCGATCACAGAATCTGTCATTGTCGGAACGGCGGGATTCGAACCCGCGACCCCTACCACCCCAAGGTAGTGCGCTACCAGGCTGCGCCACGTTCCGTCGCATATAAAATAGCCCTTTTGATCGAGCCAATCAATAACGCCGTCATGGAGAAGTTACTGCGAGCCTAACTCTTAGCCCTTCCCTGCGAGCTTCTCAACCAGCTCATTCAGGAAAGACCGGACTTCGAGCAGTGTCTCCTTCAGATCACCCACCGGTGCCTCGACTTCCTCGGCATCAGCTAACGGTAATGGGACCCCGGCCAACTTTGCACCGAGGACTTTCTTCGCGCCTTCAATCGTGAATCCTTCTTCACGCACGAGCCGCTTGATCTCGAATATCAGACTTATGTCTTTGTTCGTGTAGATCCTATTTCCGGCTCGATTCTTGGCAGGATTCAGTTCAGGAAATTGCGACTCCCAATATCTAAGGACATGCTGCTCAAGCCCCGTAATGCGGCTCACTTCCGAGATGGAGTAGTAAAGTTTCTTAAACTCGAAATCCTTCATCTGGCGAAATTATAACACATTACACAAATAATTGCAAATATTTGTGAAATGATTCTCGTAACTCGTCTAAGCTTGCACTGCGCCCTTTCCCCTGCAACACCGGCTCGGCCTCCCGGCAATGTCGTGGCTTGGAATTGCGTCCCGCCCCCAATAAATTGTGTCACCGCGCCTGTAGCTCAATTGGATAGAGCAACAGACTTCGGATCTGTTGGTTGGGGGTTCGAGTCCCTCCAGGCGCACTGAATTCGCGGGTTTTGGCCCCCGCCATACTCTTACTGCATTCATGCACTCCCCGCTGCACTACCATATCTTTGTTCCTCCGGACTGAGGTGAACTTTCTCAGGCCACAACGAGTGTTGACATTGCGATAGTCCCCTTCTAAATTCGCTTGTCAGGAATCAACCACAGCACCCTACGCACACTCTCGCCCTACTCGCATAGGTGCTGGACTACTCGAAAGACATAACGGGAGGCTGAGATGCTCGACTTCACTCATTTCCATCCTATGGTCGTTCACTTTCCTATCGCCCTTCTGATACTCGGCTTCATTTCAGAAACAGCAAGTCTGATATTCAAGCGGAAGTTCTTTGCAGACACGGCATTTCTACTTCTGGTCGTCGGTGCAATCGGTGCGATAGCCGCGGTCCTATCCGGCTCATACGCCGCCGATGGAATTGAAGAGGCGGGTACACTCAAACAAGCCGTTGAAACGCACGAAGCAGCAGCAAAGCTTGCAATGTGGCTCGCGTTGGTGGCGGCAGCCTTCAGAGTGATTCTGGCAATTGCAAAAAAATACCGTGGAGCCCTCCGCATTGCCTCGCTCCTCCTTTTCTTAATTGCGGCAGCAGCCGTGGGAAGAGCGGGTTACTACGGAGGAGAACTGGTTTTCAAGCATGCCGCCGGAGTGACTTTCCAGATGGGTCAACTCTAAGGCGTGTCCGATCCCGGTGTCCCCCGCGCAACGCGGGAGTAGCCGGGGACTACTAATCAGCGATCAACAAACGATAAGGAGGCAAGTATGCGTAAGCAACTTTTCATGACGGTTGACATTTTGCTCGCCCTGCTTATTTTTCCAATCGTGTCATCGTATGCAGCGGACAGGCAGAAGGTCGTCGATGATTTGAAGTCGGCATTCACCGGAGAAACGACGGCAAGTTCCAAGTACGCGGCGTACGCAAAGAAGGCCGATGCAGACGGACTCCACAAGGTTGCGCTGCTGTTCCAGGCCGCTTCGAAAGCGGAAAGTATACATGCAGGAAATCACAAAGCCGCGCTGGAACAGCTCGGCGAGAAGGCCCCTGACGTGACACCCAAGTTCGAAGTGAAGTCTACGAAGGAAAATCTTCAGGATGCCATAAAGGGTGAAACCTATGAGTCGGAAACTATGTACCCGGATTTTATAAAGGACGGGAGCTCCGCGAATGTGACCATCGCTCTGATCTCATTTAATTACGCTTACAAGACGGAGTTGAGACACAAAGCGCTCTATGAATCGGCCCTGAATAGCCTGCAGTCGGGCAAGGTTGAATCCATGGCCTCAAAGTATCAGGTTTGTACGACATGCGGCAACACATATGAAAACGACGGCCCCGCCCGCTGCGGAATATGCATGACGAGCAAAGATAGATACGTCACGGTAGAATGACTATTTGTCCGAGCAGTTCGGCGGCAGGCGGAACCACGCTCTGCCGCCTCTTCTCAAACTCCAACATTCAGGAGGACACAGAACCGCGCCGAGCATACAGTTGATTGCCGGCGCTTCGGACGTTCAGCCCTCGTAACAATGAGAATCGAAGAGCCGCCTCCGTCTGCAGATTTGGTCCCTAGCGAAAGAGAGAATACCTTTTAGGCGTCCAGGACCTGCCTTACCTTCCTAGCTAGGGAGGTAGGCGTAAACGGTTTCTGAATGAACTCCACTCCAGCTTCAAGTATTCCGCGGTTGGCAATGATGTCCGCCGTGTACCCTGACATGAACAGAGTCTTTATCCTCGGATTGAACGAGTGAATCCTATCACTCACATCCTTCCCGCTAAGCTCAGGCATTATCACATCCGTCAGCAAGAGAGAAATCTTATCCTTTTCGTACTCGCCTATCGCGATCCCCTCTGCCGGTGTCGACGCGGCCAGGACGACATAGCCAAATTCTTCAAGGCTGGTTTTTGCGAGCTCAAGAAGCTCCGGCTGGTCTTCGACTACAAGTATGGTCTCACCTCCCCGGACATCAGCCGCTTCCACCACACCTTCATGTCGTTCAACTTCTCCCGCATAACGAGGGAGATAGATCCTGAAAGTTGCACCTTTCCCCTCTTCGCTGTAAACGTTTATTGTTCCTCCGTTTTGTTTAACTATGCCGTAGACAGTGGAGAGACCGAGCCCAGTCCCTTTTCCCCTAGGCTTTGTAGTGAAGAAGGGCTCAAATATTTTGTCAAGTGAGTTCTTCGGTATGCCGCAACCGTCGTCTGAAAAGTCAATTACTACATAGTCGCCCGGCGGAAGATCGGAAAGACGCGCGTCGAGTGATTCGCTGAGCTTAGCCTTCGAGGTCTCAATTGTGATGTTACCCACACCCTTTATCGCGTCCCTGGAATTGGTGGAGAGATTCAGGATTATCTGATCGAATTGAGTGGGATCGATCCGGATATTCCACATGTTTTCACCCGGCACGAACCTCAGGGTAATGTCTTCCCCATTCAGTT
Organism: Bacteroidota bacterium; assembly: GCA_021812985.1. GTDB lineage: Bacteria > Bacteroidota > Ignavibacteria > Kryptoniales > JAKASW01 > JAKASW01. The sequence goes on from JAKAMG010000041.1 coordinate 20,430, forward strand.
TCGAAATCATGTCACAAAGCGCGGTTATCGCATCGTTCGGGCTCAATGCTTTTGGAGAGGCCACTTCGCGCCTGGCAAAAGCCATCAGTTGCTTCGTCAAGTCTGCTGCCCGTCTGGCGGCGGAATCTATGAGCCCAATGTATCGCCGGAGCGTGCTCCCTTCCTCCGGATTCTTCATAAGAAGCTGGGTGTATCCCATAACTACTCCGAGCATGTTGTTGTAGTCGTGGGCTATCCCTCCGGCGAGCCGTCCGATCCCCTCCATCTTCTGCGACTGCGCAAGTTGTTCTTCGAGTTTTTTCTTCTCCGTAATGTTATAAGCCGAGACGAGTATTGCCGGTCGCCCGAGGTAGTTTATTAGTGTGCCGCTAAAATCTATCCAGACTCCCTTCCCTTCCTTGTCGCATATCCTGAATTCAAGATGGCTCGGCACATCATCTCCGGCCAGTCTCCTTTCGATCAGATTGCTGAGGGTTTCACGGTGTTCGGTATCGATCATATCGCGTACGTTAACCGTCTTGAACTCGTCTGCCGTATATCCGGTCATCCTGAGAGTTGCGGGGTTCGCGTACAGGAATTGCCTACCGTCATGAATCCATATGGCGGACTCCGAGCCCTCTACGAGAGCCCGGAATTTCTCCTCGCTCTCAAGCAGAGCTCTCTCGCTCTCCTTCCGGTCCACGATATCCCATGCAAGATCCGAAAGCTTCGTGACGATATCTACATCCTGCTGATTGTAATTAACCGGTTTGTTGCCGACTCCAAGGATTCCTTTGATGATCCCGCCGCGAATTATTGGAACGACAAGCTCCCGTGTCACCCGCGCGTGCCCTTCCGGCATCCCCCTCTTGTGCGGAATTGAATCGTAATCGTTGTGAATCACGGCGGCACGCTCGCGGACACAGTCGACCCAGACTCCGGCCGCGCTTATAGGGTAGTGCTGCCCCTTCGCATCAGCCTTGCAAAAGACCTTCTTCGTCCGCGTGGACCAGTTCTGAAGCGTCAGTGACTCCTGGTCAGGATCCACGAAATGGAAGAATCCAATCAGACTCCCGGTAAGCTTCTCCGTTTCGTTCAGAGTCTCTTCAAGAAGTTCGTCGAGCGAGTGCGTCATTGAATAGTGAGCTAGATGGAGACGGGAAGAATCGAGCGCCTCCCTTTGTTTCTGCTCAGTAATGTCCACGAAGGAGATGAGAACTCTTTCCAGGTTTCCTCGCGATTCAGGCGGAATGGATGCTCTTATGATGACGTCACGGTACTCCCCCACAGCATTCAATATTCTGCTTTCGCATGCATACTGAGTCTTCCCTTCGGCCACCGCGACCAGCAACCCCTTGAAACCATTCCAGGTATCTTCGACGAAGTGCGAGAGGACGTGATCCAGTGTCTCCGGCTTCTTCTCTACCGGGAACATTCTCACCCCCTCCTCGTTAGCGTCGCGTATCCTGATGAGGCTGGCACACTTCTTCAGAATCTCCTGGTGCTTGTCGAAATAGCCGGCCCAGTCTCCGGCCGCATCCCCTCTCAACTCTTCGAGGAACTTTTTTGCATCGGACAAGTCCTCCTCAAACAAAGGGAGAGCCGAATGCTTAAACAGAGAACGATATCTTTCTTCGCTCAGCCGGAGTGCCTCTTCCCCCCTCTTGCGCAGCGTTATGTCTCTTGCTGTCGTGGAGGCTCCGATGACTTCCCCGTTGGAATCCAGTATTGGAGAAACGGTCAGCGCCACGTGGATAACCGTTCCATCCTTCCTCCGCCTGACTGTCTCGTAATTCTCAATGTGCCTCCCATGCCTTATTTCCTCCAGCATGTGCGGAAATTCATCTTCCTGCCCCGGCACAACCAGCTTAGAGATGGGTTTACCGATAATTTCCCCGGCCGTAAATCCGTAAATCTTGGCCGCGCCACTGTTCCAGCTCGTTACCGTCCCGTCGAGAGTCTTACCGATGATGGCGTCATCCGATGAATTGATGATGGCCGATAGCTGCCGCGCCGCGGCATCCGCCCTCCTCTGGCCCTCTTCCGCCTCGCGCAGCTTCTGTGCCACATCAGAGAAACGTCTTCTTCTGATGTAAAGGGCGGCGCCCAAAATTAACAGGGCTGTCCCCATAATGAGAGAAATGATCGCCACCCCTGTATACGCCCCACCGTAGAAAATTCCACTCGCGTCGATATCCCCCTTAAACGGACGCTTGATCTGAGGTCCAATCGCAAAAGCGGCAGTTGTCCATGCCGCACCGAAATAGACCGCTGCTGCCGAGACTGCGATCACTAAGGCGGCAAGCAGCGATAGCCGTCGCTGTGATAATGCCGCCGGTACTGGTCCAACACTTCGCATCTCTACTTCCTTTGTGCTGATTAGTTGTTCCCATCCAGCCCGGAACCAGACAGGCGCGCCGGCTCGTCAAAATTGGAGGCAAACCCCGGGGAGGCGCGGCCTGAAGACGACGATACAACTAAAAAAAGGTGAAAAGATGAAGCACACGGGCAGACGGCCGGTCATTCATCGGACTTACCGTTCCATGAAATCCGATGAACGAATGGAATTGTTTCCTATTCGTTCTCTCAGCCCGCACCATTGCTCCAATTTCAATTATTACGATCCTGACACCAACAAGCCAGCTCAGCACGAGAACAGGAGAGGAACCGGGGGCAATCTGATAACGAATCCCCGGCCAGTGATCTCTACCTTGAGTATCGGATTTCTCTCCGGAATCTTTAGATCATATGGCAATCACTAGCGCTCGGAGGCCTGACAGATTCCAGCCGTTGCATTCAGAGTTCCTGAAGCGTCGGCCTGAAGAGAATCTCGTTGATGTCGACATCGTCGGGCTGGCTTATCGCGAAGGCTACAGTCCTCGCGAACGAATCGGCAGAAATCGCAATCTGATAGAACTTCCTTATTCCTTCCCTGACGTCAGGCTCCGTGACGCTGTCGGGAAGTTCCGTGGCCACAGCACCGGGTGAGATTATTGTTGTCCTGATGTTGTACGGTTTGACTTCCTGCCTCAATCCCTCCGATAACACTCTGACGGCAGTTTTTGTGGCGGCGTAAACCGCGCTCCCTGGGCGAACCTTGTGCCCGGCGACGGAGGACACGTTTATTATGTGACCGCCGCGCTGAGCCTTCATGTACGGGAGAGCTGCCGCAATTCCATAGAGCACTCCCTTTAAGTTGACATCTATCATTCGATCCCAGTCCTCGATCTTAAGGCGATCCAGAGGAGAATGCGGCATTAGGCCGGCATTGTTTATGATGACGTCTACACGCCCATAGCTTTTCACTGCCGTGTCCACGAGCCTCTTGACCTGGTCATGTTTTGTAACGTCAGTGGTCACGGAAAGCGCCTTTGCCCCGCCGGCGACAAGTTCCTTCGCAAGCGATTCGATGCGGCTCACGCGCCGTGCGCCGAGAACCACTGTTGCACCCTGAGAAGAGAGATGGCGAGCTGCTGCCTCACCCAGCCCGCTGCTCGCCCCGGTTATTACTATGACTTTTCCCTCTATGTTGTTGCTCATGAATCTTCCTTTATTCCGTTTCTGGTATGTAGTCTCTTGTATAGGTTATGCACTTTACTCGTTCTATCGCGGCAACCGCTGAATTGTCTTAGGAGTCCAGCACCTCGCGGATTTTCCTGGCAAGCTCATGCGGCGTAAAGGGTTTCTGTATGAACTCGATACTTTCGTCGACCACACCGCTCTCTGCTATGACATTCGCGGTGTAGCCAGACATGAACACCGTCCTGATGTCCGGTATTAACTCGCGTACCTTTTCACTCAATTCTTTGCCGTTCATGCCAGGCATTATCACATCTGTAAGGAGGACGTGAACCCTTTCCTTCCGGGCCATGCACCAGAGGATTGCCTCCTCCGGAGTAGCGGCAGCCAGGACTTTGTAGCCGAACTCTTCAAGTATGTTCCTTGACAGATCAAGAAGCTCCCTCTGATCCTCCACCACAAGCACCGTCTCAGTTCCCGATCCATTTGAAATGTCGTCGTGCTTGTCCGCGTCATCGACTTCGCCATAGTACCTTGGGAAATACAATTTGAATGTCGTACCGCGACCTTCTTCGCTGTAAACGCTTATCGTTCCGCCGTTCTGTTTGACTATCCCATACACGGTGGAGAGCCCGAGGCCTGTTCCCTCTCCTCTCGGCTTGGTGGTGAAGAAAGGTTCGAAGATCCTCTCAAGCGTTTCCCTGTTCATTCCCCTTCCGTTGTCAGAGAAGGTGATCATGAAGTAGTCTCCCGGTTGCATATCAGCATTGCGTTCAGCATACTCGTCGTCGACACACAGGTTGGAGGTCTCAATGTCGATCCTCCCTGCCCCGTCCATAGCGTCCCTCGAATTCGTCGCCAGGTTAACGAGTAGCTGGTCGAATTGCGTGGGGTCAATCTTTATGTTCCACGCGCTGGCAGCTGGCTCAAACTTGACGTCTACGTTTTCACCAAGAAGCTTGCCGAGCATTTTCTGGAGTGACTTTATTGCGTCATTAGGAGACAAAGGCTGGGGTGAGGCTATCTCTTTTCTTGCGAAGGTGAGAAGCTGCCTTGTCAAATCTGCACCGCGTTTGGCCGCGGAGTCCATCTGTTGGGCATAGTGATACATTGGATCGGCGGTCTTGAGTTTGCGCATCATGAGCTGAGTGTAGCCGATTAGAACGCCGAGGAGATTGTTGAAGTCATGGGCAACGCCGCCGGCAAGCCTTCCTATTCCCTCCATTTTCTGAGCTTGAAGGAGCTGCTCCTCGAGTTTCTTCTTCTCCCTTATATCGCGGGCAGTTATCAGCACCGCGCTGTGGCCTTCATAGTTGATGGGGCTGGCACTCATCTCAGTCCAAATCACCTTGCCGTCCCTGCTGAGTACCCGCAATTCTACGTCCCTCTGAACATTGTCTCCGTTTAACCTTCTACGGATCCGTTCGGTGAGAAGTGGCCTGTCTTCCGGATGAACTATTTCGGTGACACCCATGATTCCGAGCTCCTCAGGCGAGTATCCTGTCTCTCTGATGGCTGTAGGATTGACGTAGAGGAATCCCCTCCCATTATGTATAGCGATTCCTATGGGAGAGTCCTCGACCAGCGCACGAAACTTTTCCTCGCTTTCCTGCAAGGCCTTCTCTGCGATTTTTCTCGAAGTGATGTCCGTGAACATTCCAAACGCGCCATTCGGGTTACCCGAGCTGTCAGCGACAGCCTTAGCCGAAACAATTGTCCACCTTCTCTCTCCATTCTTCGTGAGAAAGCATCTTTCGTAAACGGCGTCGACGCCTTGTGCACGGATCGCCGCCTGCTTCCTCTCCTCCGCGAGCTGATCATCGGGCATGAGCGACTCGTAATTTTTCCCCAACAGCTCTTCCGGAGAGTACCCGAGCATAGATGCGAACTGCCTGTTCACGAATATCAGCCGTCTATCTTCGTCAAGCGACAATATCCCTTCGTTCGATGCTTCGACGATTTGCCTGTACTTTTCCTCGCTCGCTTTCAGCCTCTCTTCAGACCATTTCCTCTCCGATATATCCCAGGCCGAGTCAGCCAGCCGGGTGACGATACTGACGTCACTCTCATCATACGGGACCGGCTTGTTCGCGACACAAAGCACCGCTCTTATCTTCTCTCTTCTAAATATCGGGATGAGAAGTTCCCTGACAATGTCAGCGTGTCCTTCCGGCAGTCCTTTTCGCTTGTTCAAGGCGTGAAAGTCGTTGTGCATTATGGGCCGCCTCTCTCTGATGCAATCCGCCCAGATACCGGCTGCGCTGATTGAACTGTGCGAGAACTCTTCATCCTTGACGCAGTGAAGCTCCCTCGTTCTTGTTGACCAGCTTCTCATTGAAATGGTATCCAAGTCTTCATCGATCACGATGAAAAAACTGAGCAGGCTGCCGGTCAGTTTTTCAGCTTCATCCAGGGTTTGCCCGAGGATATCATCGAGCCCGTGGGTCTCGGAAGTATCCAGCAGATGGAGTCGGGCGGCCTTCAAATTCTCTTCGAGTTTTCGTTCGGTGATATCACGTGCGATGACTGAAGCTGACACGACCCGTCCCCGATCGTCATGCACTGGTGAAACACTTATGGACACGTTTATTAGCGTGCCGTCCTTCCGCCGCCTAATGGTTTCATACTCCCGAACCTCCCTGCCTGTGGTTATACTTTCAAGAATGCTCGGCAAATCATCATCGTGCCCGGGCGGGACGAGTCTGGATATCGACTGCCCAATCATTTCCCCCGCCTTGTAACCGTATATCCTCTCGGCTCCCTGGTTCCAGCTGATCACTGTACCGTCAAGTGATTTCCCGATGATCCCTTCGTTGGAAGAATTGACTATTGCGGCCAGACTTTGAGCGCTAATGTTTGCTTCGGACTGTGCTTCATAAAGCTCCCTGTAAACGTTCGCCTGCCTGTGCCTATGGAGGAACGCCATTACAGCTGCCGTCAGAATGACAAAAAGGATTACAAAGACCGCGATAACCCGCCCTCTGTAACTCACTTCCGCGAACACCTCTTTAGCGTCGATCTTCGTCAGCAGAAGCCACGGAGTCCCAGAGACAGGGACTATATATGCGAGGACTTTGCCACCACGGTAATCGAAGCCTTCGGTCATACCCCGTCTTCCGAGCGCAGCCTGGACCGCCGGCATTCTCATATCAGTCAACGGAAACTTAAGTCGAAGCTCAGTGTCGGATTTGAATCTTGATTTGCTAAGGATCCGGGCATAGTTCCCGTTCCTCTCGACCAGCGCGCTCTCCGCGGATCTACTAGGCACCGGCCACGAACTCAAAAGAGGGTAAAGAAAAGCATTTGCGTCACTTCTCAGTACAAGGACCGCTCGAGTCTCTTTT
>JAKAMG010000042.1 GCA_021812985.1 Bacteroidota bacterium
TAGCAGTAAGAGTACGCCATGATACCAAGATCAACTTCGAGGTTAATAGTGGTGTCACGGCCAATCGCGATCCCAGACATTTCCCGAAGCAGTATCTTTGGCTTCGTGTTCGCACCATTGTCGATTCTCACTCTGATGGGGTGGCCTTGTGATGACAGCTCACCGCCGACTTTCCAGAAGCGATCTCCCTGTCCTGAGACCAAGGGGGGCTGATAAACCTTTGCGCCGCCGTCAATACCGACTAGCATCTTCCTGCATTGGCTTCTCCCCCCATTCGAGGTATGATAAAGATATACGCCCGGACTCACTCTCTTCCCGAACCGGTTCGTCCCGTCCCACTCGATCCCGTATACCCCCGCACTCTGCGCGCCCGATTTCAGCTCTCTCACAATCTGACCAAGTACATTGTAAATGCTTATTGTGATGTTCGACTGCTCTTTAATCTCATAGGGGATGGTGGTGGTTGACAGGAAGGGGTTTGGATAGTTCTGTCCCAGCTCAAATGTAGTTGGCTGGGAGGGTGGCGGCTTTACAGATGTGACTACGTCAACTCTGTAGTTTCCCGATGAGTCAGTAAGTGCAAAGAATCTTCTCGATGTGTCATTCTGATCGATGAAGGTAACCGACGCATATTTCACGGGCATATCCGAAGCGGTTACCCTACCCTTGACTGTAAATGTCTGGGGATAACCGCTCATCACCGCTGATACTGTGATTAATAAGACCCAGATCGAGATCTTCAGTGAGGAACAAATGTTCATTGTCAGCCTCCGATGCTTTACTACACGAAGATAAACGACTCGTTGGCAGGCAGCCCTGACGACGCCAAGTTAATCTCCTTCTCCAGACCTCGCAATCAGCCGAAAGGCTGATTTTGCCGATCACCCAGGTTCAGAGAAATTCTTCCGCTTCCGGCAGAACGTGAGTCCTGATCAGCTTCGCGACCGCCGCAGTCCCATTGTGAACCCCCAGTTTTCCATACGCCCTCTCAAGATGGGATTTCACAGTGTGGACGCTCAAACTCAGGCGTTCTGCTATCCCTTCGCGGCTGCACCCGTCCGCCAACAGCCGGAGAATTCTAAGCTCCGCGTCGGTCAAATTGAAATGATCCGTGCGATGGCATAATGGTTCATCTACACGATTGCGCACAATCCCCTCCTTTTTTCGCCGAGTGGCCCCACAAAGGACTCTCCAGCTTCTGTTGCAAAACGAAGGATTTCGCATTGTACGAAAGGAATAGCCTCATCTGTCCTCGCCAGATTGAAATTGCGGTGGATCGCCGCCGCTCAAATCTCACTGAGCCTCACCTGCGAACTCGAGTGTTCTACTGCATGGGACAAAAAACTGAATGGAGCTACTTGAAACGTAAGATAACGAGAGATGTGCTTAGGCGTCTATCCATAGTGCTACCCGACCAGCTTGTGACGACGAGTGAGGGTGTACTGTATCGTCGAGTGTATATAGCAGGTTAATCCATGAATGTCAAGCGCGCCGCCCTTTTTCAGAACCTCGTAGTAAGCACCAGCGAGTAATTCCTGAGTGGTGCAATGTTGCCTATCATCTCGACGTAGTAGTAGTTGAAGATGTTGTTGACCACGATGGTCGCAGAAAACGGGACGCCATATGAGGCGAAGTCAACTCCCGCCCGCACATCGGTAATGTAGGCTGGGACTCGCTCGTTACCGTTCGCCACGATCCCGAGCTGTACCAGATCCCTGTCGTAGTTCTCGAACCTGCTTATATACCTGAAGTCTATCGAAGCGCGATAAATTGACTTACTGTAATCCGCCGAGAGATAGAACAGTTCACGCGATCTGTATTTCAGGATCTCTCCTGTCGTCAGATCCTTCGGGTACACGTATGTATAACTTGCCCTGAGCGTCAGGAAATCTGTGGCGGCATCGCTCGCCGCATCTATCTCAAATCCCTGGACCCGGGCACGCGTGACGTTCTGAAATGTAATTTGACCGGTGGTGTTGAACTGCGGCTCAATCATATTCCAGTAGTCGTTTTGAAAGATGGCGGCATCGACAACGCCGATAAACGACACTGGGAGTCTACCTCCGACTTCCTCCGAGAGGCTTCTCTCCGGAAGGAGCGACGGGTTTGGGATGATCGACACGCCCCCCGATTGTATGGATGCGTAAGTCTCTCCGACGCTGGGCGCACGGAAGCCGGTCCCGATTGAAGCCCTCAGCGAATTCCCTTGCCCGAGATCGTACACGAATCCAAGTTTTGGATTGAACTGATTGAACGACGACTTCCCCTCTATCTTTTCGTAGTCGTACCTCCCTCCCGCCGTCGCGCGGAGTTTGTCGAACCTCCGTTCGGCCTGGACGTAAAGCGCCCCCGAAGTGCTCCGCTTGTCGGTGAACGAGTTGGAATTAATGAAATCGGCCTGACCGTCGGTGCCGAATGTCAAAACGGTCGCCCGGTCCACGTTCCATGTACCCTGAAACTCCACGTATCCCGTGCTGGAAGTAGACGAGTCCCCAATCCCGGACGGCGTTTGCCCGAAGTTGTCGTACCAATGATTGTAGTAATAGCTTCCGCGGAGAATGTACAGAAGCTTGTCCGAGACCACGTTTGTGTAGATTCCCGCGAGGTTGGCACGCGTCGAATTCACCCATTGTCCAAGCGAACCTGCCGACGGCTGCAGCGCGTGGTTGATATCCCGCCAGTAGAGGAAGTTGCCTGAGTACTGATTAAAAACGTCGCCGAACAGCGTGAGGCTCCTGTTCTCTCCAAGGTGCCCGGAGGTTTTGACGAACAAGTTCAGCCTTCTGAAGAAATTATTTTCGATATAACCGTCATCCTTCTTGTAGCTCAGGGAGGCAGTGACGCCAAAATCGCCGAGACCGATCGGCTGAGAATGTGTCAGTGACGCGCCCTGAAAAAATCGCTCCCTCGAAGACCACTTCCACTGAGTGTATGTCGGATCCTGGTACAAGCCTCCGTAGACCTTTGCCACCGTCGAATTCACGTCCAGATCATTCTTGGTTATCACGTCAATTACGCCGCCGAGCGCACTCGATCCATACAGTGAAGATCCGGCACCCTTCACCACCTCGACGTGGTCAATCTCCGAAACTGGTATTGATTCCCACACCGCCAGTCCGGTGTCGCCCGACAGAAGCGGAATTCCGTCCACAAGCAGAAGGACGCGGCTTCCTATCCCCCTCGCATAACCGCTCGAACCCCGGATATTCAGCTGATCCTGGACAAAATTCACTCCGGGCACGTATCGCAGCGCGTCACCAAGCGAGATGACATTTCTCCGTTCCATCGACTGTGAACTCATCAGACTGACACTGACAGGAACTTCAGTCAGAAGTTGTCTCCGCTTGCTTGCAGTCACAACCACTTGCGGAGTCTGCACCGGCGAAGTGTGCAGGTAAAAGAAGACACGCTCATTCAATCCGGTTCTGACGATCAGCGTGTCAACAAGTCGCCTGTAGCCCACCATGGAGGCAGTCACTCTATACGCACCGGCAGGAATCGCCTCGAAGACAAACCTCCCTTCAGAATCGGTGAGAAGACCCCTTGTGAACGGCCTCGATTGTCCTGCCGACCGAAGGATTATCGTCGCCCCGACGAGAGACGTGGAGTCCTCCGCGGAGCGTACCACTCCTGTCACCTTTGACTGTGGGTAGCTAATGTCGCCGAGAAGCAGAAGCGACACCGCCGAGAGGAGTAGGCGGCGTGTTCTGGAAGTCAACATCAATATCAATTCCTTTTAACATCGCATTAGGTGGCACGCTTATGGCCCGGGGGGAACCGGCACCGTGAGAATATCCATAAGCCCCGACGACTCTCCAGTCATGAAAGACGTCGGGACCATACTGCATCGCGACGACGATGTACTGAAACGTGGATGCCGAATCAAGTGTGAAGGCATACGAAACTGAGTCGACAAATTTTGAAAGCCCGGTTGTCCCGATGGCCGGATAAACTATCGCCTGACCGGACAGGACCTCCGTAAAGATGTTAGTCGGAGGGTACTTATAAAAGGCGACGACGCGCAAATCCTGAACGGTGTCCGCGGGGGGCCACGGCGAGACGAAATGTATCTCTCCTCCAAATCCCGTCTGCCCGTTCGGGGAGGGCTGCACAGGCGCGAGGCCGCGATTGCATCCAGCAACGATCAAGCCGCAGGTGATGAAGATAAACAGGGGTATGAAGAAACGGAGACCTGCAGATACTGAGACAAGGGGATTCCTCCGTTGGAAATGCAGCGAGATCGGCCCCTTGGATAATTTTCCAAATTGCCCGGGCTCAGGATCTCGTTTCACTTCACTCCTCCAGGCAGAACCAGACCACAGAGGCACCGAGACACGGATACTAATGTCCTTCCTCCTCTGTGCCTTTGTGTCTCCGTGGTTGTATTTTTCTTCAATTCTTTCCTCCGAACAAGGTCCACGGATGGGCGATCATATCGTGGAGAAACTTCCCTTCCCACCTGTAACCCGGGTGCGCAAGAAAGAACCTCTTCGCCACAAAGGATTCCCCGCACGGGTGGCCCATCCTTGCGATGAACTCCATCTTCGCCGCGAGAGCGGCAGTCGTGACCTTCGCTTGCACTGAACCGGCTGGATTATACCGTGACCACCCCCACTGCCGAACGCCGCGCGGGTCCTCGTCGTTGTGCCCGCAAATCACGTAGGCATCGGCCCCGTTCTTATTTCTCACCTCATCGTGGTGGTCGCCGAGAAACCTCTCTGCCAGATCCGCGTTGATCTTCCCTTTGTATTCGCGCATCAGAGCCTCCCAGCGGAGCCTTCTGTCGTTCATTGAGCTGTACTTGTCACGAGGGTTGAAGACTGTCTCCTCGTTTATGATCGCCGGATCACTCGGGAAATTGGATCCCACGAAATAGCCGTCCCTCGTTCGCCAGACTTTATGCCTATTTAGCCCGCATTCGACCCGGGCAATCTCGTTAGTCTTCGTGTCGCCGACGAGCCAGTCGTTCGCATATCCCCCGTTGCCACCGGTTGTCATGATACGGACAAAGTCGTCAATGCTGTTCGAGTACTGTTCCGCCTCCCTTGCCCGCTCGAATTCGGGAATCCCGCGCGGGTCAAATCCTCTGAACTGCGTTATCGTGGTCTCGCTGACCAGGATTCCCGCGCTGTTCTCGGCGAAGTCGTCGCCGCTGTGTATGAATCCCGGGAACGCGTCCATGAGTATCCTGTTCCCCTTTTCGGGGACAATATCTTCGATGATATTCCAGCGCTCTCCAATGATGTAATCGGTCCAGCAATTATGCGCCATGACGATCCTGCCGTCGGAGGTATAGCTCCCCGTCGCGATGAACGCGCTGCAATTTCCGGGAGCGTCATTTTCGGTTCTTCCCATCCTGAGGTCACGTCGCAATTTGGGCAGGTAGTAGTACGCGATTTCCATCCACCCGTTGAGCGCCGTAATGTCGATGGAATCGTATCGCATCCCACGGTCTCTGAGCCCTTCGGCGATTCCAGATATCTCGGCCTTGTACTCGTCGGTCAGTTTTGGCCAGAACATCCTGCGCGCGGCGTCTCTGTAGAAATTCCAGTCCTTGTGCGTGGTCCTCCCAAGATAGAACTTCAGCATGCGTATCCCATCGTCTATCTCCGGCGCGAGGAGATAACCATCCTGGTACCCTATCACCCGCGGAGGTCCCTGAAGATGGACGTAGATCCAACCGGCACGTTCAGTGCGCGAGGAATTTGCGAGACGCGGGTCAGGCCTGGCAACTGCGGAAAAGAAGAGGAGGAGTAAGATTGGGATCTTCATCTTATCCCAGATTGATAACACTGTACCACGGAAGAACTTCGAGGTCAGTTGCTTTTTCGCGGCGGGTTTCTGAAGACATTGTCGGGAACGGCCCAGGCATTGGGGAAGCCACGGTCAGTTATCGCTGCTACTGCCTGGTTTGCCTCATAGCGGGCACGGAAATCACCCACCCTGACTTTGTAGTAGGGCGAGTCATAGACTATGTAGATGTTGTACCCCTGAAGGAGACTATCCGCCTCCGCCTTCGCTCCAATCGCTTCGGAAAGATTCTGAGTGGACATGAGCTGGACTCGATAACCGGGTATTGTGTTGTACCCGGGATTACTGGTGAGGATTTCGAGCGTGTCTTTCTTTGCGGCCACAGTATCATTCCGGACCGCCGATGAATCGGCCCGGAGCCGCAAGCTATCCGCCATCAACGTATCACGTGCAACTGTCGCGGATATGCCAATCGTAGACCTAGCCGTCCTGGAAAGGGTGTCCGGTGCTGATGTCTGGCCCGCCGCCATCTGCGCGAAACATGTTACACATATCGCCATAAGAAGGTACATCCCGGTCAGCGACATGGGAGAAAACGTTTTCCTAATGCCAGATTGTGCCAGTGTTTGAGCGGTCATTTTCACTTTTCAGAAGTTATGTTCGCCGCGTTTTGAAAACAAGTGTATGATTCACAGAATGCCCGGCCGCCCATTTTGCATTTTCAAAAAAAAGAAGGCGGACGAATTTCTCCGCCCGCCTTCCAGGTAGAAGGGTCGATAGGGACGACCTTACTTCAGCAACAACATTTTCTTGACCGCGGTGAAAGTCGGCGTCGAGAGCCTGTAGAAGTAGACTCCGGTCGGCATCATTTCACCGTTCTGGTTGCGCGCGTTCCATGTTACCACATGGGAGCCGGCGCTCATGTGTCCGTCAACCAATGTCGCGATGCGCTGGCCAAGTATATTGAATATCGTGACCGTGACGTGCATCGAGGTCGGCACGCTGAACGCTATCTGCGTAGTAGGATTGAACGGATTGGGGTAGTTCTGCTCGAGACTGTAGTTGACAGGCTGAATGGGAGCCTGTTGAACAGCGGCCACCATATCTGGCGACACCGTCAGGTTCGTCGTCGACGATACCGGAGTTCCGGTAGACGTGTCGTACGTCGGGCTTGAGGTTGCAGTGCTCGTCGAGGTGTATCCGAAAGCATCCGTGGAGACGGTGTAGGTGCCAGGTGTCAGACCGGCGATCGTGTAGCTTCCATCGCTTCCCGTCACGCCGTAACCTACGATGTTCCCGCTGTAGTCTTCGGCATAGACCATGGCTCCATCGACTCCGGTCGTCAGGGAGACGCTGTTCATCCTTGACGCGGCCGAGGCCGAGAGCGATATGGTGCCGTTGATAGAAGTGTACCCGGAGACGGAATCAGGCGTAGCGAGGAGGTATATGTTTATACCACTCGTGGAGGTCCCGTTCACCTGCACCGACGAAGCGTCTTTCCAGCGCACGGTCGGACCGGTGAGGCTGTAGAATGACGGGACGTATCCGCCCAGCGGCACCGCCAGAATTTTATAGTATCCGGGAGGGAGATCGGCCAGTGTATAAGCCCCGGTGCTGTCAGCATCCGTGAAGTAAGCGCCGGCGACGTGCATCTTGAGCGTGTCAGCAAAGTTGTATACATCTCTGAACGCGATTATCCTCGCAGGAATCCCGACACCGCTTGTCGAGTCGGAAACCGTTCCACTGATCTGACCCAGCACTACTGGCGGGATCGGCAGGAGCGTGAAGTTGATGTTGGATGTATCGCTGGTCAGTGTCAGTATGTCTGCAGAGAGGAGGCTGTGTTCGTTGTTAAAGAACGTCCTGAAGTAGCCGTCAGCCTTCGCGAATGCGACGTATCTTCCCTGGGGGAGGGTGTCGCTGTACGCGCCCGTGCTGTCTACAAACACCTTGTGCAGATAAGGCGTGTCGCCATCAAGTCCAAAATTGTGGTCGGCATGGTGCTCCTGCCAAAGATTTCGGAAGAAGTCACGATAGTTGACACCGTGGTCCCAATCCGTCTGGTCTTCCCGGCTGGAGTTGAATACGAAACCGGCGTCAGCGAAGACAACCCAGGAGCCCTTAACCGCCGCGCCGGTGCTGTCAGTCACGGTACCGGAGACGACGAATTTCGGAAGATGCTGCACGCGGTTCCTGAGGGCAAAGTCTGCAGTATAGACCGTATCCATGGTCACCGCTATGCGTGTGGCGTTCCTGAGTTCGGACACGTTATCGTACCACTCAGGAAGATAAACTTGGTTGAGCGGGATCGCGCGCACGAAGTAGCGCCCGGCATCGACATGATTGATTGTGTAATTGCCGTTGGAATCCGTCACCGCGTGGTAATCAAACGGGGAATCATCATCTCCCTGGTACAGCTTCACCACGACGTGCGATAATGGATTACCCAGCGTATCCGTTACTGTTCCGGCGATTTGCGCGTTGAGGCCGGCGACCCTGATCGTAAACTCCTGCCTGGTCCGACCGCCAAGGCTTGACACGACTATGACACTCACTTCCCTCCAACCTCTCGACTGAGGTATCCATGTTATCAAACCAGTCGAGTCGATTGTCATGAGGGGCGGGTGATCCTCGCCGAGCATGTATTTAAGCTTGGCTGTGGAATCTGAGGAGACTGCCGCAACCTGGTAAGTGTAAAGAGAATCCACAGACGCCGTCACAACCGGTGTCGATGTGATCGTGACGCGGTCTCTGTTGTAGTCGCCGAAGTTGACGAATGCTCTGACAATATTGCTCATCCTGACATGTCCCGTGGAATCTACGGCCTTCGCGACGTAGACAAATATCATGTTGGGCGCGGGAGCGGTGGTGTCCTGATATGACCTTGCCGTAGTGGAATCGACGAGGACGAAATTAAGATTGAGGCTTGTGTCTGTTACGGCGACCTGCGCTCTGTAGAGCAGGTAATAACTAAGGGCAAAGCTTTCCGGCTTCTCCCAGGAGACATTTACATGTCCATCCTCGACTGAAGCCTCAAGCGAAAAGCTCCCCATCATCATTTGCGCCCTCGCCGGAACGCAGGCCAGTACCAGCCCGAGCACGGCGAGGAATGATGCGGTGTAGAATTTCCTTAACATTTGAACCTCCGTTTTTACAGCAGAAAAGGTCAATTTTCATGCCAGAAGCGTAGGTCGCAAAAAGGACGTGTTTGCACGGAATCGGAGGGACGTTCCGAAGGACACGCGCAAATATTGCATCCGCGATGCAGGAAGTGCGAAAGCTATCAGAACGGGAGACGGAAGGTCAGGCTCAGCGAGCGCGTCTGAGCGGAATAATCCGCGTCAAGATGAGGAGGGAGATCGAGGAAAGAATCAAACTCAGAGTAAATGTAAACCAGTACAAATGCCGATACGGAATATATTTCTGTCTTGTAATAAGTGTTGTATGTCGTGTAACGACTCTGGGCCATCGCTGGCGTAGTGGCCTGCAGATATTTTGTATGGGCATCCCGCCTTAGGAGGTCGGATGCAATGGCCGAAGCCGCAGCTATCCCGCCAACACCCATGAGCAAGTACCCCTTCTTCTTTCTCCCCTGGTGATATTGCTCCCAACCCGGAAAAAGAATCGCCCTGAAAGTCGGCCCGCTTTTCACGACAACCGGTTCAGAGGGAATGCGCTTTGACAAGTCCGCCGAAATCTCTGACCGAAATTGTCTCTTCGCCGAATCGAACACGGCCAATATTTTCGGAGAGGTGAGAACCGGATCGAGAGTGAGACTTGAGTCAATTTTCAGCGCATTTATGAAATGCTCGACGGCGGATGTGTTTTTCCCCTGCGCTACAAGTGCGAAACCAATGTACTTTTCAAGCTTAACCCTTTCAGTGTCGGTAACGGTCTTGTCCTCCAGAACTCTCCTGGCCTGCAGCTCAGCAGAGATGTAGGAGCCGTTATCGAAAAGGGTTCGGATTGCCGCAAGAGTAGAATCGGCACCTGAAACACCCTGTGCAGAGGCAGACTCAAAGAAGCCGGCAAGAATAATGAAAATGAGAAACCAGTAGGTTCTAAGGCCGAATATGCCCCTCTTGATTGGATTCAGCTGAAAAGAAAACAAAGGTTTGGAGGGGGGAGGGACCTTTTCCCGGCTTGCGAACAGGGTGCCGTAAACCATTACTTGATCAGGACCATTTTCCTGTATGTGCTTCCCTTTGGTGTTTCCAACCTGTAAATATAAGCTCCGCTCGGAAGATTCGCACCATCGAAGGTGAAGACGTAACTCCCACCACGCAGATACCCCTTTACCAGCGTCTTCACACTTTCTCCAAGCATGTTGTAGACTTCGAGGGATACATCACTCCCCGGACTTGGTATGTCAAAATGTATATTGGTTGTCGGATTGAACGGGTTTGGGTAGTTCTGGCCTAGACTGAACGACTGAGGGATCGTGTTCGGGATTTGCTTCACATCGGTGATCTCGCCCAACGCAGTTACAGTGGGTACGGCCACCTGGCCATTCTTGTAGTCTGGCGAAACGCCTCCAAACAGATAAATCTTTCCATCATTCCCTTTCGCGGCAACGAAGCCGACGCGGGCCGAGTCAACCGTATTCATGAGGAGAGAGTCCCTTTCACCCCCTTCGGTGGCGAGATTCAGCAGTTCAATGTGGTTATCCGCACCACCTGATCCCCCCATGCCTGAAATGACGAAAACTGAATCCCCGTTCTCGACTGTCCCGAAAAGCATTCTTGGTCTCTTAAGCGTCAGTGCAATGCTGGTCGTACCCACGGTCGGGACGTAGGTCTCGATTATACTTATCGGTCCGACGCTCCCGCCAACTCCTCCCACTATGTACATAAGGCCTTTTACCCGAATAACTTTGTGGTATGCCCTCCCGAAAACCATGGGATAAGTTGACTTCCAACGTCCGGCATCTGAGGAGTATACCTCCACCTGAGAAGTGGGGCCACTCATCCCGTTTCCCCCGCCGAATATGAATATATGATCGTCAAAGACAGTCGCAGCTGCCCCTTTTGACGCCATAAGCATCGGCGAGCCGTAGCGCCAAGTATTGGTCGCCGGGTCGTAAACTTCAACGCTGTTCAGAACGTGCCCAAGGCTGTCCACACCGCCCATCACGTATATCGAGTCATTCATGACCACGGCACATGCAAAAACTCTGGGCGTCATGAGAGGTGCAACGTTCGTATCCCATCTCATATTTTCGAAGTCAAAAGCCTGCACGATTGAAGTGCCTCGCAGGTTCTCGATGTTCTTGCCCTGCAAACCCTGCGCACCCCCTATGAAATAAAGCTTGTCCTCTATCCTGGCTGAGCACATTCCGACCATCGGATAGGGCATGTCGGGCACGCCGCTATCCTGCGCAAACACAGCGCCTTGCAGCGAAATCACAATAATAAACGCCGCGTAGAGGGCCATCGATCCGTATTTCCGCTTTGACCTATTCATGTCCAATCACAATATAATCTGCAATGATTGTGCCGTCATTTGTTCCCTTGGGTCAGAAAGCTGAAACTTATTCTCGTTGTATCACCCGCCGGAATTGAGACGGTCCTGACTATATCCTGGAAATTCGGGTTATGAACCCTTATTCGCCGCAGCCCGGCAGAGACAACTATAGGTTGAACGGATGGCGTGGTCTCCCTGAATTGGTCATCGACATAAACATCTCCCCATGGGTCAACGCTCACAAGAAGATAACCTGAGTTGGACAGGAAATTAGTCTCGACACTCGTCAGCGAGTTTGTCTGAATATTGACCGTCCTGACTATCGGAGCAAAGTTAGGGTTGTTGAATGTAACTGTATGTTCCCCGACCGGAATCCTGAGCGAACCGGGAATCGGAGTTGTCCCGGCGTACTCGCTGTCAATGTATATCTTTGCCCACGGCGTGCAGCGTATCGAAACGTAGCCCGAGTCATCACTCTCGACTGCGCCGACTGATATACTGGTCGGAGTCTGAACAGTCTTTGCGGGAGAATCCCCTTTCTTCCGAACGTCGCCATCTTCTTCAGTATCTTTCCTTTTTGACGGTTCCACATTCTCCGGCCTTACCTTATCGCCGGCAGTGACCAGACTCTTCAGACTTGAAGGCCCTTCAGCCTTGGCCTGAGAGGTGGAATCCGAGCTGACTCGAGGTTCAACAGTTGGCGAGTGCCTGAGCATAATCGAAAGTCCTGTCACAAGCAGAATTGCCAGGGCGAATCCCGCCACGAGCCAGCCCCTGTTCGAACGTCTCCTTCTGCCACGCGTTGAGGAGGCCTCACTTTTCTCTTGCGACTCGAGGAAGTCCAGCGCCTCTCTCGCTGACGCGAACCTCGCGTCCTTGTCCGGCCGAAGCATACGGGCGAGCAAATCAAAAGTGAATGCGGAGCATCTCGGGCGCAGGTACTCGAGGGATCCGACATCGAACGATTGAATCTTGTTTATGCACTCGGCATAAGATCTACCTGCCAGGATCTTGTCGCCAGTCAACACCTCAACAAGCGTCACACCAAGAGAGAAAATATCCGTTCTGTTGTCGACGACTTCACCCCGTGCCTGTTCGGGAGACATATACGCCGGAGTGCCGATCAGGCTTCCTTCCATCGTCAGCGAAGGAGCGTCAGAGACGGCAGCCAGACCAAAATCAGTCACCTTTATAACCCCGCCCTCTGATATCAGTATGTTCCCAGGCTTGATGTCGCGATGCGTGACCCCGCTCTCATGAGCATAAGCGAGGGCGCGAAGGACGGCACGGGCAACTTTGAGGAGAAGCTCTTCGGACCTATTGCTTTCGTCTTCGAGCAACTCCGCAAGAGATTTGCCGTCCACGTATTCCATCACTATAGCCGGCGCACCATCGACCTCCGTCAGATCGTGGACCTGAACAATGTTCTCGGACTTGAGTATGGCACATGCCTTTGCCTCGCGCGAAAAACGAGCCACAAGATCCCTGTCTCGCAGGAGGTGTTTGTGAAGGACTTTCAGAAGTACCGTCCTGTCGAGTACGTTTTGATGGGCCTTGTAGACGCTAGTGGTGGGGCTTTGGCTTATCAGCTCGAGAATCGTGAAGCTACTTTGCGTCACCGCCCCATTCCTTCAACCTGTATTGCAGCCATCGCAACGAGACGCCTAGTTTTTCTGCCGTTCTAGTTCTGTTGCCGCCGGTCTCACTCAGGGTCTTCTCAACCAGCTTGCGCTCGAAATCCTCAAGCGTCATCCCCGATTGTACCAACTCCTCTTCTGAGTAACGCTCGAGTTTGAGATCATCTTCGGTGAGCTCATCGCCCCTCGAAAGGACGACCGCCCTCTCGATCACGTTCTGCAGCTCACGGACGTTGCCGTACCAAGGGTGCTTCAGAAGCCCTGACATGCATCCGGAGGAAAGCTTTCTGACGCCCCGGCCATGAGTCTCTGCCGCCTTCTTCATGAAATGGTTTGCGAGAATAGGAATGTCATCAGACCTGTCTCTGAGAGCGGGGAGATGAATTTCGACGATATTCAGCCGGAAGTAGAGGTCTTCCCGAAACCTCCCCTCTTTTATTTCAGATCGGAGTTCCTTGTTGGTGGCAGAGATTATCCTCACGTCAACTCTGCGGCTTTCCACGTCCCCGAGCCTTCTTATCTCCCTTTCCTGCAGGACTCTCAAGAGCTTGGCCTGCAAAGCCACGGGAAAGTCGCCGATCTCATCGAGGAAGAGAGTACCGCCATCCGCGAATTCGATCAGCCCCTTCTTGTCTGAATTGGCACCGGTGAAAGCTCCCTTCTTGTAACCAAAGAGCTCGCTCTCCAGCAGCTGTTCAGGAATGGCAGAACAGTTGATAGCGATGAATGCTGCGTCTCTTCTCCTTCCCTGGTTATGTATCGCGCGAGCTATGAGTTCCTTTCCCGTTCCACTTTCTCCCGTTATCAGGACTGAGACATCCGTATCGACGACGCGCTGGACCAGGTCTAGCGCTCCCTTCCACGGCTTGCTTTTGCCAATAATGCCGGGAAAAAGATTTGTGCTGCTGACCTCGCTCTTGAGGCGATCGTTCTCGCTCCTCAGCCTGTCATAGCGCTGAGCGTTCTCCACGGCGACTGCCGCCAGGTTTCCAAAGACCGCCAGAAATTTCAGCGATTCATCGTTGAATTTCCCCCTTGATCTCGAGCTGTCCAGATAGATTGCGCCGGTGGTCATTTCACGAATCCGAAGAGGAACGCAAATGATCGACATGAGCTGTTGTGCCACAATGCTTCTCGACGCTTCGAACCGTTCGTCGCTGAGCGCATCGAAAGTCAACACGGGCTTCCCCGAAGTGAACACCTCATTTATTACGGAAGACGAGGCGGCAGATTCATCCGCAGCTTTCGGCGTGCTGAAGTTTTTTGAAACGACGACGTTGAATCCCCGCTTGTCCGCCGGGTTTGCCATCACTATGTATCCTCTTTCCGCATCGAGATGGGACATCGCGGTCTCGAGTACTTCCTCGAGCAATTGCTCTTCGTCAAGAATCTGGTTGATTCGCTGCGCTATCTCGTAGAGGACTGTGAAATTGTCTCTTTGCTGGTCTGACATCGTGTTTTCCCTATTGCACCTTGAACGACGCTTCCTTCGACCTGGAACTATTCCCGTAGTCGTCGATAATCGCCACCGTCCAGTAATATGTCCCGGAGCTGAGGGTCCCCGGATAACTGAAGGTACCCCCTGGCGAGATGATCCCTGATTCCGACCAGACGAGTGTCTGAATCCCTGTGCTCGTGTCTATATGCACAACCTGGAGTTCATAGGTGTAGTTGTAAGTGACTGAAGGTGGATTCCATTCCAGAACCGGTGAAGGGGTCGTGATCTGGAGGCCAACCGGCGAAGTCGGCATCGCTTCAGGTTCAATGATTCTTGATACAAAGAAGGGGGAGGAAGAGCCCACCGCATCCTCATGATCCCGAGCGATTACCGTCAGTTCCTTCCCGACAAGCCATTGAAGATCCTGGTTCGGAAGTTGTGAATCGTCGATGACAACCTGGTAAGTGGAGCCGGTGATTCTGTCCATGGTAAATGAAAGCGAATCTACACGTACCTGAACAGTGGAATCCATGATATCTACCTGGCCGTCGGGATCAGTCACATTGGCGGTGACTGTCGCGGAATAGACAGGGCCCGGCCACCATTGGTCTATCTTTGAGGTGACAACTTCCTCACCGGTTATTTGTGGAAGAGCATCGAGGTGGACTGTCGTGTCTACATTTGAGCCGACAGAAAGGTCAATGGCGAGAGTGTCTGTAAGGTAGCCGGACTTGGCAATGGTCAACTTAATTTGCCCCGAGGGGGCATCGGCGAAACTGAAGCTGCCGTCGGAGGTTGTAAGCTGGGCGGAACCGTTCTGAAGTATGGTAACGAGGGCATTGGAGACGCCGTTGTAAGGGAGGCTCATTCCAAGGATTCTGCCGGTGACTCGCCCCCCGTTCGTATAGTTTGGGGATGATGGATCGAGAGGATTATCGTGTGGCGCGTCAGGAGCACATCCGGCCTGAATCAGAGATAGACCACACACTAACAAAACAACGCCAATCAGACTCCTCATTCGCTCCTACTCAATCACGTTATTTTATCACCGAAAGGCCGCAAAATCAAGTTTTTCTGGTACAACCCATGGGAGCCCTAGAACAAATTTCTCGGGCGGAACTGCGCATCTGATGAAAGGATTCAGTAAAGCTTGGCTGGGCGAAATGAGCTTGGCGCGTTCAACCTGTACACTCTTCGTACACGGTCGGACGCGCCGATCTAAAAACTCAGGACTTCCTACGTCTTGGCTAGGTCTCTCTAGAGATTCCCTTTGATGACCTTGACCAACGAACCGGCAACAGCATTGAGCACTTCGTCGGAGTTATAGAACCCGCTATCGATCTTTCCGCGGATATCCGACAGCTTACTCTGCATTTGGGCGTCATGAAGCTTCTTCGCTTCAGGCGAGAGCTCGACCTTGTCGCTGCTACTCCCCGCAGAAGTTTCTTCGGTAGAAGAAATTTTGTCCGATGACGAGTTCAATTTTTTCCTCAATTCCTTAACATTTTCAAGGTTGAGAGCCTGGTCGATGGGACTAATGGCCATAAGGGCCTCCTTGTATCTTGTAGGCTGCGATCTTCCTAGCACCTTCCGTCGAGGCTAATGCCTTGCGCAACTCCGACAACCTGGTGTGGATCGAGCCGATTGCTTCAAATATCTCTTTTTCAGCTTTCTTCAGCAGTATTTCCATCTCACCCTTCTTATCGGATGTAGCAACAGAAACTTTAGCGTCCCGGAGTTCTCTAAAAGCCTCCACGAGGGCCACTCTTTCACCGGTGAGCTCGGCCGATCTCAGAAGATTTCCTTCCGAAACAGCCACTTTAAGCTCCTTCGCGTTTCCAACAATTTGTCCAAGAATTTCGCGAACTTTCTTCTCACCGTCCATCTTCAATTATCTCCTTTGCGCCAAGATGCCGGCCTGACAACTCGCCACGCCAGTCTATACCGCCATTCCACTGGCGGCCATACCACTCCAAATGTTGTTTAGACTGCTCTGCGTCGAATTCAACTGAATGAGGAGGGACTCGTACGCCGTGTATTGCTTTCGAACTGCATCAGCCTGAATGTTTATGTTATTCTGCATGGAGCTGATCTGGTTTGAGAGCGCGGTTACCTGATCCTGAGCGCCGTTAACTTCCTGATCAATAGTACCACCCGGCTGCACATACTGCTGCATCAGGGAATTCATCTGTACCGCGACGCCGGAGGACGAGTTAAACAAATCCACAAATGCGCTGGGGTTGGTAGTCACCGCGCTCGTGAACTTCGACTGGTCGCTTATCGAAAGCGTCCCATCACTGCCAAGCGTGATGCCAACCTGGCTCAGCATGTTCGGGTTTCCGCTCTGCGCCGAGCTAACCTGCCCCATCAGTATTTCCTGCATTGAGAGGGAAAGGTTCATGAAGGCAACGTTACCAGCAAGAGGCGCCCGAGTGACAGAGACGTTTCCGCTTGAATCGGTGGACGTGGTATCCGTCGTGTCAGATTTCAATGTATTAATGGCGCTGTTGTAAGCGGAAATGAAAGCCTGCACCGTCGACTGTATCGCGGAGGTATCGGGAGCAACGTTAAGCGTTACGGGCGTGTCAGTAGGTTGCTGCGCAGCCGCCAAGTTGAGCGTTACTCCAGTGAGGACATCGCTCACGCTGTTTGAACCTCTAACGATAGGAACACCATCAAGAGTGAAGTTTGCATCGAGAGAGCTCGCCGAGCTGTTCACGTAACCGGCACCTGTGGAGGTCGAAGCCGTCCTCCCGCTGATGACACCGCTAGTCCAGCCGACGCTCGCGGCAAGTGTTCCGGTCACGTCAGCGACGCTAATGGCATTCGTCGATCCGCTACTCTTGCTCTGGAAGACCAGTCTGGCCGTCGATGAAGTATCATTGACAACGGAAGCCGTCACGCCCAGACCAAGGCTATTCACTGCCGTCGCCATGTTCGACATTATCGTCGAGTTGGAGTCGCCCGAATTCACAGCCACATTCACGTCTGTCGTGGTACCGTTTACTGTTACCGAAAAGGTAAAAGTTCCGGCGCCTGTTGCGGTCGAAATGTCGGTACCAGATTGGGTGAGCTGACTTGAAACCAACGTGTCGTTCTTCGCGAGCTGAGTGACCAGGAGCGAGTGAGTTCCAATATTCGCGCTCGACGTGGCGGTGGCCGTCACGACAGTCGAATTGGAACTCGATACTGTCCTGGCCGCCAGCGGGGAGAGCGTCCCTATCTGACCGAGGCTGCTTGCCTGAGTTTGCAGACTCGAAAGCGAGCTTTTAAGTTTCTGCAGGATCGAGATCTGTGAGTTGACCTGAGACTGCTGTGACTGGAGGTTGTAAACAGGTGTGCTCACGGACTGAATATAGAGAGAAACGAGCTGATCGACAGCGCTCGAGCTGTTGGTGCTCGTGCTCAGAGAGGGGATAGACACTGACATATCGTCGCTCCTTCCGTCAGGAAAGCTTAAAGGCCTGAGCCCACGCGGCTCTTAATTCGCTTATCACCTTCTCTACTTCCTCGAAGTTCCCCTTCTGGGACTCCGTCTGGCAATATCTGTAAAGCTTGAAGAAACCAAGCGAAATTTCTTTGTAGTCGAAATTGAGCGCCGCGATAAGCTGCGTGAGCCCTGCGTTTACGGCTGTCGCGTCCCTCTTTCTGGAATTCAACAGGACATAATCGTAAAGCTTAAGTATCAGCCTGACCGGGCTGAGCGTCATAATTTCGTTTTTCTTGTACCCGTCAAATGCGTTCTTAACTTTATACGCCGCTGCTTCCATCATTCTACCTCAGTTTAAACTCAGTTGGGATTGCCATTCAATAATAAAAGCGAAAAAGCACCCCTCCTTATGAGAGGGGTGCTTTTCTCAAACGAGTTACTGGAATAGCCTGAGTATACCACCCGGCGTCGAATTGGCTTGCGCCAACTGAACCGTGGCAGTTTGCTCCAGGATCTGAAGCTTCGTCGCGTTGACCTGGGCCTTCGCAACATCCGCATCCATGATCTGGCTTTCCGCCGCCTGCGTATTCGTTATCGAAGTCTGCAGGACTTGCGACTTAAAGCTGAGTCGGGACTCGAGTGAACCAACGTACTGCAACGCTGAAGAGACAGTATTGATCGCAGCGTCGACACTGGCCAGAGCCGAGGCAATGTTGGCCGTAGTCAGATTAGTAAGGCTGAGGGACGACGAATCGACTGCCGTCGACAGACTGACCGACAACGTATCTCCGCTATCAGCGCCCACCTGGAAGGTCTTCCCTGTAAACGATTTATCGAGAAGCGCCTGCCCGTTGAACTTCGTTTGGGTAATCGTCTGGCCAACCTCGTTAAGGTAGTCATTGACCTGAGTGACGATTGCGCCAAGTTCGTCGGAACCTAATCCGGCGTTACCGGCTTCAGTCACAAGGGTCTTGATGTTGACGAGGATGTTGTTGATTGCCTGAAGTCCACCTTCTGCGGTGGAGAGGACGTTCTGAGCGTCACCAACGTTCGTCAGAGCCTGACTCAAACCAGCGGAACGAGCCGCCAGTTTAGTGCCGATGGTGTAACCAGCAGGATCGTCTCCGGCGCTGTTTATGCGCTTGCCGGTGGCGAGCTGAAGCTGGTAGCTCTGAAGCTGTTGATTGACCTGATTCAACGCGTTGTACGCGTTCATAGCGCCCACGTTGGTCGCTATGCGGAATCCATTTGAGAAGTCCGCCATGGTGTGTTACCTCCATGTTATTTTTTGCGCGGCATCCATGCCGCAAGAGGAGTTACTTGACTCAAGCCTCGGTGGCGCTCCTCGCACCGCCGCGCCCGCACACTTACCGGCCGTACTTCCCGGAACGTTTGTACCGGGGAGATTCGGCACTCCTGTGTGCCTTTACCATTGTATCGGACAACGTGTTTGGAACTTTAATCCCCAAAAACTGCCAGAAACAGGGCCCAGCCTCGAACCTTACGATTTCAGAGACTCTTCACAGGCATTAATTAGTTGATCGAGCTGGCTTCCCACGCGGAGCACTTTCTCGTCTCTTTCCCTTATTGTCAACAGCACGCCGTACCCTTCCTTTATCCTGTTCATCGAAAGAAGCGCAATTGCCTCGACATACAACGCAATTTCATTCCTGGGATTGTAGCCCTGGCTTGCCCTAGCGAATTTTAAAGCATCAGCGTTTTCGTTCCTCTCGAGCGCCAGCTGGGACAGTTTTACAAACAATCGTTCAAGCATGTCCGCGCCGAACCCCGATATATCAAGCTCCGGGACTCTTCTGAGATGAAGATAGGCGTCGGCCTTCTTTCCGATGCTCATCAACGTAACGCCAATTTGGTAATGAAGATAAGCATTGTCGGGCGAGGCCGAGAGGGCGGCGTTCAGCACCTTAAGGTTCCTCTCCCCCCGATTCACGCCACCCTGTACGGTGGCGTTGGCGTAACCATGGTGCGAAATCATGAGGTCAGATGGGATAATGTTCCCGCCGTTATTCTCTATGGATGACCTTATCTGCTCATGTATGGGCATGATGTATCGGTACTCTTTCCTGTTCCTGAAGAGCCTCACGATTTTCGTGTCTTCGTATCTCATGATATCCTGCGGGGGCATCTCACTTCGCACGGTTACCTCAAGGCCGTCAGCGCTCGTCGAGGCCACTGCCTCACGAAGCCTGGCGCAACTCTCCGGCGTCAGCTCCTCGTCCGCGTCGAGGACAAGTATCCAGTCACCTGTCGCGGAACTAAGCGAAAGATTACGTGCTTCAGAAAAATCATCATTCCACTTGTGAATCACCACCGAAGCGGCATGGTTGCGCGCAACCTCGACGGTGGAATCGGTAGAGCCAGTGTCCACTACGACAATCTCATCAACCGCCCCCCTGACACTGCTAAGGCAACGATCGAGCGTCTCCTCTTCATTTCGTACTATCATGCATAACGAGATTCTCTCCGACATCACTTTCTCCTTCACATCACCCCTAGTACGAACTGTTCTTTCTTAAACCGCCTTGATAAAACCCCTGATGTCTTCTTCCCGAAGCGGGCGCAACGACATGAAGTCAACTCCTTCAGATTTCTCCTCACCTTCTCGGTTGGTCAGGAGCACTGTAACGCATTCGGGCTGGGAGGTCTTTATCTGCCGGCAGAGCTCACGACCGTTGATTGACGGGAGACTAAGGTCTATGAACGCCGCTGCAAACTTTTCGTTCTCCAGAATTTTCGCTGCTTCAACCGCATCCCCCGCCACCTTAAGGCGCGAGAACACCCGCAGAAGCATCTGCGACTCCTCCTCGACGAGGTTTTTGTCGTCCTCGACGAGGATCGCGTTCAGAGTGCCGGGAAGGTGTGACTCCGCGGGTTTTACCTCGCACACGTCGATGGTAAGTTCATTCCCCAATGCGCGGGTATCGGCGATATAACCGAGCTTCTCAAGGTTGCTGACAAGCGTTTGTATGGAGGACGAAGCTCGCACGCCATCGTCCCTCAGCGACACGCCTCCGGTTGAAGTAAGCCGGACTCCTATGTGTCTTCCCTTCCCTTCAGCCGACTCGTTAGGACTCGGCTGCGCTGTCATCATCAGCACTTCGCAGTCAGCGGCTCCGGACGAAAGGACAAAATTGGCGAACAAATCCTTAAGCAGATCGAACGCGGCCTGATCGACCCTGAATTCGGTGAGAACCGAGGAATCAAAGTTTCTCACTCTTGGCTGGCCGGGCGCGGCTGTTTCCATAATCGCCATCCTAACGGCGTCGAAAAGTTCATCCTGGCTCCTCGACGAGCTGTCGATGTCTGCAGACACCTCCTTCGCCGCCGCGGCAAGCTGCAACCGTATCTCCTGTATCAGCTGGTCGTTCCCCTGAACGAATGACAGCCTGGACAGCGCGTTGTCTATTGATATGCGCGCGTTACGGAGCGAAGCCGGGATTTTTTCGATCGAATCGCGGAGTCGGGAATAGTCTTCCTTGGAGCCGTCGAGTCTTGAACGCAGCGATGCGACCTCGTTTTGAGCGGCGGGCAGTTTCATCGCAAATATACCGCGAATCTTGTCTATCGAAAGGCCGACGATGATTCTGCACATCGGCTCGCGCGCACACCTCACGCTAAGGATTCCCAGCCCGACGTTTACAAAATCCGCTTCGAATATCGCCGCGCCGTTTTCATCTTTCTCGATCAGTTCCATGGGACGACCGCTGCGCGTCACCGCTGCGTCCGCCGCAACAGAGACTTTGGATTCCTTGTCCCTCTCTGCAAGAGATTCACCTAGAAGTTTCAGGACATCGTCAACGTTCGCCGAGTTTGTGAGTCTTGTCATGAACTCGCTCATGAACTTCGAGCTCCCGAGGAGTCTTTCCGAGACTCTCGTCTGTTCATCCGCCGCCATTCGTGAATCAAGCATGTCCAGCGACACGGACGAAACCGCGCTTAGCTCCGATGCGGATGGTGGGAGAGCTGAGAAGTTAAACACGAGAGCAAGCTTCTGCCGCCTCGATTTCACGGCGAAGAAATAGCCCTCCGCGGCCTTGACTCCCGCGCTCTCCAACTGGTTGGCAGGCATGACTGTCCCGAATCTGAGAGCAGGCACGGAAAGGCTTGAAGGGAGCGCTCCGTTCGAGGCGACCTGCGTCATTGACGGCCCCTCGGTCGAATATACTCCGGCGGCCTCGGCGCCGTACACCTGCCTCAGGAGATCAATCGTTTTCCTTGCAATGTCTTCAAATGAGCCTTCGCCAAGCCCCGTCAGCCCCACGATAGCCCTGGTGATTTTCCCGCTCTCTTCAAATTTTCTCTCTGCGGCCCTGCGGGCATGGAGACCTGCCGCGACAGACGAGGCTGACTCGAGTATGCGGCCGATATCATCCACATACTGATGGGAGGGAGCAGGCCCGACAATCGCCACCGAGGCGAAGCCGCTGACCTCTCCTACTGTCGTGGCACGCACAATAAGCTCGGAGGCGCCGGGCGACACTACGTTCATGAACGTGGTATCAGGGACTTCGACCTGCGGAATAACCCCGCCTTGCTTCACTGCCGCTATGTCACTTTCACCGAGGCTCAGCGACAGAGAAGGCTCAATTCTGCCTGAAGCCATCGTCATCAAATATACATCGCCTGTTTGCTTCGCGAGATTCAGAGTCCCGGCCCCAATTACCTTCGCGTCGACAAAGTTGTCTCCTGCCATGAGCTCGCCGAGGCTCTTCAGTATGTCTTCAAATCTTTCTGCCGCGGCGAGCTCGCGGAGGATTACCTGACGTCTCCGGAGCTTTTCCATCTCGGCGCGCTGAGCCACTTCCATGTTGACGTTCTTAAACCTGTAAACAACCGCATTTCCGATGGACGCGGTCTCGACCCTATAGTAGTTTCCGCCGACCTCTCCAACATCATCGCTTCCCGATATGCCAAGGCCGGACAGAACCTTATGCGTGTCCACAGGTTCATCGAGCACGATTGAGAGTTTGCTTCTCGCTGCGATGTTCATCGCTCGCGCCACACCATTTTCCACAATAAACAACGGCTCGTCGACAGAGGATTCAACGGCGCTGCTGAGGAGACCCTGCGTCGCACGAAGCTGCTGCTTCAGGTTCTCCTGCTCCGTAATATCTTCGAGGAACAGGAAGATCGTATCTTCAAGAGAGGCTGCGCTAAGGTTGACATATTTCCTGTCAACGGTACGGCACATCCTCATCACGATGCTGCTTCCTCCCAACTCTGACTTGAACGCGGCGGGGGACTCGCCAAGGTACTGGAGAAATGCGTCGAAGTTTTTCTCGGTCTCGAGGAAGTCCCTGAACGTGGTGCCGAACATATCATTCCACCTGGAAATCCGGTCGTTCGTCACAGCTGCCGCTGGGAGGAACCCGTTGAAGAGTCTGTCTGCCTCGGCTTTTGACCGCCTAAGCTGACGCTCCACCTTCCTCAATTCAGAGATTTCCTCAAAGCCCAGGAACCTCTTGCCTTCCACATCCCACATGAATACGGAGAAGGAACGTCCAAGTTTGTCGATCGCCTCGCTGCCGGCCCCTTCAATGGCGGAGAACTCCAATCCGTGCCTCGCCTTGAAGTCGTCCAAGGCCTCTCCGACGGCGACTTCAAACAGTCCCGACATTGCACGGCTTACGCTCGCTATTTTTCCCTCCGAAATTACGAGAAGAGGGAGACGCGATTCCCTTACGAGAGCCTCAGAGTAATTCCTGATATCGGACGCGTTCCTTTGAGACGATTCATTTTCCCTTCTCAGGGCATCAATAGTCTCTCCCAGTTCACGTTTAAGCGCAACCTCCGCAGAATCGTCCACGAGGTACACTGAGGCTCCGCCGGCACCCTCGGGCCGACTTGCCTTCACCACGACGTAAGCCTTGTAGTGCTTTTCACCGATCACGAGCGAACGTGTGGAGCCTGCGCCCGGCGTTAAGCCCAAGATAAACTCTATGAATTCCCTGCGGCTCTCCTCGTTTACGAGCGAGGCAAACGACTGCCCGACCGGATCGGCTACTGCAATTGTTTTCAGCGCAGGGTTGGCCTCGGTTATCACCCCCCGCTCATCCAGGACCGCGGCCGCAAGCGTCATATTCTGGAAAAGCGAGAGATGTTCGCTTTCTTTCTCGCTGATTTCTTTCTTCAGCCTGACGAACTGTTCATCGAAGTTAGTTTCCAGTTCGCGAAGTCGGGACTTGAGAGATGATATTTGGTACGCGGCCGTGAGGAGAAACATGAACCTCGCGACATCCCTGCGAAGTGTGGGAGGTTTCTCCGTCAGGAGAAGAAGAAGCGAAAGATCGCTGGACTCGATTTTGGCGGACGCGCAGGTGACGAAACTGAACTGGAGCTCGTTCTGAATTTTCCTGCAGGCCGCGGACGTGATCATGTCTCCCAGGAGCGCGAAGGGGCCATCGAATTCCACAAAGGGAAGCTCGAATATTTTCTCCCTTCCGCCGACTAGCGGAATATTGTCCGCTGTAATACGCACCCCGGTCTTCCTCAGAAGCGCCCCAATTTCCGAGAACCTCTCGGACGAATAGCTTGTCAGGACTGCCTTCTCACCCGAACGCCTGAAGAGAAACGCATCACCCCCGAACGCACGGCCCGCCGCGCTCACCACGGCCGACGTCGATTTGTCGATGTCCTCCGAAGAGATAACAGCCGCAAGCGCATCCAGGATCGCATCCTGGAATCTGACGGAATAGATGTCCTGTTCTACAGTCTCTTTGACCGTTTTTCTTTTAAGATTAAGCATATCGATCCGGATAGAGAATTCGAGAGGTGGAAAGTGGACGGTATCTCAAGCAACGGTGGGTCATTGTTTCGGGAGAGTGAAGTAGAAGGACGAGCCTTTCCCTTTGCCCGCCGACTCCACCCACACGGTGCCGCCGCTCAGTTCGACTATCTTCTTGACAAACGCGAGACCAAGCCCGCTTCCTTCGACTTTCTCGGTGTCGCTTGTCTTGACCCTCTGGAATATCGCGAAAATTCTCTCGTGAAATTCCTGCGGTATACCTATTCCATTGTCCCGCACGAACAACAGATAGTGGTCCCCCTTATCGTTCGCCCCGATGGTAAGCTGCGGGTTCGGCTGGTCGCCCATATATTTTATGGCGTTGTCTATGAGATTCGTAAAAATCCTCTCTACATAACGCGCGACCAGATAAAGCTTCGGGAAATTGCCGTCGAGAGTGACCTTTATTTTCTTCTCGGCGAGCCTGATGGAAAGATCGCTCAGCACACGGTTGACAAGCTCGCCGACATCGGTCTCCTCGATGACAGTCTCAACGCTCCCCACGCGAGCAAGGTCGAGCAGGTCGTTGACTAGAGAGTGGAGCCGCGCCGAAGAATTCATTATGGCGTCTATTAGAACATCCTGTTCAACCTCGAGCCGACCGCTTCTTTTGAGCTCTCTGGCAAAACCTTCGATGACAAGTATCGGGGACTTCAGGTCATGAGTTATTGCGTAAGTAAACTGCTGGAGCTCCTTGTTCTTGCTCTCGAGCAGTCTCGTCTTCTGTATAGTTTCTTCATGAAGTCTCGAGTTTTCGATGGCGGCTCCGATGACGGTCCCGATGCCTTCCATAATCTCGCGCTGCGCGTCTTCGAGGACTCGCTCGCTTTCACTGAAGAGCGCTCCAACACCGACGGATCTCCCTTTAGCCCTGAGCGGGAAAACGACTACTGATGCAAAAGGGGACTTCTTCATCGAACGCGGCATCCATTCGAAGTTCTCGCTGCGGCTGACAGACTCAACAGTTGCAAGCCTAAGCACTCTTCCGAAGATCGTCGAAGCAACCTCTGAGCCGTGGACCTCCGAAAGGAATTCTTCGCCAAGGTTTGCGCTTGCGGCCACGTATATTCTGCGCCCTGCCTTGTCAGGTAGAAGCACTGCACCCGCATCGCCCGTGAATATGTCCATCGTCTGCCTGACGGAATATTCGAGGACTTCCCTGAAATCTATCGTGCGATTGAGAAGCGTCGCTATCCTGTTAATCGCACTCAGCTGAAGATTTCTCTGCGTGAGTGTCTCCTCAAGTCTGCGGCGGTTGGAAACATCGATGAGTATGCCAAGCGTACCGGCGAGGGCGTTATCGTCGCCGAAGAACGGAGACGTTGAGATTTGGACGTAAAACTCCTTGCCGTCAGGCCTTCTGACGAGAAACTCGCGTGACTCGACAGGGCGCTCAGTGGCAATCGTCTGATTGAACGGCAGATTAGGTGGAAGGACCTGCTTTTTTGTATCGGGGTCGCAAAGGCCGTTGAGCAGGATGGCTGAATTCTTGTGAATATTCATCTCTTTGCTGAGGCCGAACATGGCCTCGGCAGCGCTGTTCATCCCAACAATCTCTCCGAATCGATTTGTGACTATGACTCCTTCGCCGATACCCTCAAAGAGGCGAAGAAGGTCTTCAGAAACGACCAGCCCGCTATTTTTCAAATCGACGTTCATTGGGTTGAATTTAGCCTCGAATGGTTCAAGTTAAAGATGATCCCCATTAGTTACAAACCTCCCTGGGACTTCCGAATCGCGCTGAGAATCTATATCCTTGCAGATAAAAGCTCTGGAATCTATATTGTGTCAGATTTCGAACAGATATTCTTTCACAAATATGGGGCTGTAGCTCAGTCCGTCCTGCATCATCCGGGCCGAATCCGTCTCATCCTTGATGAGACGGACTGGGAGAGCGCTCCGGATCGACCCTGTCGATTCGAATTGGCTGAGGTTGTACCACTCACCTCCCAGATTGAAAAACGCCTCAACTTGAAATTGTTGTTTCCCTTTTGCATTATGGGGCTGTAGCTCAGTCCGTCCTGCATCATCCGGGCCGGATCCGTCTCATCCTTGATGAGACGGACTGGGAGAGCGCTCCGGATCGACCCTGTCGATTCGAATTGGCTGAGGTTGTACCACTCACCTCCCAGATTGAAAAACGCCTCAACTTGAAATTGTTGTTTCCCTTTTGCATTATGGGGCTGTAGCTCAGCTGGGAGAGCGCGTGAATGGCATTCACGAGGTCGAGGGTTCGATCCCCTTCAGCTCCACTAAATCCCCAACGTTTTACTTCACTCCGTTAATCCGTTCGAAAATCCACTGAACGTTTTACTGAACGTTCTTGGGAGGAGTAGCTTCTTAATCCTAGCAACTCCGAAGTCAATCTTGTAGAAACCCGCTAGGCAGCCCGCCCATCAGGCCGTACAGGCCGCTCTAGGCTGCGTAGGGTTTCCGATATAGTTATCTGATATGATAGTACGTTTGATGGGTTCATGTCTCGATCAAATTTATTCGCCGTACTTTGGCGATTCAAGTAAAACTCGATTCTTAATTCGTAATCGTCGAAATTAGCCTAAATTCCCACAAAAAATTAAAAATCACGCAAAATCGCAAAATACCCTCTTATATATTTCTTTTATCT